>NZ_JBIAQQ010000023.1:0-165115 GCF_042889165.1 Streptomyces sp. NPDC002669 | reverse complement strand
GCCCGGTTACATTCCGAACCCGGAAGCTAAGCCTTTCAGCGCCGATGGTACTGCAGGGGGGACCCTGTGGGAGAGTAGGACGCCGCCGAACAATCTTTGAAGGACCCTTGGTCCCAGCGTTCACGCTGGGACCAAGGGTCCTTTTTGTTTTTCCGGAGCGCGTTGGATGTCCGACTGCGCCAGAATGTCTTGTAGTACCCGATGACAGGAGTCACGCCGATGTCCACCAACTCTCCCGACGATCGTTCGGAGCGCGAGCCGCGTCGCCGGGACGGTGGTGACCGGGGCGGCTTCAACGGTCGCCGTGACGACCGGGCCGGCGGGCCCCGTAGGGATGACAACCGCGGTGGCGGCTTCCGGCGTGATGACCGGGATCGCGGGCCCCGTCGTGATGACAGCCGGGGTGGCTACGGCGGTGGGTTCCGTCGGGATGACCGGCGTGACGACAACCGCGGTGGCGGGTTCCGTCGTGACGACCGTGACCGGGACCGTGGTCCGCGCCGTGATGACGACCGTGGTGGGTTCCGTGGTCCGCGTCGGGACGATGACCGTGGTGGGTTCCGTGGTCCGCGCCGTGATGACGATCGTGGTGGTCGTGGGTTCGAGCGTCGTGATGACCGGCCGCGTGGGCCGCGCCGTGATGATGACAACCGCGGTGGCGGCTTCCGCCGCGACGACAGCCGGGGTGGCTACGGCGGTGGGCCCCGTCGGGATGACCGGCGTGACGACAACCGTGGCGGTGGGTTCCGTCGGGATGACCGGCGTGATGACAACCGTGGTGGCGGGTTCCGTCGTGACGACCGTGACCGGGACCGTGGTCCGCGTCGGGACGATGACCGTGGTGGGTTCCGTGGTCCGCGCCGTGATGACGACCGTGGTGGTCGTGGGTTCGAGCGTCGTGATGACCGGCCGCGTGGGCCGCGCCGTGACGACGACAACCGCGGCGGCGGCTTCCGCCGCGACGACCGCGACCGTGGGCCCCGGCGTGATGACAGCCGGGGCGGGGGTTACCGCGGGCAGCGGGACGACCGTGGTGGCCGGGGCGGCTACCGGGGGCGTGACGACCGCGGTGGGTACGAGCGGCGGGACGACCGGGACCGCGAGCCCATCAAGCGGCTCCCGATCCCCGAGGACGTCACCGGCGACGAGATCGACAAGGACGTGCGGCAGGAGCTGATGAGCCTGCCGAAGACCCTGGCCGAGGACGTCTCCAGGAACCTCGTCATGGTGGCCCGGCTGATCGACGAGGACCCCGAGCAGGCGTACGCGTACTCGCGGATCGCGCTGCGGCTGGCCTCCAGGGTCGCCGCCGTGCGTGAGGCGGCCGGGTTCGCCGCGTACGCGACGCAGAAGTACTCCGAGGCGCTGGCGGAGTTCCGGGCGGCGAAGCGGATGACCGGTTCCGTGGAGCTCTGGCCCGTCATGGCCGACTGCGAGCGCGGACTCGGGCGGCCCGAGCGGGCGATGGCCATGGCCGGCGAGCCCGAGGTGCAGAAGCTCGACAAGGCCGGTCAGGTCGAGATGCGGCTGGTGGCGGCCGGGGCCCGCCGGGACATGGGGCAGCTCGACGCCGCCATCGTCACCCTGCAGAGCCCCGAACTCGCGTCGAGCGCCGTGCACCCGTGGACGGCGCGGCTGCGCTACGCGTACGCCGACGCGCTGCTGGCCGCAGGGCGTGAGGACGAGGCGCGCGAGTGGTTCGGCAAGGCGCTGGAGGCGGACAAGGACGGTTCCACGGATGCCTCGGACCGGCTCGCGGAGCTGGACGGCGTCGAGTTCGTCGACGCCCTCGGTGACGACGAGGGCGAGGACGACACCGTCGTCCCGGCCGACGCGGACGCGGACGCCGATGAGGCGGACGAGGACACCGGCAAGCCCGACGTCACGGACGGTGCGGCCGACAAGGCCGGGACCGAGGACGAGAACGGCACGTCCCAGGCGTGAGGCATGACGGAGGGCGGCATCCCGGGAAGGGGTGCCGCCCTCCGTCGTTGGTGCGGGTCAGCCGAGGTCGAGGCTGCGCAGGACGAGGCCGGTGGCCGGCTTGGGGCCGAAGGAGGTCGACTTGCGGGGCATCGTGACGCCCTGCCGGGCGAGGTCGCGGACGACTTCCTCCCGTACCGGATGCATCAGGACCGCTGTCGCGCCGAGGCGTTCGGCCTGTTCGACGGCGGCCGCGGTGTCGTGGATGTACGCGATGTGCTCCGGGGCGTCGGGGATGCGCCAGACCTGGTCGAGCAGGGCCGAGTGCAGGACCGTCGCGTCCAGGGTCCGCCAGGCGGCCGGACGGTCGGCGGGCACCGTGCGGGCCAGCAGGGCGGCGTCCGGGCGGTCGACGAGATGGAACCCGCCGTCGCCCGCGAGCAGGAACGCGTTGCCTTCCGCGGCGGCCTCCGCGAGCGCCTCCAGGGCCTGCGGGAGCGGCACGTCCAGGGGCCGGACGCGGAAGAGGCCGTCCAGCGCCGCGAGCGCGTCGGCGACCGGGAGGCGGCGCAGCAGCCGGTGGATGGCGCGCACCCGGAGCGGGTAGCGGGCGGTGTCGACCAGGAGGACCAGGCCGAAGTCCCAGGGGCCGTGACCGGTGTGCTCCTGCTGCAGCCGCAGATACGTGGCCCAGCGGTGGTGGCCGTCGGCGATCAGGGCCTGGTGCCGTGCCAGGTCGGTGTCGATCTCGGCCCGGTCGTCGGGATCGGTGATCGCCCAGAGACGGTGGCGGAAGCCGTCCTCGGTGGTGGTGGCGAGGAGCGGGGGGCGGTTCACGGTCCGCTCGATGACGGCGGTCGCGCCCGGACCGCCGTCGTCGCTGCGATAGGTGAGCAGCAGCGGTTCGAGGTGGGCGGCCGTCGTGCGCATCAGGTCGGCCCGGTCCTCGACGACATGGGACATCACGTCCTCGTGCGGCAGGACGATGCCGTCGGCGGGGGCGGAGAGTTCGAGGGCGCCCACGATGCCGCGTTGCAGGATCTCCGCGTCGCGCTGCTCGTAGACGTACAGGGCCGGCTCGGCGTCGGGCGCGAGGACACCCTCGGACAGCCAGCGGTTCAGGGTCTCGGCCGCCTGCTTGTGGCGGGCGGCGGCGGTGTCGGCCTGGGGCAGGATCAGCCGGACGATGTTGTGCGGATCCGCCGATTCCAAGTGGTGCAGCCCGTCGGGTCGAACGACGACGTCGTACGGCGGTGAGGTCACCGCGGAGAGGCTGCCGACCTGTTCGGGGACGTATCGCAGTCCACGGAACGGGATCAGGCGCAGCCCCTGGTCGGCCGGACTTGGTGTGTTCATTTCTGCATCGTATGCGGGCGGCTCCGGTGAGCGACGGGCGATGAGCGATGATCGGACGGAAGCATGGAGCGAGGAGCGCGACGGATGAGTCAGGTGAGCAGGAACGCACCGAAGGGGAGCAGCACCGCGTTGTACGAGGCGTACGACACGGCGCTGCTCGATCTCGACGGAGTGGTGTACGCGGGCGGGCGGGCGATCGTCCACGCCGTCGACTCGTTGGGCACGGCGAGGGACGGCGGGATGCACCTGGCGTACGTGACCAACAACGCCCTGCGGACCCCGGCGGCGGTGGCCGAGCACCTCACCGAGCTGGGCATTCCGGCCGAACCCACCGACGTGATCACCTCGGCGCAGGCGGTGGCCCGGCTGATGGCCGACCAACTGCCCGCCGGGTCCAGGGTGTTGGTGGTGGGCGGCGAGGGGCTGCGGGTCGCGCTGCGGGAGCGGGGCCTGGTGCCGGTGGAGTACGCGGACGACGAACCGGTCGCGGTGGCGCAGGGGTACGGCGGGCCGGACATGGCCTGGGGGCGGTTCGCCGAGGCCGCGTACGCGATCGCGCGCGGGGCGGTGTGGTTCGCGTCCAACACCGACCTGACGATTCCGGGTGCCAGGGGCATCGCGCCGGGCAACGGGGCGGCGGTGGAGGTCGTACGGATCGCCACCGGGGCCGAACCGCAGGTCGCCGGGAAGCCGCTGCCGCCGATGCACCGGGAGACGGTGCTGCGGACCGGGGCCGAGCGCCCGCTGGTGGTCGGGGACCGGCTGGACACGGACATCGAGGGCGCCTTCAACGGAGGTGTGGACTCCCTGCTGGTGCTCACCGGGGTGACGGACGCGGCGCAGTTGGTGGCCGCCGGGCCGAGGCACCGCCCCACCTACGTGGACGCGGACCTGCGGGGGCTGCTCACCGGGCAGCCCGAAGTGACGGAGACCGGCCGCGGCTTCGTGTGCGGGGACTGGACGGCGTCGGCGCGCGGGGACGAACTGGTGCTGGAGGGAGACGGGGACGCGCTCGACGGGCTGCGGGCGCTCTGCGGGGCGGCCTGGTCGCACGCCGGGGACGGCTCGTGCGGACTGGACGCGGGCAAGGCGGTCTCGCGGCTGGGGCTGTGACGGGAGACCGGGATCGGGCGCGGGCCGGCCCGGAGCCCGAACGCGGCGGGGCCCGGGGCACGGCGGCGGGCCGGTCCGGAGTCTGGATTCGGCAGAGGGTAGGCTAACCTAACTTTGCCTTGTTCGGTGGGTCGCCGTCCGGACGGCGACCCACCGAACAGGCGGAACCGGGTCCGGCCCGGCCTCCGTCCGGGGGCGAAGGAAGTCCCCTCGCACCCGCCCGCCTCCGACTCCGGGAGTACGACCATGCAGCGCCTCACCGCGGACTCGGTGACCCTCGGCTACGACCGGCGGGTCATCGCGGAGAACCTGTCGGTCGAGATACCCGACAACTCGTTCACGGTGATCGTCGGCCCCAACGCCTGCGGCAAGTCGACCCTGTTGCGGGCGCTGGCCCGGATGCTGAAGCCGGAGAGCGGGCGGGTGCTCCTGGACGGGCAGGCGATCCACTCGATGCCGGCGAAGAAGGTCGCCAGGACGCTGGGGCTGCTGCCGCAGTCCTCCATCGCGCCGGACGGCATCACCGTCGCCGACCTCGTCGGGCGGGGCCGGTACCCGCACCAGGGGCTGCTGCGCCAGTGGTCGCCGGACGACGAACGTGTCGTCGGGGAATCGATGGCGGCGACGGGGGTCGACACGCTGGCGGACCGCCATGTCGACGAACTGTCCGGCGGGCAGCGGCAGCGGGTGTGGATCGCCATGGCGCTCGCCCAGCAGACGCCCCTGCTGCTGCTCGACGAGCCGACGACGTACCTCGACATCCAGCACCAGATCGACGTCCTCGACCTCTGCGCGGAGCTGCACGAGACGCAGGGGCGCACCCTGGTGGCCGTGCTGCACGACCTGAACCACGCCGCGCGGTACGCCACTCACCTCGTCGCGATGCGCGACGGCGAGGTGGTCGCCGAGGGGGCGCCGGGCGAGGTCGTCACCGCGGAGCTGGTGGAACGGGTCTTCGGGCTGCGGTGCCAGGTCATCGACGATCCGGAGACCGGGACCCCGCTGGTCGTGCCCGCCGCGCGCAGGCCGCGCGGCGGGGTGGAGGCGGCCGGGGCGGTCGCCAGGGGCTGAGCCCGCGTACGGGCCCTTCCCGGCCCCGCCCCGCCGGATCGCAGCGGTGCGCCACTACAGCAGTGATCTGAGCTTCAGCAGGTCCCGGAAGCCGGCTTCCAGCCGGACCCGGCCCGAGCCCCAGGCCCTGGCGAAGTTCAGGTCGCCGTCCACCATCGCCACCAGGTCGTCCCCGGTCATCGCGAGCCGGATCTCGGCCTTCTCCCGGGGCGGACCGTCCACCGTGTCCAGGACCTGGATCCGGCCATCGGCCAGCCGGCCGGTGAACGTGACGTCGAGGTCCTTGATGTGACAGCTCAGCGAACGGTCGAGGGCCGCCGCGGCGCGCACGTCGCCGTCGGCACCCGCGAGGTTGTCGGAAAGTCTGTCGAGCGCGCTGCGGCACTCAGCCATGGTCGCCATCGTGAACGACGGTACCCCAGCCCTTCGCGGTAGCGTTTCCGCATGAGCGACTCGATGCCGGAACAGGGGACGACCGCAGTGCCGACGGCGTCCGGGGGCATGGTGCGGGGTCCGTCCGGCGAGGACCCGGTCCCCGACGGCGCGGGGGCGCCGCTCGACTTGGCCGCGCCCGCCCCCCTCGGCGTCCCGCGCACCGCCACCGGCGACGCCGGGGTGGACGCCGGCCTGGAGCGTCTCGCCGACGCGGACCACCTCCCGACGGAGGGACACGTCGAGGTGTACGAGGATGTACACCGCGGACTGCGCGAAACGCTGACCGCGCTGGACGCCGGGCCCGTGCTCGCGCCGGTCCCCCCGTACGACCACAGGAGCTGAACCGAACGTGGCAGGAGTGGCACGTCGCCGTCTCGACGCCGAACTGGTACGCCGAAAGCTCGCGCGCTCGCGCGAGCACGCGAGCCAGTTGATCGCCGCCGGGCGGGTGACCGTCGGCGGGAACACCGCGACCAAACCCGCCACCCAGGTCGAGACCAGCGCGGCCGTCGTCGTCATCAAGGACGACAGCGACCCCGAGTACGTCTCGCGCGGCGGGCACAAGCTGGCGGGCGCCCTCGCCGCCTTCGTGCCCCTCGGGCTGGCGGTCGAGGGGCGGCGGGCCCTGGACGCCGGGGCCTCGACCGGAGGCTTCACCGACGTGCTCCTGCGGGCCGGTGCCGGTCATGTCGTGGCCGTGGACGTCGGCTACGGGCAGCTGGCCTGGTCGCTCCAGTCCGACGACCGCGTCACTGTCAAGGACCGTACCAACGTACGGGAGTTGACGCTGGAGGCGATCGACGGGCAGCCGGTGGACCTGGTGGTCGGCGACCTGTCGTTCATCCCGCTGGGCCTGGTCCTGCCCGCCCTGGCGCGCTGCGCCGCCCCCGACGCGGACCTGGTCCTCATGGTCAAGCCGCAGTTCGAGGTCGGCAAGGAACGGCTCGGCAGCGGCGGTGTGGTGCGCAGTCCCGAACTGCGGGCCGAGGCGGTACGGGAAGTGGCGCGCCGGGCCTGGGAGCTGGGCCTCGGGGTGCGGGGAGTGACGGCGAGCCCGTTGCCGGGCCCGTCGGGGAACGTCGAGTACTTTCTCTGGCTGCGGGCCGGAGCACCTGAACTGGATCCCGCGGATGTCGACCGTGCAGTGGCGGAGGGGCCTCGTTGACGACGAATGCGGCACGAATGACGACGAACACGGCACGAACCGTTTTTCTTCTGGCACACACCGGCCGCCCGGCCGCGATCCGCAGTGCCGAACTGGTCGTACAGGGACTGCTGCGCAACGGCCTGGGCGTGCGGGTGCTGGCCACCGAGGCGGCCGATCTGCCGCTGCCACCGGCCGTCGAGACGGTCACGGACACCACCCCCAGGGCCGTGGACGGCTGCGAACTGCTGATCGTGCTCGGCGGGGACGGGACGCTGCTGCGCGGCGCCGAGTTCTCCCGCGCGTCCGGGGTGCCGATGCTCGGCGTCAACCTCGGCCGGGTCGGCTTCCTCGCCGAGGCCGAGCGGGACGACCTGGACAAGGTCGTCGACCGGGTCGTCACCCGGGCCTACCAGGTCGAGGAACGCATGACCCTCGACGTCCTCGTGCACAGCAACGGCGACGTCGTCCACACCGACTGGGCGCTCAACGAGGCGGCCGTGCAGAAGGTGTCGCCCGAGCGGATGCTGGAGGTCGTCCTGGAGATCGACGGCCGCCCCGTGACCGGGTTCGGCTGCGACGGGATCGTCTGCGCCACCCCGACCGGATCGACCGCCTACGCCTTCTCGGCGGGCGGCCCCGTGGTGTGGCCCGAGGTCGAGGCGCTGCTGATGGTGCCGATCAGCGCCCACGCGCTGTTCGCCAAGCCGCTGGTGACCTCGCCCACCTCGGTGCTGGCCGTCGAGGTCCAGCAGCACACCCCGCACGGGGTGCTCTGGTGCGACGGGCGCAGGACCGTGGAGCTGCCCGCCGGGGCGCGGGTCGAGGTGCGCCGCGGCGCGGTGCCCGTACGGCTCGCCCGGCTGCACCACGCCTCGTTCACGGACCGGCTGGTCGCGAAGTTCGCCCTGCCGGTCTCGGGGTGGCGGGGCGCACCGCACTGAGCGACGGACATTCCCCCGGAGGTGTTGCGAATCCTTCGTGTACACACGGGAGAGTGAGGGCAGGGAGGCGGGGTCCGTCGCACATCGGGGCCCGGACCTCGTAAGGTCGTCTCCGTGTTGGAGGAGATGCGGATACGGTCGCTCGGAGTCATCGACGACGCGGTGGTGGAGCTGTCACCCGGCTTCACCGCGGTGACGGGTGAGACCGGCGCGGGCAAGACCATGGTCGTCACCAGTCTGGGGCTGCTGCTCGGCGGGCGCGCCGACCCGGCCCTGGTACGGATCGGGGCCAAGGCCGCCGTCGTCGAGGGCCGGATCACGGTGTCCGACGGCGACGCCGTCGCCCTGCGGGCCGAGGAGGCCGGGGCCGAGATCGAGGACGGCGCGCTGCTGATCAGCCGCACGGTTTCCGCGGAGGGGCGCTCCCGGGCGCATCTCGGCGGCCGGTCCGTGCCGGTCGGGGTGCTCTCCGAACTCGCCGACGAACTCGTCGCGGTGCACGGCCAGACCGACCAGCAGGGGCTGCTCAAGCCGGCCAGGCAGCGGCAGGCGCTCGACCGGTACGCGGGCGACGGCGTCGCCGTGCCGCACGCCGAGTACGCCGCGGCGTACCGGCGGCTGCGGGCCGTTGCCACCGAGCTCGACGAGCTGACCACCCGGGCCCGGGAACGCGCCCAGGAGGCGGATCTGCTGCGCTTCGGGCTGAACGAGATCGCCGCGGTCGAGCCCCTGGCCGGCGAGGACGCCGACCTGGCGGCCGAGGCGGAACGGCTCGGCCACGCCGAGGCGCTCGCCTCCGCGGCGTCCCTCGCGCACACCGCGCTCGCGGGCAACCCCGAGGACCCCGAGGGCATCGACGCGACGACCGTGGTCGCGGCGGCGGGCCGGTCCCTGGAGGCGGTGCGCAACCACGACCCGGCGCTGGCGGCGCTCGCCGACCGGATCGGCGAGATCTCGATCCTGCTCTCCGACGTGGCGGGCGAACTGGCCGGGTACGCCGATCAGTTGGACGCGGACCCGTTGCGGCTCGCCGCGGTCGAGGAGCGCCGCGCCGCGCTCACCGCGCTCACCCGGAAGTACGGCGAGGACATCACCGCGGTGCTCGCCTGGGCCCGGGAGGGCGCCGCCCGGCTCACCGAGCTGGAGGGCGACGACGACCGCATCGGCGAGCTGACGGCGGAGCGGGACGCGCTGCGCGCCGAACTCTCCGTCCTGGGGCAGTCGTTGACCGACGCGCGCAACCGGGCCGCGGAGCTCTTCGCCGAGGCCGTGACCGCGGAGCTGGCCTCGCTCGCCATGCCGCACGCCCGGGTCTCCTTCGCCATCCGGCAGACCGAGGCGCCCGACGAGGCGTCCGGCATCGAGATCGACGGCCGGAGCGTGGTCTACGGGCCGTCCGGCGCCGACGAGGTCGAACTGCTGCTGGCCCCGCACCCGGGGGCCCAGCCGCGGCCGATCGCCAAGGGGGCCTCGGGCGGTGAGCTGTCCCGGGTGATGCTGGCCGTCGAGGTGGTCTTCGCGGGCGCCGACCCCGTGCCCACGTATCTCTTCGACGAGGTCGACGCGGGGGTCGGCGGCAAGGCCGCGGTCGAGGTCGGGCGGCGGCTGGCCAAGCTCGCCAGGTCCGCGCAGGTCGTCGTCGTCACGCACCTGCCGCAGGTGGCGGCGTTCGCGGACCGGCAGCTGCTGGTGGAGAAGACCGTCGACGGGGCGGTGACCAGCAGCGGGGTCACGGTCCTGGAGGGCGAGGACCGGGTGCGGGAGCTGTCGCGGATGCTCGCGGGCCAGGAGGACTCCCAGACGGCGCGGGCCCACGCGGAGGAACTGCTGGCCGCGGCACGGGTGGAGGGCTGAGGCACCTCCGTGCGGAGTTTCACCCGCACGGAGTTCTGCCGGTGCCGGGTACGCGTCGGTCGTGCCCGGCGGCGCCCCGCGTAGCCTGGCGCGCATGGGAGTGACATTCGGCGGGGCCGTGTCCGGCGCGGTCTCGGCGGCCGTCGCGACGGGCGTGTACCGGGCGTTGCGGGCCCGGCCGCGCGGGCGCTGGCAGCGCGTCAACCACGCGGGCCGGACCGTCGATCTGTACGCCGGACCCGCCGCGGTGCTCGGTACCGCGGCCGGAGCGGCGGTGCTGCCCCTGCCGGCCCGTACCCGGTGTGCCGCCGTGCTCGCCGTGCTGGCGGCCGGCGGCTGCGGCGCGTACGACGACTTCGCGGGGGCGGGCGATCCGCGCCGCGGCTTCCGAGCCCACCTGGGCGCGCTGCGCGACGGCGAGCTGACCGGCGGCGCGGTGAAGCTCCTCGGGATCGGGGCGGCCGGGCTCGCGGCCGGTGCGCTGCTCCGGGAACGGCCCGTCGACCGGGTGCTCGCCGCGGTCGTGATCGCCGGGGGCGCGCACCTCGTCAACCTGATGGACGTGCGGCCCGCGGCCGCCGCCACGACCGTGCTCGCCCTCGGCGCGCCGGGGCTGGGCCGCGGCGGGCTCACCGCCGCACCGCTGGGGGCCGTGGCGGCGCTCGTCGCCGAGGACCTGGGGGAGCGGACCATGATGGGGGACGCCGGGGCCCACGCCCTGGGGGCGGCTCTCGGGGTCGCGGTCGTCGCGGCCGGGGGCCGGGCCGGGCTCGTTCTCCACGCGGCCGGGCTCGTCGTGGCGGCGGTGCACGGGGACCGGATCAGCCGGCTCGCCCGGACGCTGCCGGAGCGCTGACAGAGGGGTTTTCTCCCGTCGGAGGGGCCCGCTTTCCTGACAGCTGGTCAATAGCGCGCCGTTTTCTCACCCGTGAGGGTGATAGGGCGTGTGCCGTTGTTGCGATGTGGGCAGGAACGGCGCCCCGACCGTGCCGGAACGTGCGTACGGACTGGCATCCTTGGCGGTGCAATCACCGCCGACTCGGGACCCCCGGGAGCCATTCAACGTGTCACAGCTGCGTACGGTCCAAGTCCTGGGCGGCGGCAGCGCGGGCAGCAGCGCCCACGTCGGTTCGCTGACCGCGGGACTGATGGCGAGGGGCGTGCACGTCACCGTCTGCGCCCCCGCCGAACTGGACCGCGCCCACGACTACTCCGGCACGGGAGCCCTCTTCGCCCCCGTGCCGCGACGCAGCGATCCCGCCGCCGTCGCCGCCCTGCGCGCCGCCTGCGCGACGGCGGACGTGGTCCACGCGCACGGCCTGCACGCCGCCGTGCGCGCCTCCCTCGCACTCGGCGGCCTGGACATCCCCCTGGTCGTCACCTGGCACGCCCGCGCCCTCGCCGAGGGCGCCCGCGCCCGACTGCTGCGCCTGATGGAACGAAGGGCCGCCCGCGCGGCCGCGGTCGTGCTCGGTACGACGTCGGAACTGGTCGACCGGGCGCGGAGCCGGGGCGCGCGCGACGCCAGGCTCGCCCCCGTCTCCGCCCCCGTACCCCGCCGGCCCGCCCCGGACCCCGACGAGGCCGGCAAGGCGAGGGCCGAACTCGGCGTGGTCGAGCGGCCGTTGATCGTGTCGTACGGGAGCCTCGTACCGCATCACGGGTACGGCACCCTGCTCGACGCCGCACGGATGTGGTGCGACCTCGACCCCGCGCCGCTGCTGGTCATCGCGGGCGAGGGGCGGGAGCGGGCCGCCCTGCAACGCCGGATCAGGAACGAGGAACTGTCCGTCCGGATCGTCGGCGATCACGAGGACCCCACCGGGCTCCTGGCCATGGCCGACCTGGCCGTGCTGTCCAGCAGCTGGGAGGCGCGTTCGGTGCTGGCCCAGGAGGCGCTGCGGCTCGGTGTGCCGCTGGTCGCCACCGCGGTCGGCGGGGTGCCCGAACTCGTCGGCGACGCCGCGGAACTCGTACCGTGCGAGAACCCCGAGGCGCTCGCGCGGGCGGTGTCCGGACTGCTCTGCGACCCGCACCGGCGCGAGCAACTGGCCGCGGCGGGGCCGGTACAGGCCGCGACCTGGCCCACCGAGGACGACACCATCGCCCAAGTGCTCAGCATCTACGACGAGTTGACCCAGCCGCTGGCGACGCGGGGGCGCTGAGCCCGGCCCTACGGGGTGTGGCGGCGGGCCCGCAGGGCCAGGCTCAGGGCCAGGACCGCCTGCGGATCGTCCAGATCGGTGCCGAGCAGCTCACCGATCCGGGCCAGCCGGTTGTACAGGGTCTGACGGTTCAGATGCAGCTCCCGCGCGGTCTCCGCCTTGCGGCCCGCGTGGGCCAGGTACGTCTCCAGCGTCGGCAGCAGCGGGGGACGCGAGGTGCGGTCGTGGTCGCGCAGCGGACCGATCGCCCGGTCCACGAACGCCGCCAGGTCCGGGTGGTCCCGCAACCGCCACAGCAGCAGGTCGATGTCGAGGCGCCGGGCGTCGTACCAGGGCCGGTCGCCGAGCCCGTGCGCGGCCGTCGCCGTCTCCGCCGCGTGCCGCAGCCCCGCGCCGGCCGCCGCCCAGCCGCCCGCCACCCCCACCACCACGACCGGCGGATGCGACCCGGCGCGCTCCAGACCGGCCCGCTCCACCCCCGCCCGCAGCGCCGCCGCGACCCGGTCCGCCACCGCCGTGCGCTCCGTCTCGGACCGCAGCCCGAGCAGCACCGGCACCCGGCCCTCCACGGGGCGCACACCGAGCAGCACCGGTACCCCCACCGACGCGAGCTCCTCCAGCACCGCCCGCGCCAGCAACGCCCAGTTCCCCGACACGGACAGCTCGGGCGCCAGCCGCATCACGACCGGCAGCAGCGGTATGCCGCCCGGCTTGAAACCCAGGACGCGGGCCTGCGCCGGGGCGTCCTCCGGGGTGATCCGGCCCTCGGCGAGATCCGTGAGGAAGTCGCCCCGGCCGCGGGCCGCGAGCTCCTCCTCCTGCCGGGCCTGCATCAGCACGACGGCCAGGATCCCCGCCGCCCGCTCCGCCGCCATCCGATGCACGGTGACCAACGGCCCGGACACCGCCAGCAGCACCAGCCGGGCCCGTACCGAACCCGTCCCGGGGCCGCCGCCCGGCACGTCCACCAGCACCGAACCGGTGGGCGGGGCCTCCCGGGCCGCCCGGTCGCCGCGCATCCCCTCCCACACCTGGAGCGGATCGGCGCCGACCGTGCCGGACCCCGGGCCCGCCGCGTACAGCAGCTGGCCGTCCGCCGTCTCCAGGAAGACCGGGTTGGCGGTGAAGTCCGCCAGGATGCCCAGCACCTGGGGCACCCCGCCACCGCCGAGGAGCGCCTCCGTGCACCGGCGGTGCACGTCCTCGGCCTGCCGCAGCAGGGCGTAGTGGCCGTTGACGATCTCGGTGTGGATCTCCTCGGTCACCGTCACGAACGGCACCTCGCGGTGCAGCTGCACCAGCGGCAGCCCCGCGGCGCGGGCGGCGTCCACTATCGACGCGGGCAGCCTGCTGAAGCGCGGCCCGAGCTCGACCACCAGGGCGGCGATCTTGCGGTCGGCGAGCCTGCGGACGAAGGCCCGCTGCTCGGCGGGGCGGGTGCCGAGCCCCAGACCGGTGGTCAGCAGCAGCTCGCCGCCCTTGAGCAGCGAGGCGATGTTGGGGACCTCGCCCGCGTGCACCCAGCGCACCGTACGGCTCAGCCGGTCCGCGCCGGCCACCACCTCCGGGAGCCCGCTGCGCAGCCCCGGCAGCTCCAGGGCCCGCTGCACGGTGATTCCGCCTTGCGTCTCCACTGCCTCTGGCCTCGCGCTTCCACTCGGATCGGACGGGCGATCGCCCTGCTCAGGAAGGTACCCGGTTCCGGACGGCAGAGGGGATGGCCGGGGGACGGGAGGGGCCGGGGAGGCTGTTGACAGGGGCGGGGACCGCTGCGATCTTGTGACCGCCGCCCGGTTCCGGCCGGGCGGCCCTCGTATCGGGACCCGGACCAGGAGCAGACGTGGGCGACGACGTACCGGCGGGCACCAGCGGGCCGGGACCCTTCGGCCCGCTGGTCGGAGCCGACTGGCTGGGGCCGCGGCTGAACCGGCCGGGCCTGGTGGTCCTCGACGCCTCCGTGGGCGCGCACCGGGGGGCGCGGCTGCGGATCCCGGGCGCGAGGACCTTCGACATCGACGGGGCGCTGTCCGACCACGACGGGCCCCTGCCCCACACGATGCCCGCCCCCGACCGGTTCACCGAGGAACTGCGCTCCCTGGGCGTGCACGACACCGACACCGTCGTCGTCTACGACTGCGCGGGCATCTACTCCAGCGCCCGCGCCTGGTGGATGCTGCGCGCGATGGGCTTCGACCGGGCCGCGGTGCTCGACGGCGGTCTGCCCGCCTGGACGGACGCCGGACTGCCGGTGGAGGACGCGCGATCCGGCCCCGCGGTGGCCCGCGGCGACTTCACCGCCCGGCCGCGCCCGGAGCTGTTCGTCGACGGCGCCGAGGTGGCGGCGGCCCTGTCCGACCCCGGAGCGGCCGTCCTCGACGCCCGTTCCCGGGAACGGTTCGCCGGTACGGTCGCCGAGCCCCGGCCGGGACTGCGCGCCGGGCACATGCCGGGCGCGGTCAACCTGCCCTTCGACGAGGTCCGGCGCGACGGCCTGATGCGCCCGGCGGACGAACTGCGCGCGATGTTCAGCGCCCTCGTCGGAGAGCGCGAGCGACTGCTGTTCAGCTGTGGATCGGGCGTCACCGCGTGCGTCGTGGCGCTCGGCGCCGTGCTGGCGGGCTACGACGACACGGCCGTGTACGACGGGTCCTGGAGCGAATGGGGGCTGCCGTCGAAGCGCCCCGTCGTGACCGGGACGGCCGTCGCCCCGCCGCACTGAGGGAACTTCCTCGGGCGGGACCCGCCGCTCATCGAGACCCGCCCCGCGGACCGGTGACCGCACGGCCGGCCCCCGCCCCGCCGGCCGCGCGGTAAACGTCACCGGGGCCGGCCGGACAGGGGACGGTACGGGCGGTCACCGCCGGTTCAACCGGCGTACGCCCCGCTCGCCGTCAGCCGCAGCGCGGTGTCGATCAGCGGCACGTGGCTGAACGCCTGGGGGAAGTTGCCCACCTGGCGCTGGAGCCGGGGGTCCCACTCCTCCGCGAGCAGGCCCAGGTCGTTGCGCAGGGCCAGCAGCCGTTCGAAGAGCTGGCGCGCCTCGTCGACCCGGCCGATCATCGCCAGGTCGTCCGCCAGCCAGAACGAGCAGGCCAGGAACGCGCCCTCGTCGCCCTCCAGGCCGTCGACGCCCGCGTCCTCGCCCGCGGTGGGGTAGCGCAGCACGAAGCCGTCCTCGGTGGACAACTCGCGCTGGATCGCCTCGATCGTGCCGATCACGCGCTTGTCGTCCGGCGGCAGGAAGCCCATCTGCGGGATCAGGAGCAGGGAGGCGTCCAGCTCCCGCGAGCCGTAGGACTGGGTGAAGGTGTTGCGCTCCGGGTCGTAGCCCCGTTCGCAGACGTCCCGGTGGATCTCGTCGCGCAGCTCCCGCAACCGCTCCAGCGGGCCCTCCGCGTCCCCGGACTCGATCAGCTTGATGGTGCGGTCGACGGCGACCCAGGCCATCACCTTCGAGTGGACGAAGTGGCGGCGCGGGCCGCGCACCTCCCAGATGCCCTCGTCCGGCTCGTCCCAGTGCTTCTCCAGGTACTCGATCAGTTTGAGCTGGAGGCCGGTCGCGTAGTCGTTGCGGGTCAGCCCGGTCATGTGGGCGAGGTGGAGCGCCTCGGTGACCTCGCCGTACACGTCCAGCTGGAGCTGGCCCGCCGCGCCGTTGCCGACCCGGACCGGGGCCGAGTTCTCGTAGCCGGGCAGCCAGTCCAGCTCGGCCTCGCCCAGCTCGCGCTCGCCCGCGATCCCGTACATGATCTGCAGGTTCTCCGGATCGCCCGCGACCGCCCGCAGCAGCCACTCGCGCCAGGCGCGGGCCTCCTCCCGGTAGCCGGTGCGCAGCAGCGAGGAGAGGGTGATCGCGGCGTCGCGCAGCCAGGTGTAGCGGTAGTCCCAGTTGCGGGACCCGCCGATGTCCTCCGGCAGCGAGGTGGTCGGCGCGGCGACGATGCCGCCGGTCGGCGCGTACGTCAGCGCCTTGAGGGTGATCAGGGAACGGACCACGGCCTCCCGGTAGGGCCCGTGGTACGTGCACTGTTCGACCCACTCGCGCCAGAAGTCCGCGGTCGCGTCCAGCGAACCCTCCGGGTCCGGCAGGCCCGGCGGCTCGCGGTGCGAGAGCTGCCAGCTGATCGTGAACGCGATCCGGTCGCCCGGCGCGACCGTGAAGTCGGAGTACGTCGTCAGGTTCTCGCCGTAGGTGTCGGCGGCGGTGTCCAGCCAGACGGAGTCCGGGCCCGCGACGGCGACCGTGCGGCCGTCGACCTTGTGCACCCAGGGGGTGACCCGTCCGTAGCTGAACCGCATCCGCAGCTCGGAGCGCATCGGCACCCGGCCGCTGATCCCCTCCACGATCCGGATCACCTGCGGCGCGCCGTCGCGCGGCGGCATGAAGTCGGTCACCCGGACCGTTCCGCGGGGCGTGTCCCACTCCGATTCCAGGATGAGGGAATCACCGCGATAGCGGCGGCGGTCCGCGGCCTGCGGTTCGGTGCCGTCCGCCCGCGCGGGACCCAGGCGCCAGAAGCCGTGCTCCTCGGTACCCAGCAGTCCCGCGAAGACGGCGTGCGAATCGAAGCGGGGAAGGCACAGCCAGTCCACTGTGCCGTCCCGGCAGACCAGGGCGGCGGTCTGCATGTCTCCGATGAGTGCGTAATCCTCGATGCGCCCGGCCACGTGCGTCTCCAGTCGAACGGCCATGTCGCCCCGTAGGGCATTACTGCGGGTCAAGAGGTCGTCGCAAGGCGTGTGGTGGGAACCTGCGAACGTGTCACCTCACCCGGGGCAAGTGTCCGAGCAGGATACGACGCACTCCGATGATCTGCGCGACGGTCTTGACAACCGGTCCGACCCGAACGGGTGTGTGTGCGGACACTCGCGGTGATCATGCGAGGTGGAGGGTCGGGACGTCGCCGGAAGCGGTCTCCCCTCCGCGCTGATACCCTGGTAGCCCGTGGACCGGTGGTCGTCCGCAACCGCAGACGAGGCCCCCGAACCGCAGCGACGGCACCTCCGGAGTCTCCGGACGAGAACGCCGGTACGCACCTCACGATCGCGACCACGGGAGCCCCCTTTGGCTATGCAGCCCACATCCACGACGACCAAGCACATCTTCGTCACCGGGGGTGTCGCCTCTTCCCTCGGCAAGGGTCTGACTGCCTCCAGCCTCGGTGCCCTGCTCAAGGCGCGTGGCCTCCGGGTCACCATGCAGAAGCTCGACCCGTACCTGAACGTCGACCCGGGCACGATGAACCCGTTCCAGCACGGTGAGGTGTTCGTCACCAACGACGGTGCCGAGACCGACCTGGACATCGGCCACTACGAGCGCTTCCTCGACGTCGACCTCGACGGCTCCGCCAACGTCACCACCGGCCAGGTCTACTCCCAGGTGATCGCCAAGGAGCGGCGCGGCGAGTACCTCGGTGACACCGTGCAGGTCATCCCGCACATCACCAACGAGATCAAGCACCGCATCCGCCGGATGGCCACCGACGACGTCGACGTCGTGATCACCGAGGTCGGCGGCACGGTCGGCGACATCGAGTCGCTGCCGTTCCTGGAGACCGTCCGCCAGGTTCGCCACGAGGTCGGCCGGGACAACGTCTTCGTCGTGCACATCTCGCTGCTGCCCTACATCGGCCCGTCCGGCGAGCTCAAGACCAAGCCGACCCAGCACTCCGTCGCCGCGCTGCGCAACATCGGTATCCAGCCCGACGCCATCGTGCTGCGCGCCGACCGCGAGGTGCCGCTGTCCATCAAGCGCAAGATCTCGCTGATGTGCGACGTCGACGAGGCCGCCGTGGTCGCCGCCATCGACGCCAAGTCGATCTACGACATCCCGAAGGTGCTGCACACGGAGGGCCTGGACGCCTACGTCGTGCGCAAGCTCGACCTGCCGTTCCGCGACGTCGACTGGACGACGTGGGACGACCTGCTGGACCGGGTCCACAACCCCGACCACGAGATCACCGTGGCGCTCGTCGGCAAGTACATCGACCTGCCCGACGCCTATCTCTCGGTCACCGAGGCCATCCGGGCCGGCGGCTTCGCCAACAAGGCCCGGGTCAAGGTCAAGTGGGTCGCCTCGGACGACTGCAAGACTCCGGCGGGCGCCGCGAAGCAGCTCGGTGACGTCGACGCGATCTGCGTCCCCGGCGGCTTCGGCGACCGCGGCGTCAACGGCAAGATCGGCGCCATCCAGTACGCCCGCGAGAACAAGGTGCCGCTGCTCGGCCTCTGCCTGGGGCTCCAGTGCATCGTGATCGAGGCCGCGCGCAACCTGGCCGAGATCCCCGACGCCAACTCCACCGAGTTCGACGCCGCCACCGCGCACCCCGTCATCTCGACGATGGAGGAGCAGCTGGCGTACGTCGAGGGCGCGGGCGACCTGGGCGGCACCATGCGGCTCGGGCTGTACCCGGCGAAGCTCGCCGAGGGCTCGCTGGTCCGCGAGGCGTACGACGACCAGCCGTACGTGGAGGAGCGCCACCGCCACCGCTACGAGGTCAACAACGCCTACCGGGCCGAGCTGGAGAAGAAGGCCGGTCTGGTCTTCTCCGGCACCTCCCCGGACAACAAGCTCGTCGAGTACGTCGAGTACCCGCGCGAGATCCACCCCTACCTGGTCGCCACCCAGGCCCACCCGGAGCTCCGCTCCCGCCCGACCCGCCCGCACCCGCTCTTCGCGGGCCTGGTCAAGGCGGCCGTCGCGCGCAAGGTCGCCGCGTCCTCGGGCAAGTAGTCCGGTGCCGCACAGGCGTTAACGTTGACCGGGGTACGGATCCACCGAGGATCCGTGCCCCGGTTTCTGTTTTTCGTGGGAGGACGTAGATGGGTTTCCAGGACACGCCCGAGGAGTGGCAGGTCACCGCGACCGAGACGCCCTTCACCGGCAACAAGACCAGCGTCCGCACCGATGAAGTGGTGATGCCGGACGGCACGGTCGTGCGCCGCGACTACCAGGTCCACCCGGGGTCGGTCGCCGTGCTCGCGCTCGACGGGGAGGGCCGGGTCCTGGTCCTGCGGCAGTACCGCCACCCGGTGCGTCACAAGCTCTGGGAGATCCCGGCCGGACTGCTCGACGTCCCCGGCGAGAACCCGCTGCACGCCGCCCAGCGCGAGCTGTACGAGGAGGCGTACGCCAAGGCCGAGGACTGGCGGGTGCTGACCGACGTCTACACCACGCCGGGCGGCTGCGACGAGGCCGTGCGGATCTTCCTGGCCCGGAACCTCTCCGAGGCCGACGGGGAGCGCTTCGAGGTCTCCGAGGAGGAGGCGGACATGGAGCTGGCCCGGGTGCCGCTCCAGGAGCTGGTGCGGGGCGTGCTCGCGGGGGAGCTGCACAACAACTGCCTCGTCGTGGGCGTCCTCTCGCTCGCGGCGGTGCTGGCGGGCGACGGGATCGACTCGCTGCGCCCGGCCGAGGCGCCGTGGCCGGCCCGCCCGTTCGAGGCCTGACCGGGCGCGGTCGGTGGGCCCCCGGACACCGGGGGCCGCTCGCGGGCCCGGGGCGTTCCGGGGCCCGGCGGTACGCCGTACGGGCCGTCGAAGTCCCTTGATCGGAAAAGATGATGATCCGATCGGGGGACCTCCGCGCCGTGCTCCACCGAAATCGCCCACGCGCCTGAACTACGCTCGGAACGCCCTGTCCGGAGCCCCGGCGGGCGACGCGTGCAGCGAAGTGGAGCGTGGCCCGTGACGGATCAGGCGGTGGACACCAGCGGCCCGGCCGAGGCGGCGGGGACCGAGGAGCCGTCCGGCACCGCCCCGCCCCGACTCCTGGGCCGCGAACGCGAGTTGAAGCAGCTGCGGGCCGACATCGAACGGACCGGCCTGGACACCCTGGCCGGCCGCAAGGCCGCCCGCGCCCGGGTCCTGCTGATCGCCGGACGCCCCGGCTCCGGACGCACCGCGCTCGCCGGTGAACTCGCCCGCGGGCTGCTCGCCGACGGCAACCACCCCGACGGACTGCTCCGCGCCAGGCTCACCGACCCCGACGGCATGCCGGTCCCCACCGAGCGCACCGCCCGCGAACTGCTCGGCCGGCTGGGGGTGACGGGGCCGCCCGGCGCGGACGGCGACGAACTCTCCGAGCTGCTCCGCCGGGAGCTCGCCGGCCGCCGCGTCCTGCTGCTCCTGGACGACGCGGCGGACGCGGAGCAGGTGGACCCGCTGCTGCCCGACAACCCGGACTGCCTGGTCGTCGCCACCTCCGAGGGCCCGCTGACCGGGATTCCCGACGTCCGCCCCTGCACCATCGGCGGTCTGGACCCGGGCGCCGCCGTGAAGCTGCTGGCCCGCACCATCGGACAGGTCAGGATCACCGTCGACCCGCGGACCGCCGAGCGCCTGGCCGAGGAGTGCGGCGGGCTGCCGGCCGCCCTGGTCATGGCCGCCGGACTGCTCGCCGCCCAGCCCATGGCATCGGTCGCCGACATCGCCGGACAGCTGCGCGAGCTGCCGGAGGACACCGACCAGCCCACCGGCTCCCGCCCGCTGGCCCGGGTCTTCCGGCTGGTCCACGACTTCCTGCCGGCCACCGCCGCCCGGATACTGCGCCTGCTCGCCCTGGCCCCCGCCGGACTCGTCGACGCCCACACCGCCTCCGCACTGGCCGGCTGTTCCGTCTCGGCCGCCCAGCAGACCCTCGACGACTTCGTGGCCCTGGGACTGCTGCGCAGCAACGGGGCCGGCCGGCCGCAGTACGAGCTGCCCGGCTGCCTCGCCCCGCTGCTGCGGGCGCTGCTGGAGGCCCGGGAGCGCCCGGCGGAGATCCAGCTCGCCGGTGCCCGGCTGCTGGAGCGGACCGTACGGCTGCTGCAGTCCTGCCGGGCGACCACCGACCCGGAGGGCTCCCCGGCCCGCCGCAAGCTCGCCGGGCTGCCGCGGTCGCTGCGCTTCCCCAGCCCCGAGGCGGCCGCCGAATGGCTGCGGACCCGCCGCCCGGCGCTGCTGGCCTCGGCCGCGATGGCCGTCGAGGACGGCGAACTCGACACGCTGGCCAGGCGGTTGGTCGCCGCCCTGGTACGGGCACTGGCCGCGCACCAGGGCACCGAGGCGGCCGCCCCGGACCTGTACGGGCTGCACGGCCTGGTGCTGGCCGTCGCCGAGCGGCGCGACCTGCCGCGCGAGCGGGCCGCGGCGCTCCTCAACCTCGCCGACCTCGACGCCGGGACCGGCCGCACCCGGGAGGCGCTGGCCCGGTACCGGGCCGCCCTGGACGCCGGACGGGAGGCGAAGGACCCGTACGCCACCGGCCGCGCGATGGAATCCGTGGGCGGCGCCTACGCCGAGCTGGGCGACTACCAGCGGGCCGCCGACTGGTACGGCCGGGCGCTGGCGCAGCGGCTCACCCAGGGGGAGCGGACCGACGAGGCACGGCTGTACGGGCGGCTCGGCGCCGTCCACACCTACGCCGGACGGTACGGCGAGGCGCTGCGGAACTGGCGGGCCGCGGCGGCCGGGTACCGCAGGCTCGGTGACGTGCCCGCCCAGGCGCGGGCGCTGAGCGAGGCGGCCCGGGTCCAGGAGTACGCGGGCCGGCCGCGCGAGTCGCTGCACACCTGCCGGGAAGCCGTCGAATGGGCCCGGCGGGCCGGTGACGTCCGGCTGCAGGCGGCGCTGGAGCTCCGGCTGGCCGACACGCTCGACCGGCTCGGCGACCCGGCCGCTGCGGGCCTGCACCGGGGCGTGGCCGACAGATTGCTGGACCAGAAGGGCTCGACCTGCGAAATCCGTAGTACGGCGACAGAAAAATAATGCTTTGTAAGGCTAGACAGTACGAAACCCTTCATTAGACTGGCTGTGCCGCGTGCGTTCGCGGTGTCTCCATTTACGTAGTGTCTATCCGGGTATGTATGGGTATGCCCGGGTAACCCTCTGAGCCAAGGACCGTGATCGACGTGAAGGTCGGCATCCCCCGCGAAGTCAAGAACAACGAGTTCCGCGTGGCGATCACGCCTGCCGGTGTGAACGAGCTCGTCCGCCACGGCCACCAGGTCGTCGTCGAGCAGAACGCCGGGGCCGGCTCCTCCATCACGGACGAGGAGTACGTGGCCGCGGGGGCGCAGATCCTGCCCACCGCCGACGAGGTCTGGGCCACCGCCGACCTGCTGCTCAAGGTCAAGGAGCCGGTCGCCGAGGAGTACCACCGCCTGCGCAAGGACCAGACGCTCTTCACCTACCTCCACCTCGCCGCCTCCCGCGAGTGCACCGACGCGCTGCTGGAGTCGGGCACCACCGCCATCGCCTACGAGACGGTCGAGACCGCGAACCGCGCGCTCCCGCTGCTCGCCCCGATGTCCGAGGTCGCGGGCCGGCTGGCCCCGCAGGTCGGCGCCTACCACCTGATGCGCTCGGTCGGCGGCCGCGGCGTGCTGCCGGGCGGCGTCCCGGGCACGGCGGCCGGCAGGGCGGTCGTCATCGGCGGCGGCGTCTCCGGCTGGAACGCCACCCAGATCGCCGTCGGCCTCGGCTTCCACGTCACGCTGCTCGACAAGGACATCAACAAGCTCCGCGAGGCGGACAAGATCTTCGGCACCAAGGTGCAGACGGTCGTCTCCAACGCCTTCGAGCTGGAGAAGGCGGTCGTCGAGGCCGACCTCGTCATCGGTGCCGTGCTCATCCCCGGCGCGAAGGCCCCGAAGCTGGTCACCAACGAGCTCGTCGCCAAGATGAAGCCCGGAAGTGTACTTGTCGACATCGCGATCGACCAGGGCGGCTGCTTCGAGGACTCGCACCCGACGACCCACGCCGAGCCGACCTTCAAGGTCCACAACTCGGTCTTCTACTGCGTCGCGAACATGCCGGGCGCGGTGCCGAACACCTCCACGTACGCCCTCACCAACGCCACGCTGCCGTACATCGTGGAGCTCGCCAACCGCGGCTGGGCCGAGGCGCTGCGCCGGGACGCCGCGCTCGCCAAGGGCCTCAACACCCATGACGGCAAGGTCGTCTACCGCGAGGTGGCCGAGGCGCACGGCCTGGAGCACGTCGAGCTGAGCTCGCTCCTCGGCTGACGTCCTTCCGGCGGCCCGAGGGGCCGCGGCGGGAAGGTGACCCATCTCCCGTCAACTTCATGCGTCCGGCCGGACCTTGCCGAGCAAGGTCCGGCCGGACGCATGTCGGGACCCGTGCGCGGCGCGTTCAACTCGTCTCGAACGTAACTCTTCAACCGATTCGTACACCGGTTAAAAGTGCGCCGTGATGGCCGCATGCCCTTGACAGGGAGGTGTTCGATTGCCGACACATCGGGCCGGGTCCGGCGGATTGTGTTGCTGCGAAGCGGTGACACGCCATAGAGTCGCCAATCGTCGGCATGGTGCCACGCTGACCTATCGATAAGTTTCCTGGTCACATCCAAGGAGGTAAGACGACTTGTGAATGAGTCGACATTTACTCCCGGGGGTGTACAACCAGGGATGCCTGCGCGGGGCCAGAGCCCGAACGGGCTGGAGGCTGTCGGCTCCGTCGCTGTCCGCGCCTTCTCCACCCAACAGCACATGACGACAGCCCCCCAGATGATGGACGGCCTACACGTGAACGCCATGGCCGGCAACGAGAGTGGCCGGGAGACCGCCCGCTTCGCCGACTTCGACGAGGTGCCCCAGGGGCACTTCTACGACCCCGACGCCGAATACGAGCCCGACCCGGAATACGCGGCCACCCTCGCGCCCGACGCTGCCCGCCAGCGCCGCGAGCGGATCGGCCCGACCGGTCGGCCCCTGCCCTACTTCCCGATCCCGGGCCCGCTGACCGACCACGGTCCCGCGAAGATCATCGCAATGTGCAACCAGAAGGGCGGCGTCGGCAAGACCACGTCGACCATCAACCTGGGTGCCGCGCTCGCGGAGTACGGACGCCGGGTCCTGCTCGTCGACTTCGACCCGCAGGGAGCCCTGTCGGTCGGGCTCGGCGTCAACCCGATGGAGCTCGACCTCACGGTCTACAACCTGCTCATGGAGCGGGGCATGTCGGCCGACGAGGTCCTGCTGAAGACCGCGGTCCCCAACATGGACCTGCTGCCCAGCAACATCGACCTGTCCGCCGCCGAGGTGCAGCTGGTGAGCGAGGTCGCCCGGGAGTCCACGCTGCAGCGCGCCCTGAAGCCGCTGATGGCCGATTACGACTACATCGTGATCGACTGTCAGCCCTCGCTGGGCCTGCTCACGGTGAACGCCCTGACGGCCGCCCACAAGGTCATAGTGCCGCTCGAGTGCGAGTTCTTCGCGCTGCGCGGTGTGGCGTTGCTCACCGAGACCATCGAGAAGGTCCAGGAGCGGCTCAACCCCGACCTGGAGCTCGACGGCATCCTCGCCACCATGTACGACTCCCGCACGGTGCACAGCCGTGAGGTCCTCGCGCGCGTCGTCGAGGCGTTCGACGACCACGTCTACCACACGGTCATCGGGCGCACCGTGCGTTTCCCGGAGACCACGGTCGCCGGCGAACCCATCACCACGTACGCCTCCAACTCGGTGGGTGCCGCCGCCTATCGCCAGCTCGCCAGGGAGGTGCTCGCCCGGTGTCACGCCGAGTGAGTCTGCCCGGGGCCGACGAACTGTTCCGTACCACCGGGGGGATGGGGCTGCAGGCCTCGTCCCCCGGGGACCGGCGGCGCAAGGCGAGCGGCGAGGCCCGGGTGCCGGGCCCCGCCGGTGAGAGCGACCCCGGGGCGGACGGAACCGGGACGGACACGGCGGAGGAGACCGCAGCCGCATCGCGCGAGGAGCACTCCGCGGCGGACGCCGACGCGGGGGAGTCGCGCAGCCGCGGCGGCGAGGGCGACCGGGTCGCGGCGGCCGCGCAGGCGGGGCGCAGGCCCCAGCAGTCCGCCCCGCCGGCCGCGCAGGAGGCGGCGGCCGCGGTCCAGCCGCAGCGCAGGCGCGGCGGCCGCGGTGCGAACCGCAGGCCCAGCGGCCGCGAGCGCCACGACGAGAAGATCACCGTCTACGTCTCGGCCGAGGAACTGATGGACCTGGAGCACGCCCGCCTCGTGCTGCGCGGTGAGCACGGACTGGCCGTCGACCGCGGACGGATCGTCCGCGAGGCGGTCGCCGTGGTCCTGGCGGACCTGGAGTCGCGGGGCGACGCGAGCATCCTCGTACGGCGGCTGCGCGGCCGCTGACGGGCGGAGACCGGCCTGTGGCCCCGGCAGGCGCACGACGCGCCGCCGAGCCGCCGGGAACGTCCCGGCACGGCCGTACGCGAAGACCCCGGCCCGCGGCGCGCCGCGTCCGACGCCGCGCGCCGAGCCGCCGGGGACCGCCGGGCAGAACCCGGTACGTCCCGGGGCGGTGGGGAGCGGGATCCCGACGCCCCGCGCCCGCGGAGCCGTCGGTCGCCGACGCTCCTTCCCCGGGCCTTGGGCCGCGGTCGAGCAGGTCCCTCTCCGCCTCGGATCCGAAGCCGCATGACGCCGCTCGCCGATCCACTCCCCACCGCCCCCGGGGCGTTAGCCTGCTGATGGGCCGCCGGTCGAGCGGCCCGGTCCCTTCCGTACGGCCACACCCGTGTCCCGCAGCCCCTGGACCCTCATGCCGACGACCGACGAGCCCGCCCGTCCCCCTCGCCGCCCCCTGGGTCGCGGCCCGGGGAGCCGGACCGTACCGGAACGGGCGGGCGGCCCGGCGCTCCCCGCCGACGGGGCGGCCCCCGCACACCCGGCGGCCCCGGAAGCACCGGACGTGCCGGAGACGGCCGAGGCATCGGAGACGCCGGAGGTACCGGAGACGGTCGGGGCCCCGGAAGCGACAGAAGCGCTGGAGACGGCCGAGGCACCAGAAGCGCCCGAGGCGTCCGGGGCGGAGGGCGAGGCCGCCGAGGACGGGCGGTTCACCGTTCGGCTGGCGAACTTCGAGGGGCCCTTCGACCTGCTGCTCCAGCTCATCTCCAAGCACAAGCTGGACGTGACCGAAGTCGCGCTGTCCAAGGTCACCGACGAGTTCATGGCGCACATCCGGGCCATGGGGCCGGACTGGGACCTGGACCAGACCACCGAGTTCCTCGTGGTCGCCGCGACCCTGCTCGACCTGAAGGCCGCCCGGCTGCTGCCCACCGCCGAGGTGGAGGACGAGGCGGACCTGGCGCTGCTGGAGGCGCGCGACCTGCTCTTCGCCCGGCTGCTCCAGTACCGCGCGTACAAACGCATCGCGGAGATCTTCAGCGAGCGGCTGGAGTCGGAGGGACGGCGCTTCCCGCGGACCGTGGGCCTGGAACCGCACCACGCCGAGCTGCTGCCCGAGGTCGCGATCAGTATCGGGGCGGAAGGATTCGCCCGGCTGGCGGTGAAGGCGATGCAGCCCAGGCCCAAGCCGCAGGTGTACGTCGACCACATCCACGCACCGCTGGTCAGCGTGCGGGAGCAGGCCGGGATCGTGGTGGCGCGGCTGCGCGAGGCGGGGGAGGTCACCTTCCGGGCGCTCACCGAGGACGCCCCGGACACCCTGACCGTCGTCGCCCGGTTCCTCGCGCTGCTGGAGCTGTACCGGGAGAAGGCCGTCGCGCTCGACCAGGACGAGGCGCTCGGCGAACTCCTGGTGCGCTGGGCCGGGGGAGAGGGGGACGAACCCGTGGTCACGGACGAGTTCGACACCGAGGCGCAGGGCGCCCAGGAGGAAGTGAAGGCATGAGTCAGCAGGACACCACCGGCTCCACCGTCGCGGATCTCGACCTCAAGCCCGCGCTGGAGGCCGTCCTCATGGTCGTCGACGAGCCCGCGACCGAGGAGCACCTCGCCAAGGTGCTGGAGCGGCCCCGCCGGGCGGTCGCCGACGCGCTGCGCGAGCTGTCCGACGAGTACACCGTGCAGCGCCGGGGCTTCGACCTACGGCTGGTGGCGGGCGGGTGGCGCTTCTACACCCGTCCCGAGTACGCGGAGGCGGTCGAGGGCTTCGTCCTGGACGGCCAGCAGGCCCGCCTCACCCAGGCGGCGCTGGAGACCCTCGCCGTGGTCGCGTACCGTCAGCCGGTCAGCCGGTCGAGGGTCTCGGCGGTGCGCGGAGTGAACTGTGACGGGGTCATGCGGACCCTCCTGCAGAGGGGCCTCGTGGAGGAGGCGGGCACGGAACCCGAAACAGGTGCGATCCTGTACAGGACGACGAACTACTTTCTGGAGCGGATGGGCCTGCGTGGCCTGGATGAGCTCCCGGAGCTCGCGCCCTTCCTCCCCGAGGCGGACGCGATCGAGGCCGAGACGCCAGAGGGTGTGCCGTCGTTCGATCCGGACGCACCGGACACCCCGGATACTCACGCAGACGACAAGACGGACTTTTGATGCGAAGCAGTGGCAGGAACAGCGGAAGCGGCAGCGGCAGGAGCGGCGGCAACCGGAATCCCCGGGGTGCCGGCGCCGGCCGTGACGGCCGTGACGGCAACCAGGAGCAGCGTCCCCGCCGGCCCAGGCCCGAGGAGCGCCGCTACGACGTGGGCGCCACCGGCGAGAAGAGCGGCGACGGTCCCCGCAAGGGCCGCGGCACCGCGGCCCGCGGCGGGGCCAAGGGCGGCCCGAAGGCCGCACAGGGCGGCGGCCGGAGCGGTGACCAGCGCCGCCGCGGCGCCCCGTCCCGTCCCCGGGAGCTCGACGCCAAGATCGAGCAGCGCAACCGGGACCGGTACGCGAACAAGCCCGACATCAAGCTCCCCAAGACCCACCCCGGCGCCGAGCAGGAGGGCGAGCGGCTGCAGAAGGTCCTCGCCCGGGCCGGAATGGGCTCGCGCCGCGCGTGCGAGGAGCTGATCGAGCAGGCCCGTGTCGAGGTGAACGGCGAGATCGTCGTCGAGCAGGGCATGCGCGTGGACGTGCACAAGGACGAGATCAAGGTGGACGGCCTGACCGTGGCCGCCCAGTCCTACCTCTTCTTCGCGCTGAACAAGCCCGCCGGCGTCGTCTCCTCCATGGAGGACCCGGACGGCCGCCAGTGCCTCGGCGACTACGTCACCAACCGTGAGACGCGGCTCTTCCACGTCGGCCGGCTGGACACCGAGACCGAGGGCATCATCCTGCTCACCAACCACGGCGAGCTGGCCCACCGTCTGACCCACCCCAAGTACGGGGTGAAGAAGACCTACCTGGCCGCCATCCAGGGACCGCTCCCGCGCGACCTAGGCAAGCGGCTCAAGGACGGCATCCAGCTGGAGGACGGGTACGCCCGCGCCGACCACTTCCGGGTCGTCGAGAACACCGGCAAGAACTACCTGGTCGAGGTCACCCTCCACGAGGGGCGCAAGCACATCGTCCGCCGGATGCTGGCCGAGGCCGGTTTCCCGGTCGAGCGGCTCGTGCGCACCTCCTTCGGACCGATCCCGCTGGGCGACCAGAAGTCCGGCTGGCTGCGCCGCCTCACCAACACCGAGGTGGGCATGCTGATGCGCGAGGTCGGCCTGTAGCGGCCCCCGCACCGCGGCCCGCGGCCGGTTTCCCCCGACGTTTCGAACGGGAACCGGCCGCGGGCCTTTTGCCGTGCCCGTTCCCCCTTTATAGTCAGAGTGACTATTAAGGAGGCGGGCGTGAGTCTCGCGGATTTCCTCGATCCCCTGCAGCAACCCCTGGTGACGGTTCTGGACACCCCGGTCAGCTGGACCGAGGTGCTCGGCTTCGGCAGCGGTGCGCTGTGCGTCTGGCTCGTGGCCCGCCAGCACCTCGCCAACTGGCCGATCGGCATCGCCAACAACCTCTTCTTCCTCCTGCTGTTCACGCAGTCCGGTCTGTACGCCGACGCCGGCCTGCAGATCGTCTTCATCGTCCTCGCCTGCTACGGCTGGTGGACCTGGACCCACGGGGGTGGACCAGGAACACCGGACCTGCCGGTGAGGCGGACCACGCGCACCGAATGGATCTGGCTGCTCGTGGCCGGGGCGGTGGGGGCCCTCGCCCTCACCGCCCTGCTCGACCGCGCCACCGACTCGACCGTGCCCTTCTGGGACGCCCTGACGACCGCGCTGTCCCTGACGGCGACGTACGGGCAGTGCCGCAAGCTCGTCGAGTCGTGGTGGCTCTGGATCGCCGCCGACGTGGTGTACGTCCCGCTGTACGCGTACAAGGAGCTCTACCTGACCTCGCTGCTGTACATCGGGTTCATGACGCTCTGCCTGATCGGGCTGCGCAACTGGCGGCGCGATCTCGCCGGGCAGCGGCGGGAGCTGACGGGAGCGACGGCATGAAGCGCTTCGGGCACGGGCTGGTCCTCGGCAAGTTCTATCCGCCGCACGCCGGCCACCACCACCTCGTCCGCACCGCGCAGGACCGCTGCGAACGGCTGACCGTCCTGGTCTGCGCCGCCTCCGTCGAGTCCGTGCCGCTCGCCGACCGGGTCGCCTGGATGCGGGAGGTCCACCCGGAGGCGCGGGTCGTCGGCGCCGTCGACGACATCCCCATGGACCTCCACGACCCGGCGATCTGGGACGCGCACATGGCCGTCTTCACCTCGGCCGTGCCCGAGCCGGTGGACGCCGTCTTCACCTCGGAGCCGTACGGGGACGAACTCGCCCGCAGGTTCGGCGCCGAGTCCGTCTGCGTCGACCCCGAGCGCACCGTCTTCCCCGTCTCCGGGACGGCCGTCCGCAAGGACCCGGTCGGCTGCTGGGACTTCCTGGAGCCGCCGGTACGGGCCGCGCTCGCCCGCCGGGTCGTCGTCCTCGGCGCGGAATCCACCGGCACCACGACGATGGCCCTGGCCCTGGCCGACCACTACCGTCGGCGCGGCGGCATCTGGGCCCGGACCGGCTGCGTCCCCGAGTACGGCCGGGAGTTCAGCGAACGGAAACTGGCCGAGCTGCGCGCCCGCCGGCCCGGCGCCCAGTGGGAGGACGTCGTCTTCCGCACGGAGGACTTCCCGCTGATCGCCGAGGCCCAGAACGCCGCGGAGGAGAAGGCCGCCCGCATCGGATCGCCGGTGCTCCTCTGCGACACCGACTCCTTCGCCACCACCGTCTGGCACGAGCGGTACATCGGCGGACGCAACCCGCTCGTCGAGGAGACCGCCGACCGCGTCGCCCACCACCTGTGGCTGCTCACCGACCACGAGGGCGTCGCCTTCGAGGACGACGGACTGCGCGACGGCGAGGAGCTGCGCCCCTGGATGACCGACCGCTTCCGGGCCGAACTCACCCGCACCGGGCGCCGGTTCGTCGAACTCACCGGACCCCACGAGAAACGCCTGGAGACCGCGGTCGCCGCCGTCGACCGGCTGCTCGCCGACGGCTGGGACTTCGCCGCCCCCCTGCCGGAGAACCGATGAGCACCGGCATCCCCGCGGGCTACGACCCGCACGCCTTCGAACCCTTCGCGGTCACCGTGGACCTCGCCGTCTTCACGGTCCGCGCCGGCCGGCTGCACGTCCTGCTCGTCGAACGCGGCGAGGAGCCGTACAAGGGCCACTGGGCGCTGCCCGGCGGCTTCGTACTGCCCCGCGAGTGCGCCGAGGACGCCGCCCGCCGGGAACTCGCCGAGGAGACCGGACTGACGGAGGCCACCGTCGGCGCCCTCCACCTGGAACAACTGCGCACCTACAGCGACCCGGACCGCGACCCCCGGATGCGGGTCGTCTCCGTCGCGTACGCCGCGCTCGTGCCCGACCTGCCCGAACCGCGCGGCGGGGGCGACGCGGCGGGCGCCCGGTGGTGGGACGCCGGGATGCCGGAGAAGGAGACGGACACCCCCGGCCGGGCGGGCACCCCGCCCCGCGCCCCGGGCCCGCTCGCCTTCGACCACGACCGCATCCTCGCCGACGCCCACGACCGGATCGGCGCCAAGCTGGAGTACACCTGCCTCGCCACCGCCTTCTGCCCGCCCGAATTCACCCTGGGGGAACTCCAGCAGGTGTACGAGACGGTCTGGGGCGTCGAACTGGACCGGCCCAACTTCCGGCGCAAGGTCCTCACCACGCCCGGCTTCGTCCAGGTCGTGGAGGGGCCGCCACGCCGCACCGGCGGACGGGGAAAACCGGCCGCGCTCTACCGGGCGGGGGCCGCCACCGCCCTGCACCCTCCACTCCTGAGACCGGAAGGAAGAAGCACATGATCGTGACCAGGACCATCACCAAGCAGGCCGCCACCGGCGCGCTGACCGGGCTCGCGCTCGGCGACGCCCTGGGCTTCCCGACCGAGTTCAACAACGTGCCCTCGATCCTCGCCAAGTGCGGGCCGTGGCGCCGGATGCAGCTGCCGAAGCCCGCGTTCGTCACCGACGACACCCAGATGACCCTGGCCCTGGGGCGGGGCCTGCGCACCGCCATGGACCGCGGGCTGCTCACCCCGCTGCGGCTGGCCCGCCCGGTGCGCGAGGAGTTCGTCGACTGGTACCACTCGCCCGACAACAACCGCGCCCCCGGCCGCACCTGCATGACCGCCTGCCGGCTGCTCGACAGCGACCGGCCCTGGCAGGAGGCCAGCCAGACCGGCTCCAAGGGCTGCGGCGCCAACATGCGGGTCGCGCCGATCGGACTCGCTCCCGGACTGAGCGACGAACAGCGCTCCGGCGCCGCCCAGTTGCAGGCCGCCCTCACCCACGGCCACCCGACCGCGCTCGCCGCGTCCGACCTGACGGCCCGCGCGGTGTACCTGCTGGCCCGGGGAGCCGAGCCGACGGGACTGATCGGGCAGCTGCGCAGCTACGCGTACGAGAACAGCGGCCGCTACCTCACGCGCTGGCTCGGCGACCTCTGGCGGTACGCGGGCGACGCCTCGCCCGAGCTGTACATCCGGCGTGGCTGGGAGGAGTGCCTCGCCGCCCTGGCCCGGGCCCAGGACGCCCTGCGCGACCCCTCCCCGGAGACCGACCCCTGCGAGCGGACCGGCGACGGCTGGATCGCGGAGGAGGCCCTCGCCACCGCCCTGCACTGCTTCCTCCTCTTCCCCGAGGACCCCGTCACCGCACTGCGCCGCGCCGCCTGCACCCGGGGCGACTCGGACTCCCTGGCCTGCCTGACCGGGGCGTTCGCCGGGGCGCACCTGGGGGCGGCGGCCTGGCCCAAGGAGTGGTCGGAGCGGATCGAGTACCGGAGCGACCTGCTGGCGCTGGGGGCGCTCTGGGATTCTTGAGCCATGAGTACGGAAACGACGCCCCTCCAGGAGGCCGGACTGCCGGTCATGGACCTCGGCCCGGTCCTCGCCGGGGAGCGCCACCCGCTGCTGTTCGCCACGGTCTCCGGGGCGCACCTCTACGGATTCCCGTCCCGGGACTCGGATGTGGACCTTCGGGGGGTCCATCTCCTGCCCGCGGAGGACCTCCTCGGGCTGCGCCGGCCCGAGGAGACCCGCTCGCGGATGTGGGACCGGGACGGCGTCGAGATGGACCTCGTCACCCATGACCTGCGGAAGTTCGTCCAGCTGATGCTGAAGCCCAACGGTTACGTGCTGGAGCAGCTGCTCTCGCCGCTCGTCGTGCACACGAGCGGCCCGCACGCGGAGCTGGTGGCCCTGGCCCCCCGGGTGCTCACCCGCAACCACGCCCACCACTACCGGGGATTCGCCAACACCCAGTGGCGGCTCTTCGAGAGGACCGGCGAGCTGAAACCGCTGCTGTACACCTTCCGGGCGCTGCTCACCGGCATCCACCTGATGCGCAGCGGCGAGGTGCTGGCACACCTGCCGACGCTCCTCGGGGAGGTGTCCGCCCCGGCCCGGCTGCCCGATCTGATCGCGGCCAAGGCCGAGGCCGAGCACGGGGGAGCGGAGGGCGTGGACGGTGCGGCGGTGTCCCGGGAGGTCGAGGCGCTGCACACGGTGCTCGACGAGGCGCAGGCGACGTCACGGCTCCCCGACGCGGCCGACGGGTTCGACGCACTGCACGACCTCGTGGTGCGCGCCCGGCCGGTGGGGCGGGCGTCGTAGCCGCAGGGCCCGTCGGGCCCTGCGGCGCGCTTCTCCCGCCGGGCCTCGGCACGTGTTCCCGCCGAGCTTCAGCGTGTGTTTCCGCCGGGTCTCATGCCGTGTTCCCGCCGGGCCAGGACGCGGAGGCCCGGCGGGTACGGACCAGGAAGTCCTCCACCCGGGCCCGGTCCGGTCCGGGCGGCAGGGGCGAGCCGGCCACCGCCCCGTCGTTCTCCTCGACCAGGCGGTTCATGCGGCGTTCCACCTCCGCCCAGGAGACCTCGCCCCGCTTCACCGCCAGCAGTTCCTCCCGGGCCGCCCCCACCTCGATCGTGAGCTCGCCCGTGCGCAGCAGGTCCCGGACGCTCGCCAGCAGCCGCAGCAGGTGCATGGCGTGCTTCCAGCGCGGGGCCCCGCGCTGCCGGACGTCCGCCTCCAGCTTCCGGCGCTGGCCCACCGCGTAGCGCACGAAGGTCTGATGGACCAGCCGGGAGAGGAACGCGCCGCGCAGCGAGAGGAGTTCGCGGCCCACGGCGTCGACGTGCTCCACCAGCGGCGAGTGCAGGCACTCCAGCACGTTGGGGTTGGCGCGCAGGGCCAGTTCGCAGAAGCGCTCCAGCTCCCAGGAGAACTGCTCCGGGGCCGGCCCCTCGACATGGGTCGGCGGCTTGTCGAACCGCCAGAACAGCGGGGTCGGTGCGAGGAAGACGCCGCGCAGGTCGGTGTCGCTCCCCTCCGTGGCGAGCCCGAAGGCGCGTGAGCCCATCACACAGGAGTAGACCGTGTGGTCGCGTACGAGGGCCTCGGGATCAGGGGTGATCATGCGGGTGAGGGTACGGGGGAGGAGGCGCGCCGTGCCGGGAGTTTCCCGGTGCGCACGGGGCCGGGAGCCGTGCCGCCCGAGTGGCAGGAGCCCCGGTTCTGATCGACATTGTCGATAAATCATCCCCTTCGGAAGGGCGGAACCATGGCGGGAAACGACCTCGGCAGCCTGCTGGGCGGACTGCTGGGCGGCGGCAGTGGCCAGGGCGGTGGCGGACAGGGCGGCGGCTCCGGCGGCGCGGGGCACATCCTGGGCGCACTGCTGGGCGCGCTCGGCGGCGGCCAGGGCGGTGGGAGCGGCCGGGGCGGCGGCAGCGCGCTCGAAGGGCTGATCGACGTGCTCACCCGGTCCGGCCTGGTCGACCAGGCGCGGTCCTGGGTCGGCACCGGCGCGAACCAGCCGGTCAGCGGCGCCCAGATCGCCGAGGCGCTGCCGGACGAGACCCTGCGGCAGGTCGCCCGGGAGACCGGGGTCTCCACGGAGCGGGCGGCCGACGAGATCGCCCGGTCGCTGCCGACGGCCGTCGACAGATTGACCCCGTCGGGGGAGGTGCCCGAAGGCCGCTCCATCGAGGACCTGGTCCGCGAGCAGCGGCTCTGAAACGGCCCCGCCCACGAGGGGCGGCGGGACGCGGCCCGTCTCACTGACAGAGCACCCGGGGCCGCGGGCCCCGCCGCCCCTCTAGGCTGACCGGGCAGGGATCACGCAGGCGGACAGCAGGCGCGAGACGCACGAGGGAACCGAGGAGCACGACGTGGCGGTACGAGCGGTCCGCGGAGCCGTCCAACTGGAACGGGACGAGGCCGGGCACATGGAGGAGCGGGTCGGGGCCCTGCTCACCGCCGTCCTCGAACGCAACGGATTCCTCGCGGACGACCTCATCAGCATCTGGTTCACCGCCACCCCCGACCTGCACAGCGATTTCCCGGCCGCCGCCGCCCGCGGGCTGGGTATCGTCGACGTCCCGCTGATCTGCGCCCAGGAACTGGACATCACGGGGGCCATGCCCCGGGTGGTGCGCGTCCTGGCACACGTGGAGACGTACCTTTCCAAGTCCGAGATCGCGCACGTGTACCTCGGCGCCACCGCCGCACTCCGCAAGGACATCGCCCAGTGAGAACCGCCCTCGTCATCGGAACGGGCCTGGTCGGCACCTCCGCAGCGCTCGCCCTCGCCGGGCGCGGGATCCAGGTCCACCTGACCGACCACGACCCCGGATCGGCCCGCACCGCGGCCGCGCTCGGCGCGGGTACGGACGAGGCCCCCGAGGGCCGCGTCGACCTGGCGATCGTCGCCGTGCCGCCCGCCCACGTGGCCCCGGTCCTGGCCGCCGCCATGCGGGACGGCGTCGCGCGCGGCTACCTCGACGTGGCCAGCGTCAAGGGCGGGCCGCGCCGCGAGCTGGAGGCCCTCGGCCTCGACCTCACGCCCTACATCGGCACCCACCCCATGGCGGGCAAGGAGCGGTCCGGCCCCCTCGCCGCCACCGCGGACCTGTTCGAGGGCCGCCCCTGGGTCCTCACCCCGACCCGGGACACCGACACCGAGGTCCTCAACCTCGCCCTGGAACTGGTCGCCCTCTGCCGGGCCGTACCGGTCGTGATGGACGCCGACGCCCACGACCGCGCCGTCGCCCTGGTCTCGCACACCCCGCAGCTGATCTCGTCGATGGTCGCCGCCCGGCTGGAGGAGGCCGAGGAGTCCGCCGTGCGCCTCTGCGGCCAGGGCATCAGGGACGTCACCCGGATCGCCGCCTCCGACCCCCGGATGTGGGTGGAGATCCTCTCCGCCAACCCCGGCCCGGTCGCCGACGTGCTGGCCGGGGTCGCCGCCGACCTGGACGAGACGGTACGGGCGCTGCGCGGCCTCGAATCCGGTGACGGCGACAAGCGCCGGCAGGGCGCCGAGGGCATCGAGGACGTCCTGCGCCGCGGCAACGCGGGCCGGGTCAGGGTGCCGGGCAAGCACGGCACCGCACCCGCCGCGTACGAGATCGTGTCCGTGCTGATCAGCGACCGGCCGGGCGAGCTGGCCCGGATCTTCTCCGACGCGGAACGGGCCGGGGTCAACGTCGAGGACGTCCGCATCGAGCACGCCACCGGGCAGCAGGCGGGTCTGGTCCAGCTGATGGTCGAGCCGAGCGCGGCCCCCGCACTGAGCACGGCACTGCGTGAGCGGGGCTGGTCGATACGGCAGTAGGCCCGGGGCGGACGGGGGCGGAGGGCGTTGTCCACAGGGGTGCAGGGCTCCGCCCCGACACTCGGTAACCTTGTGCGGGGCGGATTCACGCGCGCCCCCGTCCTCCCGCCCACCCCCGTGTACCAGGAAGGTGTCCACCACCGTGGAAACCCGTACGGCCCCGGCCGCAGTGATCGTCGCCATCGACGGGCCCTCCGGCACCGGCAAGTCGAGCACGTCCAAGGCCGTCGCGGCCCAGCTCGGCCTGAGCTACCTGGACACCGGAGCCCAGTACCGGGCGATCACCTGGTGGATGCTGAACAACGGCATCGACGTGCAGGACGCGAAGGAGGTGGCGACCGCCGCCGTCAAGCCGGTCATCGTCTCCGGCACCGACCCGGCCGCCCCGACGATCACCGTCGACGGCGAGGACGCCTCCGGCCCGATCCGCACCCAGGAGGTCACCTCCAGGGTCAGCGCCGTCAGCGCGGTCCCCGAGGTGCGCACCCGGATCACCGAGCTCCAGCGCACCATCGCCGCCGCGGCCGACCGGGGCATAGTGGTCGAGGGCCGGGACATCGGTACCACCGTCCTGCCCGACGCCGACCTGAAGATCTTCCTCACCGCCTCGCCCGAGGCGCGCGCCGCCCGGCGCAGCGGGGAGATCAAGGGCTCCGACCTCGCCGCCACCAAGGAGGCGCTGATCAAGCGGGACGCGGCCGACTCCGGCCGCAAGACCTCCCCGCTCGCCAAGGCGGACGACGCGGTCGAGGTGGACACCACCGAGCTGACCCTTCAGCAGGTCGTCGAGTGTGTCGTCACCCTCGTCGAGGAGAAGCGGGCCGCGAAGTGACCCGAGCCACTACGGGCTCGCCCTCGCCGCGCGGCGCGGCGGTCGGACGCGGGATCGGCATCGGGCTGATGTACGGGCTGTGGAAGCCCCGCGTCCTCGGGGCGTGGCGGGTGCCGGCCTCCGGACCCGTCATACTCGCGGTGAACCACTCCCACAACATCGACGGTCCGATGCTGATGGGCACCGCGCCCCGGCCCGTCCACTTCCTGATCAAGAAGGAGGCGTTCGTCGGTCCGCTCGACCCGTTCCTCCACGGGATCGGGCAGCTGAAGGTGGACCGCACGACCGCCGACCGCACCGCCATCACCCGGGCCCTGGGTGTGCTGGAGGAGGGCGGGGTGCTCGGGATCTTCCCCGAGGGCACCAGGGGCGAGGGCGACTTCGCCTCCCTGCGCGCCGGGCTCGCGTACTTCGCGGTGCGCAGCGGGGCGCCGATCGTGCCCGTGGCCGTCCTGGGAAGCACCGAGCGCCGCGGACGGTTGATATCGGCACTGCCGCCCCTGCGCAGCCGGGTCGACGTCGTCTTCGGCGAGGCGTTCGAGGCGGGCGACGGGAGCGGCCGGCGTACGCGCAGGGCGCTGGACGAGGCGACGGTACGGATCCAGGCCCGGCTGACCGCCCATCTGGACGGGGCCAGGCGTTTCACCGGGCGCTAGGTAAGACTTGAGTAGTGGGTCGCGCAGTCGCGGCCCATCGATGATGCAAAGAGGAACGGACTTCATGAACGACCAGATTCACTCCGACGGCTCGGACCATGAGCACGGAGCGCTTGGCGACGCCGAGTACGCGGAGTTCATGGAGCTCGCCGCGGAGGAGGGCTTCGACCTCGAGGACGTCGAGGGCGCGATCGGCGAGGCCGGTCACGGACCGCTGCCCGTGCTCGCCGTCGTCGGCCGCCCCAACGTCGGCAAGTCGACATTGGTGAACAGGATCATCGGCCGCCGCGAGGCGGTCGTCGAGGACAAGCCGGGCGTCACCCGCGACCGCGTCACCTACGAGGCCGAGTGGGCGGGCCGCCGCTTCAAGGTCGTCGACACCGGCGGCTGGGAGCAGGACGTGCTGGGCATCGACGCCTCCGTCGCCGCCCAGGCCGAGTACGCCATCGAGGCCGCCGACGCGGTCGTCTTCGTGGTCGACTCGACGGTCGGCGCGACCGACACCGACGAGGCCGTCGTCAAGCTGCTGCGCCGGGCGGGCAAGCCCGTCGTGCTGTGCGCCAACAAGGTCGACGGGCAGAGCGGCGAGGCGGACGCCGCCATGCTCTGGTCGCTGGGCCTCGGCGAGCCGCACCCGGTCTCCTCGCTGCACGGCCGCGGCACCGGCGACCTGCTCGACGCCGTGCTCGAAGCGCTTCCCGAGGCCCCGGCGCAGCGCTTCGGCACCCCGGTCGGCGGACCGCGCCGGATCGCGCTCATCGGCCGCCCGAACGTCGGCAAGTCCTCGCTGCTGAACAAGGTGGCGAACGAGGACCGCGTCGTCGTCAACGAGCTGGCAGGCACCACCCGTGACCCGGTCGACGAGCTGATCGAGCTCGGCGGCATCACCTGGAAGTTCATCGACACGGCCGGCATCCGCCGCCGCGTCCACCTCCAGGAGGGCGCGGACTACTACGCCTCCCTGCGCACCGCCGCCGCCGTGGAGAAGGCCGAGGTCGCCGTCGTCCTGATCGACGCCGGCGAGTCCATCAGCGTCCAGGACCAGCGCATCATCACCATGGCCGTGGAGGCCGGGCGCGCCATGGTGATCGCGTACAACAAGTGGGACACCCTCGACGAGGAGCGCCGCTACTACCTGGAGCGCGAGATCGAGACGGAGCTCGCGCAGGTCTCCTGGGCCCCGCGGGTCAACGTCTCGGCCGCCACCGGCCGCCACATGGAGAAGCTGGTCCCGGCGATCGAGACGGCCCTCGCCGGCTGGGAGACCCGCGTCCCCACCGGCCGGCTGAACGCCTTCCTCGGCGAGGTCGTCGCCGCCCACCCGCACCCCATCCGCGGCGGCAAGCAGCCCCGCATCCTGTTCGGCACCCAGGCGGGCACCAAGCCGCCGCGCTTCGTGCTGTTCGCCTCGGGCTTCCTGGAGCACGGCTACCGCCGGTTCGTCGAGCGCCGGCTGCGCGAGGAATTCGGCTTCGAGGGCACCCCGATCCACATCTCGGTGCGGGTCCGCGAGAAGCGCGGCCGCAACAAGTAGCCGACACGGGCGCAGCACGAAGCCCCGGCCGGTCCCGGACCCGGGACCGGCCGGGGCTTCGTGCCGCGTCAGGCCCCGCGTGAACCGGGCGGCAGCGCGGCCGGCTGGGTGCGCCCGGAATGCCGGCCCACCCGCTGCCAGGAACCGGTGCCGCCACGGGTGCCGGTGGCCCCGCCGGCCCCGCCGGTCGCGGACAGCCCGGTGGAGAAGCCCGGGCGGGGGGCCGCCGGAAGACGGCTGCCGAAGAGCCCGCTGCCGAAGGACATGAAGCCGAGATTCTCCTCACCGCTCCGGTCACCCGGCAGCGCCCGGAACGAACGGCGGTACTCGGAGTACAGCGCGTCGTAGATCGGGGTGTGGGACTGGCCACCCGAGGGGTCCTGCGTGGGGCGCATGGCAGGGATCGGGCTCGGGCGCTGGTGTGAGGAGTCGTATGAGTGCACGTACGGGCCAACGACCCCGGTGTCCGTCGGATGCGGGCGCGACGGAGAAATAGCGGTTCGCCGCGGGCGCGAGGACCGGTCGGCCACGATCAGGTCCCGGCCAGCGGCATCGCGGCGGCGACCAGGAGCCCGTCGGCCGCGGCCCTGTCCAGCGCGTCGCGCAGCAGGTCCTCGCGGGGCTGCTGGCCGATCGCCCCCGCCGGGGCGGCGAAGACGAGGACGGTCTGCGACTTGTTGGCCGCGGTCCGCCAGCCCTCGGTGACCTGGAGCGGGGCGTGCGCCTGCCACCAGGCGACCGGGGCGCCGCCGTCGGGGCCCGGCTGGAGCACGGCGTGCAGCTTGCCCATGGCGAGCAGGATCGACCAGCCGTGCAGGACGGCGGGCACCTGGTCCATCCGGGGGGCCCGGTGGAAGCCCTGTTCCAGCAGCAGCTGGAGGAACTCGTCCCCCCGGCTGCCGTCCGTGCCCGGCCGGGCGATCGCGCCGGTCGGCTCGACGACGAGGGCCGGGTGGAGCTCGTCGTCGATCAGGACGAGACCGCTGGTGATCCCGAGCACGGCCTGCTCGGGGGGAAGGTCCTGCGACGGCCCGGCCCCGGCCTCGTTTCCGGTGATGCTGCGCACGGCCCCCTGCAGCTGCTCCTCGGCGACCTGGACGACCTGGGAGGGGATGCAGGTGGCGTGGGCGAAGGCGAGCACCGCGGTCTCGTCGCCGACGAACAGCACCGTGCTGGTGCGTTCCTGTTCGGAGTTCCCCGGGGTGCGGCAGGAGGTGCAGTCGTAACTGCCGGGAGTGTTGTCGCCGACGAGCAGCCGGTCGGCTTCGGCATCGCCGATCTCGGCGCGTACGTCCTCGCTGACGTCGAGCATGCGCGGCACGGGTGGCTCCTCGAACTCGGTGCGTGCGCCGGGCGGTTCCCGGCTCATGAAGATGACAACGGGAGATCCGCGGCCGGGGTCACGCGAGAAAGGGAACGTAATCGAACCATCCGCCACAGAGGGTGAATCCCGGTGTCCGTCGGGGCACATGCCGCCGATTCCTCCTGGTGGGGTGTACGGCGATGTGGTCGACTCGACGACAGCCCTGCACGCCGATACGTCGACAAAGCAGGAAAACGGATGAGCCGGCGAGCGGCCGAAAATCGTTTCCTTCCGGAGTGAACCTCCGGGAGCTTTGTACCGTCATGGCAAGTGCACCCCGCCCACTGGCCAGTTGACCCGGGAGACACGGCGTTCCATGCACATTTCTTTCCTGCTCCACAACGCCTACGGAGTCGGGGGCACGATCCGAACGACGTTCAACCTCGCGGAGGAGCTGGCCGGGCACCACGACGTCGAGATCGTGTCGGTCTTCCGGCACCGGGACGACCCCGTCCTGGGCGCACCCCCGGGCGTGCGCATGAGCCACCTCGTGGACCTGCGGAAGAAGAGCCCGACATACGACGGCGACGCGCCCGAGCACGCCCGCCCCGCCACGGTGTTCCCGCGCGGCGACAGCAGGCACCGGCAGTACAGCAGGCTGACCGACGCACGGGTGGCGGAACATCTGCGCTCCCTGGACGCGGACGTCGTGGTCGGGACCAGGCCGGGGCTCAACGTGCAGATCAGCAGGCAGACCCGGCGCGGCCCGGTCCGGATCGGCCAGGAACACCTCACCCTCGACAGCCACGGCTACCGGCTGCGCCGCGAGATCGGGCACCGCTACGCCCTGCTCGACGCGATCACCACCGTCACCGAGGCCGACGCGCGTGCCTACCGGACCGGGCTCAAGCTGCCCGGCGTACGGATCGAGGCCATCCCCAACAGCGTGCCCGCGCCGACGGTCGCCCCCGCCGACGGCGACCACAAGTGGGTGATCGCCGCGGGCCGGCTGCACCGGGTCAAGCGGTACGACCTGCTCGTGCGGGCCTTCGCCGACGTGGTGGCCGCCCGCCCGGACTGGCGGCTGCGCATCTACGGCGGCGGTGACGCCACCGGGAACGAGCGGGAGACACTGGTCGCGCTCATCGACGAACTCGGCCTGCACGAGCACGTGTTCCTGATGGGCCCGGTCAACCCGCTGGAGGCCGAATGGCCCAAGGGGTCGATCGCCGCGGTCACTTCGGACCGCGAGTCCTTCGGCATGACCATCGTCGAGGCGATGCGCTGCGGACTGCCGGTCGTCGCCACCGACTGCCCGCACGGCCCCCGCGAGATCATCGACGACGGCACCGACGGGCGGCTGGTGCCGGTCGGCGACACTGCGGCGGTGACCCGGGCGCTGCTCGGGCTGATCGACGACGACGAGGCACGGCACCGGGCGGGGCACGCCGCCCTGGTCGCCTCGCAGCGATTCGACCCGGCACGGATCGCCGAACGCCACGAACGGCTCTTCACCGAACTCGCCGCACGGGGCCCGCGCGAACGCTCGCACGGCGCGATGCGCACCACCCTGCACCGCGCCCGGGGCACGGTGCTCGACGGGGCGTACGCCCTGCGCTACAAGGCGGCCGCCGTGATCCGCAGGGGGAACTCCGCATGACCGCCACCACGTCCCGCCGAACGTTCCGGGCCGACTGCACCGTGGGCCCCGACGGCGGGATCACCTTCGACCTGGACCGCCGCCGCGACGAGGACGGCGAACTGCCCGAACTCCTGCTCCGGCTGCGCGGTGCCAAGGGCGCGGACGGGACCGTGCGGCTGGCGCTGAGCCCGCTGCGCGACGGCCGGCTGCGCGCGGTGCTGCCGGGCTGCACGGAATCCGCCGAGGGCCGCTGGGACGTCCATCTGCGGGAGCCGGACGCGAACGACGCCGAGGCGGTGGCCGTCCGGCCCGGGATCAGGGACCTGCGGCTGCTCGTCGACCGGGCCCCGGACACCGGGCAGATCGCGGTCCGCATCCCGTACCCGACGCTCGACGGCCGGCTCGCCGTGCGCTGCTGGCTGCGCGCACCGCACGCCGAGGCCGGGCCGATCACCCTGGAGGACGGCACGATGACCGTCCGGGGCACGCTGTACGGGACGGAGCTCGGCGCCGACGCCCGGGTCGAGGCGCGGCTGTCCGGCGCGGAGGGCCGGGTGCTGCGGGCACCGGTCACCGGGCGGGGCGGCACCTTCACCTGCGCGCTCCCCGTCGGCCGGCTGGCCGACGGACCCCTCACCGAGCAGCAGCTGTGGACGCTCTGGCTGGTCCCGGGGGCCGCGGACGGCGGACCGGACGGCGGGGTGCGGATCTCCCGCATCCTCGACGACGTCTGGGACCGGAAGAAGATCTTCGTCTACCCGGCCCGCCCCGTCGGGGAGGGGGCCCTGGCCACTCCCTGTTATTCGAGCGACAACGACCTCTGCGTACGGCTCGACCCGGCCCCGGCGAAGTCCCCGGCCGCTCGATAGCCCGCCGGCGCACCGCCCCGCCGTGCGGCCGGGCGGTCCGGCGCGTGCCGTGCGGTCCGGCGCGCGGTGGGGCGACCCGGCGCACGTCCGGGGCCCGATGCCCGTGTTTGACGCCACCGCGCTCCAAGGCGCCCGCGCTCAGCGACCTTCGCGCCGCGCACGGAGCCGCCGTGGCCCCGGACCGTGCGAGGGCCGGGGCCGGACGGGCCCGGCCGTTCGAGGATCCGGACCGGGGGCGGGCCCGGGGTGTCCGGGGCCCTGGCAGACTCGCCCATGTTGGAGACCTCGGCACGACTGCTGCGCCTGCTCTCACTGCTCCAGGCGCACCGCGACTGGTCCGGCGCCGATCTCGCCGAACGGCTCGGCGTCACCCCGCGCACCGTCCGGCGCGACGTCGACAAGCTGCGCGACCTCGGCTACCCGGTCAACGCCAGCCCCGGCACCGGCGGCGGCTACCAGCTCGGTGCCGGGGCCCAGCTGCCGCCGTTGCTCCTCGACGACGACGAGGCCGTCGCCGTCGCCGTCGGGCTGCGCACGGCGGCGGGCAACGGCGTCGAGGGCATCGGCGAGACCTCCGTACGCGCGCTGGCCAAGCTCGAACAGGTGCTGCCGAACCGGCTCCGGCGCCGGGTGAACGCGCTGAACGCCTTCACCGTGCCGCTGTTCCGCGACCCCGGCGCCCACGCCGCCGACCCGGCCGTCCTGACCGAACTCGCCGCGGCCTGCCGGGACGCCGAGCGGCTGCGCTTCGCGTACCGCGACCACGCCGGTGCCGCGACGCGTCGCACCGTCGAACCGCACCGGCTGGTGTGCGCCGAGCGCCGCTGGTACCTCGTCGCCTGGGACCTGGACCGGGCGGCCTGGCGCACGTTCCGCGCGGACCGGATCACGCCCACGCCGCCGCACGGCCCGCGGTTCGTCCCCCGCGACCCACCGGCCGAGGACCTGGCCGCCTACGTCTCCGAGGGACTCTCCACCACCGCGTACGCCACGCACGCGGTGGTCCGGCTGAAGGTGGGCATCGAGCGCGCGGCCGCGAGGACCTCGCCGTTCGCCGGGACCCTGGAGGCGATCGACGCCGACAGCTGCCTGCTGCGCACCGGTGCGGCGAGCATGGACGTGCTGGTCGTCCACGTCCTGATGCTGGGATTCGACTTCGAGGTCGTCGAGCCGCCGGAGTTCGAGGAGGCGATCAAAACGGCCCGGGACCGGCTGTCCAGGGCTCTGGACTGAGCCCCGCCGCAGGTGACCGGTTCCGTCCGCAGGGGTGTCGACCGGTCACCGGGAGGCGAGGGCCGGCCTCTATAGGGGCGCCGGACAGCCGCCTCCGCCCCCCGAAGCGAATATTGTGACCAAAGGATAAGGGTGCCATAAGGAAGCGTGAATTCCTGGCGGCATTCTCATTTACTCAAGTCATTCTGTACGGGAATTCGAAACGAATCGAATGGGCTATTCCGTTTGATTTCCGAGGCTGCCGCGTGATTATTTCCGACTTTGTGTGATTACTGTGTGTCGGCTCCCCGGACGCGCGTCCGGGCGTCGCGGCACGGACGGTGCGCGTGTCGTGATCCTGTGACACAAGCGTGACCGGCGAGGGACGTGGGGATGCCGTGCGGCGACCGCCTCCCCGGCTTCCGTCCGGGTCCCCGGCCGCCTACGGTGAGAGGCATGGCACCCATACCGACCCCCTCCGCCCAGCCCGACGACCCGCCCGGCGCGTACGTCGGCCTCGCCGCCGACGCGGCCGAACGACGGGCCCGCAGCCATGGCTGGGCCACCGTCAGATCCCTGCCGCCGGGCGCGATCATCACCATGGAGTTCCGGAGCGGGCGGATCAACTTCGAGGTCGACGACGCCGTCGTCACCCGCTGCTGGGTGGGCTGAGCCCCACCGCCCCACCGCCCTGCCGCCCGGCCTCCGGGCGGCAGAAGGGCTCCGGAGACACGAGGAAGGCCCCGACATTGGTCGGGGCCTTCCTCGTTGTGCGGTGGGGAAGCGGTCGTGCGTACCGGCCCCGCGGCCGGTTCCTCAGCCGCCCGCCACCGGGCGGGCCGGGCTCGCGCCCCCCCGCGGTGCGCGGTCGGCGTGCGGCGGGCGCCGGCTGCCGGTCGGCGTGACCGGGGACCGCTCCGAACGCACCAGGTGCGGCGAGGGATGCGACGGGTGCGCGGGATGGGAGCGCGAGCGGGTGCCCGGCCCGCCCGCCGTCGCGACGGCCGGCTCCAGTACGGGTCCCTGTGCCACGACGTCGCCGCCCTCCGGGATCGGCACGGTCCGGGGGCCCCCGGCCGCGACGGGCACGGACGGAACGGGTCCGCGTCCCCGCAGGTACTCGCGCTGGGCGAAGATCCACGCCTCGGCCCGGGTGATCATCGGCTCGACCCAGGGCAGGCCCAGCATGATCAGCAGCCCCGCCGCCCAGCCCAGCAGGACGTCGCTGAGCCAGTGCGTACCGAGGTAGACGGTGGTGAGGCCGACGCCGAGCGAGACGATGGCCGACAGGGCCGACAGGTAGCGCCGGGCGCGTGGGGTGGTGGCCAGATAGGCGAGGATTCCCCAGGTCACGACCGCGTTGGCGGTGTGGCCCGAGGGAAATATGTCGCCGCCGGCGAAGAGTTCGGCGGAGCCGATCTGGGTCGCGTAGTGCGGGCCGAGGCGCCCCAGGCCGATCTTGACCGCGCCGACCGAGACGTTGAGCAGCAGCAGCGCCGCGCCCAGGGTCAGCAGCGGACGCAGCGTGTGCTGCCGCCAGGAGCGCCAGCCGAGCCAGCAGGCGACCATGGTGGCGGTGGGGCCGCGCTGGCCGAGCACGATGTAGTAGTCGAGGAAGGCGTGGATCTCCGGCCACTGCTGATACGGCCGGAAGAGCATGACCTTCCAGTCCAGGGCCACCAGCCAGGAAGAGACCAGGACGGCGACGACGATGGCGGCATAGAACGCCAACGTCCCGCCGAAGAGGGCGATGCGGTGACGGCTCATCCGCGGTGGCTCTATCTTCGGCGGCTCCGGCTCCCGGTCCAGCCGGGCGAAGATGTCGGTACGCACCCAATCGACGTTACAGCGAGTTAGTGAGCGACCAGGGCGATCCGGTCCCTTCGTGATGACGATGTGATGTGGGCTATGTCTCGGACGGGCCTTAATTCCTGATCGACGGAAGCGTTCCGGCGACTCTCCGCGCCATTGATTTCGCACGCATTTCGGAAGGGTGTTTGGCTGCGGACAGAAAAGCACAGGAGGCGCCGGTATGAATTTCTCCGGGCGGGAGAAGGGCGGAACGGACGGTGCCGGTGCGGTCACCGGCCGCGCCCGGCACGGGCCCCGCCGGACGACTCCCGGCGGGCCTTGGGTACCGTCCTGTGCCGGGCGCGGGGCGAGTCCGCGCAGGTCCGGGCGGCGGCGTGGCGTGGTGCACGCCACACCGCGAGGTCCGACGGGGTATGAAGTGGGCCACGCGTGAGGGTGCCGAACTCGCGTACGCTGACGGATCACTCGCCCGTCGATGCCGGGCCATGAGGGACAGCGAACCCCTGTCACCCCGGTTGGCCCGCCGAGCGCGAGGGACCTTTGGAGGTACATGCATGTCCGGGACGACCACAGCCCGATTCCGGCTGCGCCCAGCCGCCGACGGTGCCAATCGATGGGTCGTCCTCGTCGTTCTCTGCCTCAGCCTCCTGCTGGTGGCGCTCGACTCGACCGTGCTCCACGTCGCCGTCCCCGCCGTCACCGAGGACCTGCGCCCCGGCGCCGTCGCCCTGCTCTGGATAGTCGACGCCTATCCGCTGGTCTGCGCCTCGCTGCTGGTCCTCTTCGGCACCCTCGGGGACCGGGTCGGCCGGCGCCGCATCCTGCTGCTCGGCTACGCGCTCTTCGGGGTGGCCTCCGCGGTCGCCGCCATGGCCGACAGCCCCGGGGTGCTCGTCGCGGCGCGGGCCCTGCTCGGCGTCGGCGGCGCGATGATCATGCCCGCGACGCTGTCGATCCTCCGGCAGGTCTTTCCCGACCGGCGCGAGCGGGCCGTGGCGATCGGCATCTGGACCGCCGTCGCCGCCGTGGGCGCCGCCACCGGACCGGTCGTCGGCGGCTTCCTCGTCGAGCACTTCTGGTGGGGCTCGGTCTTCCTGATCAACGTTCCGCTGATGGCGCTGGTCCTGCCGGTCGGCCGCCTGCTGCTGCCCGAGTCGCGCGGCGGCGACGACGGTCCGTGGGACGTGCTGGGCGCGCTGATGGCCGCGGCCGGGGTGCTCGGCGTGGTCCTCGGGGTCAAGCGCGCGGGCGCGGGCGAGGTACTGGGCGCGGCCACGCTCGTCCCGCTGCTGCTCGGGGCCGTGCTGCTCGTCGCGTTCGTGCGCCGGCAGAAGCGGCGCGCGCATCCGCTGATCGACATCGGGCTGTTCTCCCGACCCGCCTTCTCCACCTCGGTGGGCTGCATCGTCATCGCGATGCTGGCCCTGGTCGGGCTGGAGCTCATAGCCGTGCAGTACCTCCAGCTCGTCCTGGGGCTGAGCCCCCTGGAGACCGGCCTGCGACTGCTGCCCCTCACCCTCGCGGCCATGGTCGCGGGCGCCTTCGGCTCCCACACCCTGCGCCTGCTGGGCCCGCGCCGGATGGTCGGCTGGGGCTTCGTGCTCACCGCCCTCTCGGTGCTGGCCCTGACCGCGATGGGCCAGCACGACCGGCCCGTGCTGCTGACCGCGGCCTTCGTCGCCCTCGGCTTCGGCCTCCAGACCACCCTCTTCGGGGCGTACGAATCCATGCTCAGCGAGGCCCCGGCCGACCGCGCGGGCGGCGCGGCGGCGATCGGCGAGACCTCGTACCAGCTGGGCGCGGGCATGGGGATCGCCCTGCTCGGCAGCGTCATGAACGCCGCCTACACCCCCGGCCTCTCGGAACTGCCCGGCAAGGGCGTCCCGGGCTGGGCCCGCACCGCGGCCACCCACTCGCTGGGCGAGGCGTACCAGGTGGCGGACCGGCTGGGCGGACCGCTGGGCGCGGTGCTGCGCACCACCGCCCGGCACGCCTTCGTCTCCGGGCTGCGCGTCACGCTGCTGGTCAGCGCGGCGCTGCTGCTGCTCGGGGCGCTCGCCGCGCTGCGGCTGCCGCGCGGGATGGAGCACGCCGCGCCGGCCCCCGACTCCCCGGCGGACGAGGTGCGTGAACCGCTGCGGACCGACGCGGACAGTACGTACGAGTCCCGTACCGCGCACGAGGCGCCCGCCGCGGACCGCGCGCCGCACCCGATACCCCGGCCCGCCCGGCGCCGACCCGCCGGGGCGACCGGCTCTGGACGGGCGGCGCACTGAGCCGTAACGTCGGTGCGACGCCATAACTAACACTGCTAGTTTTAGCATCGTGCGAGCCGCCGGAGGCACCCTCATGTCCACCACCGAGTCCTCGAAGCTCCCGCCCTTCGACCCCGCCGACCCCCTCGGCATCGACGACCTGCTCGGCGCCGAGGACCTCGCGATCCGCGACACCGTCCGGAGCTGGGCCGCCGACCGCGTACTGCCGCACATCGCCGAGTGGTACGAGAACGGCGAACTGCCCGGCATCCGCGAACTGGCCCGCGAACTCGGTTCGCTCGGCGCGCTCGGCATGTCCCTGCAGGGCTACGGCTGCGCGGGCGCCACCGCCGTCCAGTACGGACTGGCGTGCCTGGAGCTGGAGGCGGCGGACTCGGGCATCCGCTCCCTGGTCTCCGTGCAGGGCTCGCTGGCGATGTACGCCATCCACCGCTACGGCTCCGAGGAGCAGCGCGAGCGGTGGCTGCCGGGCATGGCGGCTGGCGAGACCATCGGCTGCTTCGGCCTCACCGAGCCCGACCACGGCTCCGATCCGGCCGGGATGCGCACCCACGCCAGGCGGGACGGGGACGACTGGGTGCTCACCGGCCGCAAGACGTGGATCACCAACGGTTCGGTCGCCGGGGTGGCCGTCGTCTGGGCGCAGACCGACGAGGGAGGTCCGGGCCGGGGGATCCGCGGGTTCGTCGTGCCGACCGACGCGCCGGGCTTCTCGGCACCCGAGATCCGGCACAAGTGGTCCCTGCGCGCCTCGGTCACCAGCGAACTGGTCCTCGACGAGGTGCGGCTGCCCGCCGACGCGGTGCTCCCCGGCGTCATCGGCCTGCGCGGCCCGCTCAGCTGCCTGAGCCATGCCCGCTACGGCATCGTCTGGGGGGCCATGGGCGCGGCGCGCGCCAGCTTCGAGGCGGCCCTGGAGTACGCGAGGACCCGGGAGCAGTTCGACCGGCCGATCGGCGGCTTCCAGCTCACCCAGGCCAAGCTCGCGGACATGGCCGTGGAGCTGCACAAGGGCATCCTGCTCGCCCACCACCTGGGGCGGCGGATGGACGCGGGGAGGCTCCGCCCGGAGCAGGTCAGCTTCGGAAAGCTCAACAACGTGCGGGAGGCGATCGACATCTGCCGCACTTCACGCACGATTCTCGGCGCCAACGGGATCTCGCTGGAGTACCCGGTCATGCGCCATGCGACGAACCTGGAGTCGGTGCTCACCTACGAGGGGACCGTGGAGATGCACCAGCTGGTGCTGGGCAAGGCGCTCACCGGTCTCGACGCGTTCCGTTAGGACCGCGACCGGCGGGGGGGCTGCCGGAAGGGGGCGGGAACGGCCCGACGAGCGCCCTGCTCAGCTCTGGTTGAAGAAGCCGTCGGCCGGCCGGCCGACGGCTTCGCCGCTGACCACCTGGGTGTCGGCCGGGGTCAGCAGGAAGACCCGGGTGGCCACGCGTTCGATCGAGCCGCGCAGGCCGAAGGTGAGGCCGGCCGCGAAGTCCACGACGCGCTTGGCGTCGGTGGGATCCATGGCCGTGAGGTTGACGATCACGGGGACGCCGTCCCGGAAGAGCTCGCCGATGGCCCGTGCGTCCCTGAAGCTGTCCGGGGTGACGGTGGCGATCCGGCGGCCCGTCTCCTCGGCCGTCTCGGACGCGATCTGCACCCGGGGGTCGGTCACCCATGCCTGGGCCGCCCCGGTCTGGGGGCCCTCGGCGTACTCGTCGTCGTAGTACCGCTCGTCGTTGTCCTCCACGAGGCCCAGCCAGGCACTTGCCTTGCGCACCGATCCCATGGACGCCTCCTCTCACCGCGGTTCCGTGATGTCCGCATCTCTTTCGTATCCCTATGGTCGTCCATGATGCGGATCGTGCGCCAAGTGGATAGTCGGCGCGCAGAGGGTTCGTGACGGTACTGATGCAGAAGATGTGGCGTTTCGTCAGGGTTCCTCCCGTATAAAGGGAGTGAAAGAAAGAAAATATGATGCCCCGGACCGTACGGGTGACATGAGGGACGTACGGGTGAACGGGGTGCTCGGTACGATGCACGTCGCGCGGTCGCACGACCCGGCGCGAAGGCGGAAAACTCTCGGGGGATCGTCGTGTTCGGAATCGTCAGGCCCTGCACCCATCGGTTGTCCGAGGGGCTCAGGACCGAATGGATGGCCCATCTCTGCGGGCTCTGTCTCGCGCTTCGCTCCGACCATGGGCAATTCGCCCGGATCGTGACGAACTACGACGGCCTGATCGTCTCCGTCCTGACGGAGGCTCAGTCGGAACGCACCACCGGATGGCGACGCACCGCGGGGCCCTGCCCGCTGCGCGCCATGCGGACCGCCCCGGTCGCCCGCGGCGAGGGCGCCCGGCTCGCCGCCGCCGTCTCGCTGGTGCTGGCCTCGGCGAAGGTCCGGGACCACGTCGCCGACGGGGACGGCCTGTTGAGGCGCCGCCCGGTCGCCGCGGCGGCCCGCCGGGTCGCGGCGGGCTGGGACCGCGCCGGGGCGCGCACCGGCGCGCAGCTCGGCTTCGACACGGCGCTCCTCGTCGACGCCGTCGACCGGCAGACCGGCATCGAACTGGCCGCCGGGCCCGGCACCCCGCTGCTCACCATCACCGAGCCCACCGAGACCGCCACCGCGGCGGCCTTCGCCCACACCGCGGTCCTCGCCGGCCGGCCGCAGAACGCGGAGCCGCTCGCCGAGGCGGGCCGGCTCTTCGGACGCCTGGCGCACCTGCTGGACGCCGTGGAGGACCAGGAGGCCGACGCCGCGTCGGGCGCCTGGAACCCGCTCACCGCGACCGGCACCTCGCGCGCCGAGGCGCGCCGGCTGTGCGACGACGCGCTGCACGGCGTACGGCTGGCCCTGCGCGACGCCGAGTTCACCGACGGCAAGCTGGCCCACGTGCTGCTGGCCCACGAGCTGCGGCAGTCGGTGGACCGGGCGTTCGGCACCACGGCGTGCTCGCACCAGCCGGGCGCGGTCCTGCTGGACGGAACGGCCGCGTCGTCGGCCACCCACCCGACCGGCGCGTTCGGTCCGCCCCCGGGCAATCCGTACGCGCCGACGAACCCCGGCGGTCCCGGTGGCCCCGGGCGGCCGCCCGAGCCGCCGCGCGACCGGCGCGGCCTGATCATGGGCTGCCTGGTGTGGGCGGGCCTGGCCTGCACCTGCCAGATGTGCTGCGGGACGTTCGAGGACCCCTGGAGCCACCAGCGCCGCGAAGGGCTCTGCAATCAGTGCGACTGCAGCAACTGCAGTGACTGCTGCGAATGTTGTGACTGTTGCAGCAATTGCAGCGACTGCTGCAGCTGCGACTGCGGTTGCGACTGCTGAACCGCCCGCCCGGTTCCGGGTGATCCGGTTGGATCACCCGGAACCGGGCGGGGCGGAAAGGCGCGAGGGCGCAGAGGGCCGGCTCAACAGGAGGCGGTCCACACGCGACCGAAGTGGAACGGGCATGCGGTGCCCCGTCAACCGGGCCCGGACGTACGGCTCACCGTGTGGACGGGCTTGACAGCCCGCGGTGACAGCGGTCGTCCCGGAGCGGGCCGGCAGGAGGGCCGGGTGCGCCCGGGGCCCGCGCCGCACGCCTGGGCGGCGGACATCCGGGACGGACGCCAGTCCCTCCCCGACGGGACCGGCGCCGAGCCCGGGATCCGCCGCCAGCAGGTCTCCCCGCGGAACGCGATCCTGATGCCGCACCTCACCCCGGGCGGGCTGGACGAGTTCGTCGACCGGGTCGTCCCGCTCCTCCAGGGGCGCGGCGCATTCCGCCCCGAATACGGCGGTCCCACGCTGTGGTCGCACCCCGGGCTCGCCGAGCCGGTGTGGAAGGGTTGACCGCATGAGCACGGACGCACAGCAGCCGCACGGCCCCGAGCAGGCGGCGCAGGACTGGAAGCACTGGCACGAGGAGCGCACCGCCGTGGTCGCCGGGCCGTACGGGCCCCTCTCCCTCACCGGCACCCACTGGCTCTCCGACCACCCGGAGGGCCGCCTTCCCGGGATTCCCGGACAGTGGCGGGAGGACGGCGACGCGGTGGTGCTCGACGCCACTGACAAGGACGGGCTGACCGTCGACGGCGAGCCCTTCACCGGCCGGGTGCGCCTCACCGCCGACCGGGGCCCCATCGACGGCTCCCGCGTCGCGCACGGCGCACGGCGACTGGTCGTGCTGAGCCGCGAAGGGCTGTGGGCGGTACGGGACTTCGACCCGGACTCCGCCGCGCGACGCGCCTTCCGGGCCGTCGAGGCCACCCCGTACGACCCCCGCTGGGTGCTGCCGGGCACCTTCCGCCCGTACGACGCCTCCCGCACGGTCCGGGTGGAGAACGCCGACGGGGTCGAGCGCGGACTCGGACTCGCCGGCGAGATCGCCTTCGGGATCGACGGCACGGAGCACACCCTCCAGGTGGCGGTCGAGGCCGACGGCTCGCTCTGGGCCGTCTTCGCCGACGCCACCAGCGGCCGGAGCAGTTACCGCTTCCGCTTCCTGCGGCCCGCCGCCCCGGACGCCGACGGCGGCGTGACGGTCGACCTCAACCGGGCACTGCTGCCGCCCTGTGCCTTCGCGGACCACTTCATCTGTCCCTTCCCGCCGCCCGGCAACACCCTTTCCGTCGCCGTCGAGGCGGGGGAGCGCAACCGCGTCGACCGCTGACGCGCCGCACCGTCACGCCCCCGGACGCGGTACCCCGGTGCCCCGAACGGCACCGGGGTACACGTGTCGGGAGTGACAGGTTCAGGCCAAGGGGCCCTCTTGCGCCACAAGTTGAGTGCCTTGAATACTTCCGGGACAGCGCTTGTCAGGAACACGGCAGGTTCGCCTCGCGGACCCATGCCGTGCGATCGGCTGCGCCTCGCGGGTCCGGCCACCCCACAGGCGGACCCCTGATTTCCCCTTGGGAGGAATGAAAAGTGAGGATCAAGCGCACCGCCCCCCTCAACGGCACCGCGAGACGCGCCAGGGCCGTGGCCGTCGCGGCGGGCCTCGTCTCCATCGCCGCGCTCGCCGTCCCCAGCGCCCAGGCCGACACCGCCACCACTTTCAGCACGGCGCAGCTCTCCGCCGCGAGCGACGCCGTCCTCGGCGCCGACGTGGCGGGCACCGCCTGGAACGTCGACCCGGCCACCGGCAAGGTCGTGGTCACCGCCGACAGCACGGTCTCGCAGGCCGAGATCGCGCACATCAAGAAGACCGCCGGGGTCAACGCCGGTGCCCTGAAGATCGAGCGCACCCCCGGGAAGTTCAGCAAACTTGTCGCCGGTGGCGACGCCATCTACGCCACCAGCTGGCGCTGCTCCCTCGGCTTCAACGTCCGCAGCGGCACCACCTACTACTTCCTGACCGCCGGTCACTGCACCGACGGCAACCCGCCCTGGTACACCACCTCCGCCAAGACGACGAAGATCGGCCCGACGGTCGGCTCCAGCTTCCCGACCAACGACTACGGCCTGGTCCGGTACGACAACACCGCGGTCGCCCACCCGGGCACCGTCGGCAGCGTCGACATCACCAGCGCCGCCAACGCCACGGTCGGCATGTCCGTCACCCGTCGCGGCTCCACCACCGGCACCCACAGCGGCTCCGTCACGGGCCTCAACGCCACGGTCAACTACGGCGGCGGCGACATCGTCTACGGCATGATCAAGACCAACGTCTGCGCGGAGCCCGGCGACTCGGGCGGCCCGCTCTACTCCGGCTCCAGGGCGATCGGCCTCACCTCGGGCGGCAGCGGCGACTGCACCTACGGCGGCACGACGTACTTCCAGCCGGTCACCGAGGCGCTCAGCGCGTACGGGGTCAGCGTCTTCTGACGTCCCCGCATGCCGGTTCGCCCCTCGGACGCGAGGTCGACCGGAACGGAGCCCCTGCCCGAATCCTGGGCGGGGGCTCCCGCACACCCCGCGGCTTTTGAGAGGATGTGGGGTACAGGTCGGTCACGCAGGAGCACACGGGGGCGGTCATGCCGCCGGGGGGACACCCCGGGCCGGGCCCCCGGCAGACACCCCAGGGGGTTCCAGGTCCGTGAAACGCATCGGAGTGACCGGTCATCGCAGCATCCCGCAGGAGGCCCGCGCCCATGTGCTCGACGGGTTGCGGGCGGCCTTCCGCGGCCTGGAGGGTTCCCTGGAGGCGTTCTCCAGCCTGGCGGTGGGGGCCGACCAGCTCTTCGCCGACATCGCCCTGGCCCGGGGCGCCGAGCTGACCGTGGTCATCCCCAGCGGCGACTACGAGTCCTCCTTCGCCGACGCCGGCGAACTCGCCCGCTACCGGGCCCTCAAGGACCGGGCGGTCCGGGAGGTCAGGCTCGACTACCCGCACTCCACCGACGAGGCGTACTACGCCGCGGGCGCGTACATCGCCGACCACTGCGACCGGCTGCTCGCGGTGTGGGACGGCCGGCCCGCCCGCGGTCTCGGCGGCACCGGCGACATCGTGACGTACGCCCGCAGCCTGGGCCGTCCCGTCACGGTGATCTGGCGCGAGGGCGTGGAACGCGGCTGACCGCCCGGGCGCGGACGCCCGCGCCCGACCGGCGTCACGCCGTGCCCGGTGCTGCGCCGCCTCGCGTGCGGCGCGTCGCACCACGTCACATCTGGTGCCGGGCCAGCCAGTCGGTGTGCTGCGGGGAGACGATGCGCTCGGTCTCGAAGACCGCCCGCGGCCACTGCCGTTCGGTCAGCGTGGTCTCCATCGCCACCTGCATCGCCTCCAGGTCCTGCTCCACCAGGGAGTGCGCCGAGATCAGCGGATGGTGCCGCCGCATCTCGTTCCACGCCAGACAGGCCGCGGCCGCCCCCGACAGCACCCCGGTCAGGGCGAAGGACTGGGCGACGGAGAACATCCTCAGCAGGGCGAGGGCCAGGGCCAGCGCGGTCAGCGCGGCGATGGTGGTCGACCAGACGAGAGTGGCCCTCCGCGACACCTCCTGACGCCTGCGGTACCAACTTCTCTGCTCGATGAGCCGGTCCCGCACGTACGTCTCTTTACGTACGGTGAATGCTTTTCCCCGCAATTCGCGCATGGAGTCGGTGATGAGCCCGCCGGAATCCGCCGTCAGATCGCGGGGGTCGGCCCAGCCCACTTTCCGGAGTTCCTGCAGCCCTTCCTCCAGGCGGTTGGCGAACACCGCCTCCGGGTGCTGGGTGCCGGTGTCGAAAGGCGCCCCGTGCACCGAGTAACGCCAGCACATCGACTTGATGAACTCGGCCGCCGAGCGGTTGAGTTGCCATTGCGACTTTGCTTTGCGCCGGGCGGAGAGGTACGTCGTGATCAGGACACCCAGGTAGGCCAACACGCCTGCGGCATCGACGAGTTGAAACGTGTCACCAACCGTCACGTGCCACGGAACCGCGGCCGGGACAGCACCCACGACCAGTAGGATCAGTTGAATACGGGTGGTGTTCACGGCCTCCCGCTGGCTCGCGACAGCGATCTCGTCCGTGTGGTGGAAGAGCGCCGGAAGGTCGGCGTTCCTGAAGACCATGCTCTGGAGCGGCCCGGGAAGCGCCGTCATGTCCACTCCCGTCTGCGGTTTTGTCGTCACCTCAATGGTGGAATCAGTGCTTCCGTTCGGCCTGGACGACCTTGTGCAACGCTCTTGTCCCAAGTGGGCGTCCTCGGTTGCCAACAGAGGTCATGAGAGTAAAGTCGTGCCGCCGGACACTGCAATGGTGCAGATAGCCTTGCTGTATTCCTGTCCGGAAACCTTCCATCGGAACAAATCCCCTCAAGGACAGCCGTGAAGACCACTGAATCCTCCACCTCCTTCGCCGTTGCGAAGAAGAACCGGGTGCCGCTCACCGAGATCGACGTCCGTGACGGCGCCACCGCCCGGAAGCTCGGCCGGGTGAACGCCGTGTCGGCCGGTCGTCCCACCCGGACGTCGACCTTCAACTCGGCGCTCTGAAAACGACACGCCGAGCGCCTCCGGGTGCCCCGAGCCGACGCCCCGATCACCCCTTCGGGCTGGCTAGACTGGTGGAATGACAGGACCCCTGGTCCCTTTCCGCGAAGTCGTTCTCAAGGTTCACAGCAGGTGTGATCTTGCCTGTGACCATTGCTACGTCTATGAACATGCAGATCAGAGCTGGAAAACCCAACCCAGAACAGTTTCTGATGATGTCATTTTCCGGACTGCTCAACGCCTGGCCGAGCATGCCAAGACACATGCACTGCCCTCCGTGTCAGTGATCCTGCACGGAGGGGAGCCCCTGCTGGCGGGCCCCGCGCGACTGCGACGGGTCTGCGAGGAACTCACCTCCGCCTTCGACGGCGTCGCGGAGCTCGACCTCCGCATCCACACCAACGGGCTCCAGCTCAGCCCCCGGTACCTCGACCTCTTCGACGAATTCGGCGTCGGGGTCGGCATCTCCCTCGACGGCGACCGGGCGGCCAACGACCGGCACCGCCGCTACGCGGACGGGCGCAGCAGTCACCCCCTGGTCCTCAAGGCCGTCGAACTGCTCCACCAGGAGCGCTACCGCCACCTCGACCTCGGTCTCCTGTGCACCGTCGACATCCGCAACGACCCGCACGCGGTCCTCGACGCGCTGACCGAACTCGAACCGCCGCTCATCGACTTCCTGCTCCCGCACGCCACCTGGGACACCCCGCCGCCGCGTCCGGACGGTTCGCCCACCGCCTACGCCGACTGGCTCCTCGCGATCTTCGACCGCTGGCAGGAGCAGGGGCGTCCGGTGCCGGTGCGGCTCTTCTCGTCGGTGCTCTCCACGCTGGGCGGCGGCCCCAGCCTCACCGAGTCCCTGGGGCTGGCCCCCACGGACCTCGTCGTCGTCGAGACCGACGGCCGGCTGGAGCAGGTCGACTCGCTCAAGAGCGCCTACGAAGGGGCCGCGGCCACCGGGTTCGACGTCTTCACCCACACCTTCGACGAGGTCGCCGGCCACCCCGGGGTGCGGGCCCGCCAGCTCGGCCTGGCCGGGGTCGGCGAGACCTGCCGCCGCTGCCCCGTGGTGCGCACCTGCGGCGGCGGTCTGTACACCCACAGGTACCGCTCCGAGGGCCCGTCCGGCGGGTTCGACAACCCCTCGGTGTACTGCACCGACCTGTTCGCCCTGGTGCGCGGCATCGAGGCCCGTACGGCGGCGGAGCTCGTCGCGCCCGCGGTGACCGGGCCCGCCGGGGTGGCCGCCGCCCAGCTGGACCTCAACCGCACCCTGCTCGCCCGGCTGAACGCCGACATCGGCCGGAGCGGTGGCGCGGAGTGGGAAGCCGCGTGGGAGCTCGCCGCCGCCGTCGAGGCGTCCGAGGAGGGCGCCCGCGCCCTGGACGAGGTGCTGGCCCTGCCGTACGCCCGCGGCTGGCTGCTCGGGGCGCTGGAGTCGGTCCACGAGGACCCCGGCGCCGTACGGGCGGCGCGCAGGCTCTCGGCGTACCTCGCGGCGGCCGTCGTACGGGGCGGTCTCGACCTGCCCGTACCGGTGGACCTCTCGGGCGGCGGCCTCTTCCTGCCCGGTCTCGGCGGGCTGCGCGTCACGGACGCGGGGGAGCGCGGCACGGGCGTGCTGCGGGTCACCGGGGACGGCTTCCTCGTCCGGCCGGCGGGGGGCGGCGGGGGCGGGCCGCGAGTCGCCCGGCCGGCGGAACCCGGTCCGGGCTGGCGGCCGCTGCGACGGCTCGCGATCCCCGGGGCGGCGTCCGGCCCGGTGCTCGACGACGCCGACCCGTTCCGCGACTGCTTCCCGGCGCCCGCGGCGGCCCCCCTCGACGACCGGGCCGCGGCCGATCTGGGGGCCAGGGTCGCCGCGGCCTGGACCCTGATCGGGACGAAGGCCCCCGCGCGGGCCGCGGAGATGGCGGACCGCCTCACCACCCTCACGCCCCTCACGGGCCCGGGACCGGCCGGGGTCGCCGTGGGACGGCACGGACCCGGGGCGCTGGGAATCTCCATGGACGGGGGCGCCGAGGAACTGGCGTTCGCGCTGCTGCGGGGATTCCGGAGGGCCGAATTGCGGGCGCTTGTCGATGTCACGGATCTTTACGCGGCGGACGGCTCCTGGGAACATCGAATGCCTTGGCAGGAAGAACCAGTTCCGTTTTCCCGGTTGCTGGCCGATACCTATGAGCGAGTGGGGTTGGGCGCATTCGAGCCGAGCTGCCTGGAGGGTGTGCCGGAAGCCCTCGACATGCTGGAAGGCGCCGCCGAAGTGACCGTCGGCGGGAAACAGCTGCTGGATCTGATGCGAAAAGAGATCTGAGGGTCGAATTCCGGTTCGATCAGGGGCGCCGGTACACAGGGGACAACTGGGAGGAACGGCCGCAGATCGAATTCGATCAAGAAAACGACCGGTCGAACCCGGGAACGTATGACTGAAAACCGGCGTTGAATGACCGAACGCCATGGGGGTGGAGCAACCTCCGCTCCGGAATGATGATTTCGCTCGCATTCGCTTCACGCCTCGGGTGCGGGTGCTCACACAGGACGGGGGTCGTGTGCACGCATGACGCAGCAGCGAGCGGCGGACCATCGGCCGTACTTCTTCTTGAGCTATGCCCACACACCGGGGTACGGCGGTGGAACGGACCCCGACATGTGGGTCGAACGCCTCTTCAAGGATCTCTGTGACCACGTGCTGGCCATGACGGATCTGCCCGCGGGCGCGCCCGCGGGGTTCATAGACCGGGAGATACGCTCCGGCGAGGGCTGGTCGGAGCGGCTCGGTGAGGTGCTCGCCACCTGCCGGGTGTTCGTTCCGCTGTTCTCGCCGCGCTACTTCGCCAGTGAGATGTGCGGCAAGGAGTGGTACGCCTTCGCGCAGCGCGCCATCCACTACCGGGCCCGCTCCAACCAGCCGGCCGAGGCGATCGTCCCGGCGCTCTGGGTGCCCGTACCACCGAGCCAGCTCCCCGGCCCGGCCGAGCGGTTGCAGTTCAACCACCGGGACTTCGGGGACCGTTACGTCAGCGACGGGCTCTACGGCCTCATCAAGCTCAGGCTCTTCGCCGAGGAGTACGAGCGCGCGGTGTACGAGCTCGCCAAGCGCATCGTCAACGTCGCCGACACCATAAGGATCGGCACCGGACGCCCGGTCGACTACCGACTGGCCCCCAGTGCCTTCGGCCCGCCCGACAGCGTGGCCGGCGGCCCCCGCCCCATGCAGGTGACCATCGCCGCGCCCACCCGGCACGACCTGCCCGAGGGGCGCATGGCCGACTACTACGGCGACAACCCGCAGGACTGGAACCCCTACCATCCCGCCACCACCCGCCCGTTGGCCTATGTCGCCGAGGACCTGGTGCGCTCCCTCAACTACCAGGCCACCATCACCTCCTTCGACGAGGAGGTGGGACACGGGGAGGGCAAGCAGCCGCCCAGCAGGCCCGAGATCCTGCTCGTGGACCGCTGGGCCCTCCAGGACGAGGACCGGCGCAGGAGGCTCGCCGCCTTCGACGCCGAGAACCGCCCCTGGGTCACGATGGTCGTGCCGTGGAGCCGCGAGGACCGGCAGAGCATGGCGATCGAGGCCGAGCTGACCGAGAAGCTCGAACAGACCATGCCGACCAAGATGCGCCAGGGGCGCGCCTACTGCCGCGCCGCGGCCAGGGGCGTGCCCAGCATGGAGGCGTTCGGCCAGATCCTGCCGCAGGTGGTCGAGGTGGCGGCCCAGCAGTATCTGAGACACGCGACGGTGTACCCACCCGCCACCGGTGGCGCACACAGCGAACGGACGAGGTTGCTGGGGCCGATGGCACAGACGAACTACATCCCCGAGACACACGACCCTGCGACGGATGCGGAGGACACGGATGACGGCCGGTCGTGACGGGCGCATCGTCACCTTCTACTCGTACAAGGGCGGCACCGGGCGCACCATGGCCCTGGCCAACACCGCCTGGATACTCGCCGCCAACGGCAAACGGGTACTGGCCGTCGACTGGGACCTGGAGGCACCGGGGCTCCACCGGTTCTTCCACCCGTTCCTCGACCCGTCCACCCTCGGTGCCACCACCGGCGTCATCGACCTGATCACCGAGTACGCGTGGGCCGCGACCAGCCCCGTCCAGCGCGCCGACGACTGGCACCGGGACTACGCCCGCATCCAGCCGCACGCCGTCTCCCTCACTCCCGAGGCGCTCGGCTGGGAGTTCCCGCAGGGCGGCACCCTGGACTTCGTGTCCGCCGGGCGGCAGAACCGCGAGTACTCCGCGACCGTCTCCACCTTCGACTGGGACAACTTCTACGACCGGCTCGGCGGCGGCCACTTCTTCGACGCCCTGCGCGACGACATGAAGGCCAACTACGACTACGTCCTCATCGACAGCCGTACCGGCCTCAGCGACATCGCCGACATCTGCACCGTCCACCTCCCCGACGTCCTCGTCGACTGCTTCACCCTCAGCGACCAGTCCATCGACGGCGCCGCCTCCGTGGCCCGGCAGATCTCCGAGCGCTACACCGGCCGCTCCATCTCCATCTTCCCCGTCCCGATGCGCATCGACGAGGGCGAGAAGGAGAAGGCGGACGCCGGACGCGCCCTGGCCCGGCTGAAGTTCGACCGGCTGCCGCGCGACCTGTCCGGGGACGAACTCACCGCCTACTGGGGCGCGGTGGAGATCCCGTACCGCCCCTACTACGCGTACGAAGAAACCCTCGCGACCTTCGGCGACGAGGCCGGGCTCACCAACTCGCTGCTCTCCGCCTTCGAACGGCTCACCGCCGTCATCACCGACCAGCAGATCACCTCGATGCCGCCGGTCGGCGACGAGGTGCGGCTGCGGATCCGGGACGCCTTCACCCGGCGCAGGCCGGCCCTGCCCGCCGATCTCTTCCTCAGCTACGTGGCGGAGAACCGGATGTGGGCCGACTGGATTGAGTCCGTGCTCACCAGGGCCGGGTTCCGCGTCGTACCCCGCGACGTCTCCGCCGAACGGAACATCCCGGAACCGGCGACCTCCGAGAACGCGGCCCGCACCGTGGTGCTGCTCTCCAGCGCCTACCTCAAGTCCCAGCGCGCGGTGAACCTCTGGGACCGGGCCGTCGCGGAGGACCCCGGCGGCGGCCGGCGCCATCTGCTGCCGCTCAGGGTCGGCGACGTGCGTCTGTCCGCGCCCTACATCGACCGCAACCCCGTCGACCTCTTCCGGCTCGACGAGGTGCACGCCACCGCCGCCCTGCTGCGCGCCCTGGACCGGCCGGTGCAGCTCACCGACTCCGTGTCGCCCGGACCGCGCTTCCCCGGCACCGTCCCCCGGATCTGGAACGCGCCGCCGCGCAACCCCGGCTTCACCGGCCGCTCCCTGGTCCTGGAGCGGATGCGCGACCAGCTCGGCGGCGGCATGGCCGTCGTACTGCCGCAGCCGCAGACCCTGTACGGGCTCGGCGGCGTCGGCAAGACCCAGGTCGCCCTGGAGTACGTACACCGGTTCATGGCGGACTACGACCTGGTCTGGTGGATATCTTCCGAGCAGACCGACGACGTGGTGGCCTCGCTGGCCGAACTCGCGGTCCGGCTGGGCGCCCAGGGCGGCGACGACATGGCGGCGGCCTCCCAGGAGGCGGTCGACCTGCTGCGGCGCGGGGTGCCGTCGGACCGCTGGCTGCTGGTCTTCGACAACGCCGACGACCCCGAACGGCTCCGGCGCTACTTCCCGCAGGGCGGCTCCGGCCACATCCTGGTCACCTCGCGCAACCAGGCGTGGTCCCAGCACGGTGACGCGCTGCCCGTCGACGTCTTCCTGCGCGAGGAGTCCATCGAGCACCTCCAGCGGCGCGCTCCCGGCCTGAGCGACGAGGACGCGGCCCAGGTGGCCACCGCCGTCGGCGACCTGCCGCTGGCCGTCGAGCAGGCGGCGGCCTGGATCGCGGAGACCGCCACCCCGATCGACACCTACCTGGAGCAGCTGGCCCAGCAGGCCCCCGAGGTCCTGGCGCTCAACCAGCCGGCCGGTTACCCGGAGCCGGTCGCCGCGACCTGGAACATCTCCATCGAACGGCTCAAGGAGCGCTCGCCCGCCGCGGTGCGGCTGCTCCAGCTCTGCGCCTTCTTCGCCCCCGAGCCCATCTCGGGGAACCTCCTGTACAGCAAGGAGATGATCGAGGCGCTGAAACCGTACGACGCCTCGCTCCAGGAGAAGCTGGTGCTGGGCCGGGTCATCCGGGAGATCGGCCGGTTCGCCCTCGCCAAGGTCGACCAGGTCTCCAACTCCATCCAGGTGCACCGGCTCGTCCAGGCGGTCATCCGGGCACAGCTCAGCGAACAGGAGCAGCAGGACGCCCGGCACGCCGTGCACCGCATCCTGGCGGGTGCCCGGCCCGACGACGACGAGCCGATCGACAACCCCTCGACCTGGCCGCAGTTCGCCACCATCTGGCCGCACCTCGGCCCGTCCGACGCGCGCAACTGCAAGGAGCCCGAGGCCCGCAGGCTGCTGATCGACCGGGTCCGCTACCTCTGGAAACGCGGTGACTTCAGGACCGCCACCACGCTCTGCGAGGAGCTGCGCGAGATCTGGCGGGAGAAACTGGGCGAGCGGGACATCCAGTACCTCTACCTCTGCTTCCACCTCTCCAACATCTACCGCTCGCGCGGCCGTTACGTGGAGGCCCGGGAGCTCGACGAGATCACCCTGGCGGTGCAGCGGGAGGTCCTGGGCCCCGAGCACCCGCACACGTACATGAGCACCAGCAGCCTGGCGACGGACCTGGGCACGCTCGGCGAGTACACCAGGGCGATCGAGCTGGCCACCGAAGCCACCGAGGGGTTCAACCAGATCTTCCACGAATCGCACCCGAGGACCCTGGCCGCGGCCAACAACCTGGCGTTCACCCTGCGTTCCATCGGGCAGTACGCCAAGGCCCGCGAGATCGACCAGGACGTCTTCGACCGGCGCGTCGAGGTGCTCGGCGCGGAACACCCCTACAGCCTCTCCTCGGCCATGAACCTGGCTCGGGACCTGCGGGACGTCGGGCGGTACGAGGACTCGGTCGGCATCCTCAGCCGTACGTACGACAGCTACAAGGCCACTCTGGGCCGGTCCTTCCCCGGCACGCTGAGCGCGGCGAAGAGCCTGGCCGTGTCACTGCGCCGGGCGGGCAGACTGGAGGACGCCCGCCGGCTGACGGTGGCCACCCGGGGCAGGTACCGGGCCAAGTACACCTCGGCCAACCCGGAATCGCTGGCCTGCGACCTCAACATGGCGGCCGACCTGTACGCGGCCGGCGAGACGACCGAGGCCAGGGACACCGCGCAGGAGGTCGTCGACCAGTACATGAAGGTGCCGGGGGAGAAGCACCCCTACACCCTGGCCGCGCTGAACAACCTCGGTGTCTACCAGTCGGGCACCGGCGCGTCGGAGGAGGCGGTGCGGGTACTGACCCGGGCCGTCGCCGCGATGCGCGAGGTGTACGGGCGGGAGCACCCCAACACCCTGTTCTGCGTGATGAACCTGGCCAACGCGACGGCGGAGCGGGGCGATCTCGAACTGGTCCTGGAGACCGAGGAGAAGGTGTCCGGGCAGCTCCGCCGGGTCCTGGGGGCGCACCATCCCGAGACCCTGGCCATGACGTCCAACATGGCGGTCACGCTCGACGCGCTGGGCCGCAAGGACGAGGCGCTGCGGCTGAGGAGCGAGACGGTCGAGGAGCTGTCCCGGCAGCTCGGCGACGACCATCCGATGACCCGGATCGCCCGGGGCGAGGACCGGTTCGAGCGCGAGCTGGAACCGACTGCGGTGTAGGCGCGGGGGGGGGGGGGGGGGGCGGGGGGGGGGGGGCGCCCCCCCCCCCCCCCCCCCCCCCCCCCCCCCCGCACCGCCGCTCAGTCGGTCGGCGACTCCAGCAGCCAGTTCAGGATCCTGGGCAGGGCGTGCAGTGCGTCGAAATGCGCCGCCGCCGGTTCCACCACGACGGTGGAGTTCGGGATGCGTTCGGCCAGCCAGCGGGAGTGGCCCACCGGCGAGAACACGTCCTTCTCGCCGTGCCACAGCAGTACCGGGCCGGGGATGTCGGCGGGTTCGAAGCCCCACGGGCTGCTGAAGGCGAGCGCGTCGTCGATCCAGCCCCAGGCCGAAGTGCGCAGCCCCTCACGGTAGTTGCGCAGCAGCATGGTGCGGACCCCGGCATCGTTGACCACCATCCGGTCGGAGTCGGTCAGTTCCTGGCGCAGCTCGTCGATGAGCTGGACCGGGTTCTGCCGGATCACCGCGGACCGAGAGATGAACGACTCCGCCAGCCCGTCCGGATCGGCCACCGCGGTGGAGTAGGCCAGCACGTTGGACGCGGCCATTCCCTCGAACCAGTCGAGACCGTCGGCGCTGCGGGGCGCCAGTCCGACCAGGGCGGCGGTACGAGTCACCCGGTCGGGCATCAGCGCCGCGCAGGCCAGGGCGTGCGGGGCGCCGCCGGACCGGCCGACCACGGCGAACCGTTCGATGCCGAGGTGATCCGCGATGGCCCGCACGTCCTCGACGGCGTCGGCGACGCAGCGGCCCGGAAGCCGGTCGGAGTCGCCGTAGCCCGGCCGGTCGTAGGTGATCAGCTGGGTCTTGCGCTGGTACAGCACCATGCCGCGCGGAGCGGGGCCGAGTCTGCTTCCGGGCATTCCGTGCATCAGGAAGACCGGCCTGCCCCGGGGATCCCCCAGGCGCTCCACCACCAGTTGCCGTCCATCCCTCGCGCGCACCCGACTACGCACTCCGCGCCTCCTCCGTGTGGTGCGGGCACCGCGTGCCCGGCTTGTGCCGCCCGATTCGATGATGGCTCATCAGAGCTCTTGCCGGGTATGTGCGTTGGGAAACCGTGGAGGCATTCGCAGAGTGCGCCCGTCCCGGTGAGAAGGTGCGAGTGCAACGGCGGGCGGGTCCCGGCCGGCAGCCGCGCGGGCACGGACGGCCCGGTGGGGGCCGGTCGTGCCCGCGGGGAGTGGTGGTCAGACGGTCTTCGCCGGTGCCACGCCGAAGATGTCCACGGCGTGGTAGTACGTCCACGCGGTGCTGTTGCACGCGGTGAGCTTCGCGCCGGTGTAGGCGGCGCACACGCGCTTGAGGTCCGCGTAGAACGCGGAGTCGATGCGGGACTTGTTGGCGGAGAAGGTGCCGGCGGCCTTGTAGTTGCGGTAGCCGAAGTCGTGGCGGGCGCAGGCCGTCTGGAAGGGGAAGCCGAAGGGGTTGTCGGGGGAGCTGCTGCAGTAGTCCGTCGACCAGTCGAAGCCGTACGCGGCCCAGGCGCTCTGGTTGCCGCGGGCGGACCTCCAGGCGTTGTAGCTGGACAGGCTCGTCTGGGTCCAGGAGCTGAGGACCTGGGGCTTGTCCGCGGGGGCGGCCGAGGCGGAGGCGGCGGGGAGCAGGGCGAGGGGGAGCGACAGGGCCACCGCGGCGAGCGGAGCGGCGAATCGGCGACGCATGAGCAACCTCCGGGGTACGAAAGCCAGTTGGGCCCGTGCTCCTCGTGATCTCACGGGGTCGCTCCAGCATGACGGCATGTACTTGTCATGCCTAGGGGCCGTTCGGTGGATCAGGGGGCTTCCGACTCCAGGTGATAGGTCGTGTCGACCCAGAACCCGTTCGTGGCCCCGGCCCTGATCTCCAGCACGTACGCGCCGGGGATCAGCGGCGGGAAGCCACCCCAGACGCCCCACGCGTAACGCTGGGTCAGCCCCGTCCGGAACGAGGCGGAGAACTCCCGCAACGGCAGCGGGACGCCGTTGAGCGACGCGGTGGCCTCCACCACCTGCATGGACAGGGGCACCCGCGAGTACGACCGGGGGTGCTGCATGTTGAGCACGGGGAAGAAGGCCGGCCGGTCCGAGGGGATCGGGCAGCGCCGCACCACCCGGCCGCCGTAGGTGCCGGCCAGGAACCAGAGGTCGTCCGGCTGGTTCCAGGCGGCGTGCTCGCCCGTCGTGTCCTTGACCGGACTGCGGTCGTCGGGCGCGGACATGGCCCACTTCCACCACCGGCCCGCGAGCTCCCCGCCCTCCTCGTCACTCGGCTTCCACACGCTTCCGGCCCGGCCCGCACCGTTCATGACGCCCCTCCCACGTACACCCCCTGACCAGGGGTTCGACTCGAACAAGCGGACAGTACCCGGGGTGCGCGAGGGGGCCGACGGCGGCCTCCGGGACCGGACGCACCGGCCCCGGAGGGGGTCAGCCGATGGCGACCGTCCGCGCCCAGGCGGGCGGGGAGACCGGAACGTGGTGGGGGTCGTCCTCGTCCCACGGCCGGGGGAACAGGCCCACCACCGTCCGGCACGCCGGCGGAGTGCTCGGCCAGGGCGTCTGACCGTCGGTCAGGACCACGACCACATCGGGCCGGGGCCGCGTCCGCAGCGCCCTGGTGAAGCCCGTGCGCAGATCCGTGCCCCCACCGCCCACCAGCGGTATCCCCTCGGCACCGCACAGCGGGTGCGCGACCCGGGCGGCCGCGTCGCACGGGAGGACGGTGACCAGATCGCGACGGCCGCCCACGGCGCGGGAGATCGCGGCGACCTCCAGGAGGGCGCTGCCCAGTTCGGCGTCGCTGACCGAACCGGACGTGTCGATGACCACGCAGACCCGGGGCGGCCTGCGCCGCAGGCTCGGCAGGACGGCCCCGGGCACGCTCGCCGAGCGCCGCGACGGGCGGCCGTACGTGTAGTCCTCGCCCGCACCGGCCCCGGAAGCGGCCGAACGGACCGCCGCGCCCAGCAGCTCCCGCCACGGCTGGGGCGGGTGGAACGCCTCCTCCGCCCACCGCTTCCACCCCTTCGGGGTGTTCCCCGGGCGGCCGGTGATGCCCTGCGCCACCCGGAACCGGACCGCGTCCTGCTCCTGTTCGCTGAGGCCGTGCGCGCCGTCCGGCCCCAGGTCCCACTCCCGCTCCAGCCCGTCGGCACCGCTGCCGCAGTCCAGCCAGGCGAGGTCCCCCAGATGCGGCCCGAGCCGGAACTGGCGCAGGTAGTCCTCCATGAGCTGCCCCGTGGGGAGCCCCAGGGCCTCCGGATCGACGGCGCCCTCCGGCCGTGTCAGGCCCTGGCCGAACACGTCGTCGTTGATCTCGCAGTCGGCGGCGATGTTCATCCGCAGCCGCTCCCCGGGGCCGGTCAGCCCGCGCTCCCGGGCAACCCGGTCGCCGCGCCCGTGGTGGTCGCGCAGCAGGTGCGACACCTCGTGCACCCACACCCCGGCCAGTTCCTCCACCGGGGTCCGGTCCACGAAGCCGGGCGAGACGTAGCACCGCCAGTGCCGGTCGACGGCCATCGTCGGCACCCGCCGCGACTCCACGACCCGCAGGGCGAACAGGGCCGTCGCCAGGTAGGGGCGGACCCGGACGGCCTGCAGCCGGGCGGCGAAGAGCTTGTCGAGGTCCAGTGCCCCGGGCCCGTCCGGTGTTCCGTGCCCGCCCGGGGCCGTCGGCTCGTCCGGGCTCATCGGCCGGCCTTCGCGGCGGCCGCCGCCCGGTCCGCCGCCCGGTCCGCCGTCCGTGCCGCCGCCCGGTCCGCCCGCCGGGACAGGGAGACCACTCCGGCCAGTCGTTCGATCGACTCCGGAACGTCCCAGTCCTCCTGGCGCAGCGAGGCGAGCGTGGTCGCGGGGACGACCACCACGTCCGGGGCCCCGTCCTCCAGCGCCCGGACCAGGAGCGCCCACGCCGCGTCCCAGCGGGACTTCTCCGGACGGTTGCGGACCGCCGCCACCGCGCCGTCGAGCGCGGCCTGGCGCAGGTCCCCCCGTTCGGGCAGCTCGGCCCCCGCCGGGTCGGCGAGGAGCGTCTCGGGGTCCGGCAGGTCCATCCGGTCCAGGGCCGCCAGCAGCTCCAGCCCCGGACCGTCCCCCACGGTGCCCCTGACCAGCAGGGAGAGCACGTCCCGGGAGGAGCCGGCCGCGGTCGCGAACGCGATCAGACGCAGGGTCATGTCCCAGCTGCGGGGCGACGGCCAGGCCCCGCCCCGGTGCGCCTCGCCGCTGGGCAGCCGGTGCACGAGCGCGGGACGGCCGGTGAGGAGTCCGCACACCGCGCGCCGGGCGAAGTCCACGGCCTGCGACAGCCGCCCGGGATCCAGCCGCGGCAGCGTCGCCCGGGGCCAGGTCCCGCCGAGGCCGCGCACCACCACCTCGGGGTCGTGCGTCCACTGGAGGTGCACGAACCGGTTGGCCAGCGGCGGGCTCAGCTCCCAGCCGTCGGCCGCCGAGGAACGCGGATTGGCGGCGGCCACGATCCGTACCCCGGAAGGCAGCCGCAGGGCACCGACCCGCCGCTCCAGCACGAGACGGAGCAGGGCGGCCTGGACGGCCGGGGGCGCGGTGGACAACTCGTCCAGGAACAGCAGCCCCCGGCCGGCCTTCACCAGGCGCACCGCCCAGTCCGGCGGCGCCATCGGGACGCCCTGTTCCGCGGGATCGTCCCCGACGACGGGCAGCCCCGAGAAGTCGGACGGCTCGTGCACACTGGCGATGACCGTGGTCAGCGGAAGGTCCAGGGACTCGGCGAGCCGGGTGAGAACGGCGGTCTTGCCGATGCCGGGCTGCCCCCACAGGAGTACGGGCAGGTCGGCGGCCACGGCCAGGGTCAGGGCCTCCAGCCGGCTGTCGGGGCGGGGTTCGGTGGTGGTCTCGCTCAGCAGGGCCGTCAGTTCGTCGGCGATGTCGAGCTGGGAGACACGGTCCCGGACGACGGCGGTGGCGACGTGCGCGGCGGGAGGGGCGGAGGGAGCTGCGGGGGTGCGTACGGGCATGGCCGATCACCTTTGAAGTCGTGGTGGAAGTACGGGGCCGGCGGGCGCCGGTTCAGCGAAGGGCCGCGTCGCGCGGGTGCGTGCGGCGGTGCCGGGGGCGAGGGCGGTACGGACGGGCGCGGTCGGGCCCTTCGGCCAGCCCCGCCCGGAACAGCCCGTAGGTGATCCGCCGCCGCGCGGCCTCCTCCAGCTCGTCGCGCAGTTCGCCGCTGCGCAGCAGGGCGCCGGGGCCCAGCAGGCCCTCGACGACGGCCAGCGCACCGGCGATGTCGCCGTGGTCCAGCCGTTCGCGCACGCCGGTGAGGCAGTCCGGGCGGCGGTGCGCCTCGTCGATGGCCCGCAGACAGGGGAGCGCGGTGCCGGTCAGGGCGACCAGCAGCTCCTCCCGGCGGATCTCGGCCGGGTCGTGGTCCAGCGGGACCAGCACCCCGTCGACCAGGCCGATCCGGTGCCGGTCGCCCCGGCAGTCCACGAGGCGCGGCTGCCCCGACGGGTCCGGGGGCCGGGCCGCGGCGGCCGGTGGGTCATCCGGCATCAGGGCCGCGACGACCAGCGGGTGCAGCCGGTCGGCCCCGATCGCGCCGGTACGGATCAGTTCGAGGTCGGGCAGCGTCCAGGTCGCCGCGTCGGGCAGGACCGGCGGTGCGTACGGGCCGACGGTCCCGCCCGCGAGCCGCAGCGCGGGCGGCCCGGCCCCGTCCCGTTCCGCTGCCAGGTCCAGGAGCAGCCGGTGCCGACCCCCGAGCCGTACGGCGACGGGGCCCGCGGACCGCCCCTCGGCGCGGAGCAGGAGCCGCGCCTCGGCCGCCCACCGGTCGACGGCGCAGTGACGCCCCGGCGGCACCGCCTCCGGCACCTCCGGGGCCACCGGGGGCGGGTCGTCGGAGGGCGGCGGCCCGAACCCGGACCGGACCCGCAGCTCGTCGGCCCGGCGCGCATCCCACAGGTGGCGGTGCAGGTCGAGGCGGAACCGGGGGTTCGGGCGGTGGTGCGGGTGGCGGCGGGGGTCGTCCCCGGAGCCGTCCCACAGCGCGAGGCCGACCCGCTGCCCGGCGTCCGCCCAGGCGGGCGGGGTCCGCACCACCAGGTGCACCGGGCGCACGCCGTCGGGCCCCTCGGTGGCGTACCGGGCCAGAGTGATCGTCAGGCCCGGGCGCAGCAGCCCGCGAGGAGCGATCCTCGGCATGTGCCAGCGCAACAGGTCGGGTGCCAGATGGCGGAGATCGTCCCGGAGCCGGGAGGCGAGTTCCCGGCCGTGGGCGCGTGCCGCGGACCGGGGGCTGAGGTCGACGTCGATGCCCGCGGCGGCGCACGCCCCCGCCCAGTCGCCGACCCGGCGGCGGGCGGTCGCGGTCTCGATCATGGAGGGCGGCACGGCGAACTCGCGCACACGCCGCCAGAAGGAAAGTCGGGAGTCCCCGTTCGCGTCCTGAGTGAGCATCAGCACTCACCTTGCGCGGACGGGTCCCCCAATCTGCTGGGAGAGTAAGTGGTCATCGCGGGGCAGCGTAGCTCCCCTTTCCGCGATCGGCCAGGACTTTCTTTCCGCCCGGCGGCCGGCCGGACCCGCGGCGCCGGGCCGCGGGGTCAGTCGACGACCGAGCCGACGGCGGGGTGGTCGCCGGTGAGTTCCTCCGGGGTGCGGCGCGCGGCGACCAGGAGGGTGACGATCGTGCCCGCCACCGCCCAGGCGGAGAGCACCAGCAGCGGGCCGGTGATCGCGTTGCCCTTGAAGTAGGCGATCGAGCGCGCCACCCAGGTGCCCGCGCCGGGCGGCAGGGCGGGGCCGATCGCCCGCCAGAAGTCGGGCAGCATCGGCAGCGGGAAGGCGCCGCCGGCGCTCGGGTTGCCCGCGATCACCACGATCAGGACGGCCAGGCCGATGCCGACGATGCCGGTGAGGGCCTGGAGGGCGAGCGTGAGCATGCCGACCGCGAAGACGGTCAGCGCGCCCAGCCCCGACAGACCCCAGAAGCTTCCGGGCAGGGCGCCGAGGATCGGGCCGATGATGAGCGCGCCGCCGATCCCTCCCACGATCGAGTACAGCGCCATGACACCGGTCCGGATCACCGCGCGCCGGCGGTTGGCGGGCTTGGCGCCCGCGCTGATCGCGAGGATCGAGGCGCAGAGGTAGCCGCCCACGCACCAGCCCACGACCAGGTAGAAGGACGAGATCCCGTTGAAGTCCTGGCCGGAGGCGGGGGCCAGGTCCACGGTGCGCACCGTGCGCTGCTGCGTCCGGTCGACCTCGGTGATGATCCGCGTCAGCGTGTCGGCCATGGCCGTGCCGCCGCCGGAGGCGACGAGGACGGTGTCGGTGGTGCCGGTGGGGTTCACCACCAGGGCGCCGTCGATCTCGCGGTCGAGGATCTGCTCGCGCGCCGTGGCCGCGTCGGCGACCGGGCGGGGGTCCAGCGGGCCGCCGGGCAGCGCCTTCAGGTCGGCCGTGAGCCGGGCGGACATCTGCTGGGGTGCGACCACGCCGAAGGGCACGTCCGTCGGTTTCGGCTTGTGCAGGGCCCCGACGTAGGACGTGATGAACAGCAACTGCAGCGCGAGCACACCGATGACGAGCAGCGCGGCCCGTGGGGTGACGGCGTTCTTCACCTCGTCGACGAAAGTCATGTCCCCACGTTCCGGGGCATCGGCCGTTCGTGCAGTCGGGGCTGGGCCGGATGGCGGACCGCGGCACCGGGCCGTCCGCGCGGTTCCGGCCCGCCGGGTTGACGCGCCGACACTTTTTACCGACGCGTAACTTCCCATGCCGCCCTACTCGCGCGTAATTTGGCACGAAGCAAGCAGAGCCAGCGTCAGAACTTGTGGTCCGGGCCGCAGGGTGCACAGACATCGAAACTCCCCTGAGCCGCAAGGAGACCCCACGATGCTGCCCCGGAACCGTGCGTCGCGCACCCGACGCGCGCGCAGGACCCTCGCCGCACTGCTCCTCGCCGTCGCCGCGGTCGCCGCCTCCACGACCACCGCGGCCGCGGCCGCCCCCACCGCCGCCGCGGCCACCTCCCGTGGCTGGAACGACTACTCCTGCAAGCCCTCCGCAGCCCACCCCCGGCCGGTCGTCCTGGTCCACGGGACCTTCGGGAACTCCGTCGACAACTGGCTGGTCCTCGCGCCCTACCTCGTCAACCGGGGCTACTGCGTCTACTCCCTCGACTACGGCCAGCTGCCCGGCGTGCCGCTCTTCAACGGCCTCGGCCCGATCGACAAGTCGGCCGGCCAGCTCGCCGCGTTCGTCGACAAGGTGCTCGCCGCCACCGGCGCCCCCGAGGCCGACCTCGTCGGCCACTCCCAGGGCGGCATGATGCCGAACTACTACCTGAAGTTCCTCGGCGGCGCCGCCAAGGTGAACGCCCTGATCGGCCTCGCCCCCGACAACCACGGCACCACCCTCCTCGGGCTGACGAAGCTGCTGCCGTACTTCCCCGGGGTCGAGGACCTGCTGAACGCCAACACCCCCGGCCTCGCCGACCAGGTGGCGGGCTCCCCGTTCATGACCAGGCTCAACGCGGGCGACGACACCGTGCCGGGCGTGAAGTACACCGTCATCGCGACCCGGTACGACGAGGTCGTGACCCCGTACCGCACGCAGTTCCTGGACGGTCCGAACGTGCGCAACGTCCTGCTCCAGGACCTGTGCCCGCTCGACCTCTCCGAGCACGTGGCGATCGGCACCGTCGACCGGATCGCCTACCACGAGGTGGTGAACGCCCTCGACCCGGCGCACGCCACCCCCACCACCTGCGCCTCGGTCATCGGCTGAAGGCGTACTTCGGAAGTAGCGCCGTCCGCCCGGTGAGCGGGGCCCGGGGGCGCTCCGTGCGCCGGTGGTGAGCGGTCGCACCCGCGGCGGTACGAGGGGCCGGTCCGGCCGCGCCCCTCGTACCGCCGTGAGCCGGTGTGGCGCCGCTCGGACGGCCCGTGCGCCCGGATTCACCACCGCGAGCCGATCGCGATCCGTCCGGAGGGGCGCCGTTGTCGGCGGCGGCTGGCACGATCGACCCATGACGACGATCGACTGGGACTCCGCGGCCGACCCCTTCGACGAGGAACCCGACCACGGCCTGCTCGACCCGGTGGTCCGGCACGCCTGGGCGCGGCGGATGGAGAGCTGGCTGCCCGAGGAGCGTTCCGAGGTGCTGGACCTGGGATGCGGCACCGGAAGCCTCTCCCTCCTCGTCGCCGGGCAGGGCCACCGGGTCACGGCCCTCGACCGGTCCCCGCGCATGGTGGAGCAGGCACGGGCCAAGCTGGCCGGGACGGGGACCGGGGTGCTCCTCGGGGACGCGGCCCGACCGCCGGTCGGCAGACGGCAGTTCGACGTCATCCTGGCCAGGCACGTGGTGTGGCTGCTGCCCGATCCGGCGGCGGCCCTGCGCCACTGGTTCGGCCTGCTGCGGCCCGGCGGCCGGCTGATCCTGATCGAAGGGGGCCGGAACGGCGTCGGAGTCCCCGCCGCGACCCTGACCGGGCTGCTCTCGGAATTCACCGAGCGCGTCCACCACGAGCCGCTCTCCGACGACCCGGACCTCTGGGGCAAGCGGGTCCACGACGAGCGCTACGCCCTGGTGGCCCGCGCCGTGCCGCCGCACCGGCACACCGAGGTCGTCGACGTGCACCTGATCCTCCGCCGGGGCTCCGAGGTCCTGCTCGCCCGCCGTGCCAACACGGGGTACGCGGACGGGCTGTTCAACGGCCCGTCCGGGCACGTCGAGGACGGCGAGGACGTCCGCGAGGCGATGATCCGCGAGGCCGCCGAGGAGATCGGGCTCGAACTCGGCCCGGACGAGCTGCGGGTCGCCCTGGTCATGCAGCACCGGGGCCCCGGCGGCGCCCCCAGGACGGGCTGGTTCTTCGAGGCGGAGTACGACCCCGACCGCGAACCCCACAACCGCGAGCCGGACAAGTGCTCCGAGCTGAGATGGTTCCCGCTGGACGGCCTCCCGGACGACATGGTCGCCTACTGCCGGGCCGGGCTCGACGGATACCGCGCCGGGGAGCACTTCCTGATCCACTGGCAGGAGGACGGCGAGTCCGTGGCCCACCGGCCGCACGGCGCGGGCCGGGCCGTCCCGTTGCCGGCCGGGCGGGCCGGCACCGGCGGGGTGCACCACATCGAGCTGTGGGTGCCCGACCTGGCGGCGGCCGAGCGGGGATGGGGCTGGCTGCTCGGCGAGCTGGGCCACGTCCCCTACCAGCGCTGGGAGCACGGGCGGAGCTGGCGGCGCGGCGAGAGCTACGTGGTGGTCGAGCAGTCGCCCGACCTGCTTCCGGAGCCGTACGACCGCCGCCGCCCCGGGCTCAACCACCTCGCGTTCCACGTCCGTGACCGGGCCGCCCTCGACGCCCTGGTGGCGCGGGCCCCGGAGCACGGCTGGCGGCAGCTCTTCGCGGACCGCTATCCGCACGCGGGCGGCGAGGAACACGTCGCCGCCTATCTGGAGGACGCCGCGGGGTACGAGGTGGAGCTGGTCGCCGGGGGCCGCCGGGAGCCCCGCCCGGCACGGGTGGAAGCGGATCCGTACGCCGACGTCTGGGCGCGACGCCGCGACTGACCGGGGCCCGCCCCGGCCCCGCCCGGACCCCGGAGGGCCGGCCGGAGCGGGACCCGGTCCCGGACCGGTCGGTGGCTCCCGGGCCGTCAGGCCAGCAGCGGTGCGAGGCCCTCCGCGCGGGCCAGCCGCTCCAGTTCGTCCAGCGCCCGGCGGGCCGCGTCGGCCGCCGCCGGGTCGCGTCCGGCCAGACCGCTCTGTTCGAACTCGTCCTCGTCCAGCCGCAGCACGGACGTGCCGTCCGCCGACACCCACAGGTCGAGGTCCAGGTCCTCCACCAGGAGCCGGCCTTCCCGCAGCACGGCGGGGCGGGTGACGTCGCAGTACCAGCCCTTGAGCACGCCCGCGCCGGAACGGACCTCCTTCACCGCGTACCACCGGTCGCGCCAGTAGTGCTCGGTGAACACGTCGCCCGGCTCGAACCGCACGAAGCCGAAGTCGCGCACGCCGGGCGCCGCCCAGGGCGCACGTACCGTCACCCGGACGCCGTCGTCGCGGACCACGTCCGCCGGATAGCTGATCTTGGTCCGCCCGGCCTTCACCAGGGCGACCGTCAGGGAGGTCTCAGCCGAGGCCGCGGACATACCGCACCTCCGTGGCGCAGACCCGGTAGCCGAGCCACCGGTTGACCGCCAGCATCGGGCCGTTCGCCGTGTCGTTGCCGGTGTACGCGTCCGTGTACCCGGCGGCGCGGGCCCGGTGCAGCGAGTCGTTCTTGGTGAGCCTGGCCAGCCCCCGGCCGCGGTGCGCCCGGAGGGTGCCGGTCATGCCGGACATGTACCGGGTCAGGCCGTCGGTATTCGCGAGGCTGAACGCCACCGGCTTCCCGTCGACCACCGCGACCGTGGTCAGCTCGCGGTCGAGCAGGGGGACGTTCCAGGTGTGGTCGAGCCAGTCCTCGTAGTCGGTCAGCTCGGTCTGGATGTCGCCGGGTTCGTCGGCCACGGTCTCGGCGTCCAGCTCGAAGAGCGGACGCGGATCGTCCGCGAAGTCCGCGGCGGTGCGCATCTCCACCCCCGCCGGTGGCTCCTGGCGGGGCGGCAGGTTCCCGCCCGCCAGGTCGAGGTGGAGGAAGTGCGCCGAACGGCTCGGCGCGTAACCGTGCTTCTCGGCGAAGGCGCGGTTCGCCGGGGCGTCGAGCACCCAGGCGTGGACCGTGGTCGCGCCCTGTCGGGCCAGGTGCTCCTCGGCCGCTCCCAGCAGCAGCGCGCCCGCCCCGCGCCCGGTGTGCTCCGGGTGGGTGTACGGATTGCAGAACCCCTGGCCGGGCTCGGGACTGTCGTGGGCGAGGCCGACCTGCGCGGTGCCGATGAGCCGTCCGTCCTCCTCGGCCACCAGCAGCCGGTAGCGCTTGTCGGGATGGGCGCGGGACAGGTCGTGGACGACGTGCTCGGGCGTCGTCACCATGTAGGGAAGCGCGGCGCGCCGGATCCGTACCCAGTCCTCCGCGTCGGCGGGCCGGAAGTCGCGAACGATGACAGTCATGAACCGGACGCTACGCGCGGGGCGCCGGTGCCCGCCCCCGAATTTCCGGCGGTGACGGGGGCGGCGTGGGGGAGAATCGGGTCGTGACCTTGAAGATCGTCCTTGACCCGGACTCCGGCATCGCCCCGTACGAGCAACTGCGCACGCGGATCTCCGAACTGGCCCGTTCCGGCGCGCTGCCCGTCGGCTTCAGACTCCCGACCGTACGCGGCTTCGCCGAGGAACTCGGCCTCGCCGCGAACACCGTCGCGAAGGCGTACCGCGCGCTGGAGACCGACGGGGTGATCGAGACCCGCGGGCGCAACGGCACGTTCGTCGCCGCCGCCGGTGACGCGGCGGACCGGCACGCGGCGGCCGCGGCGCAGGAGTACGCGGAGCACGCGCGGCGGCTGGGCCTGCCCCGGGACGAGGCGCTGTCCCTGGTGGCGGACGCGGTGCGGGCGGCGTACGCGGACTGACCCGGGCCCGGGCGCCGGTTCCGGGCCGGACGTCCGGCCCCGGCGGGGCGTCAGAGGTACAGGCCCGCGTCCGTTCCGGAGTCCTGCTTCGGGACGGACGCCGGGCCGTTGCCGCGGCGCAGGGCGTACAGTTCGGCGAGCGTCGCGCCCTCCCGGCCGATCCCCTCCTCCGTGCCGAGCCAGGCCACCGCCTCCTCGCGGGTCAGTGCGCCCACCTCGATCCTGGCGAGACAGCGGCCGGGCCTGACCACGGCCGGATGGAGCCGGCCCAGGTCCTCGTTGGTGGTGACCCCCACCAGTACGTTGCGGCCCTGGCCCAGCAGTCCGTCGGTGAGGTTCAGCAGCCGGGACAGTGCCTGGCCCGCCGTGTGCTTGGCCTCGCCGCGGATCAACTCGTCGCAGTCCTCCAGGAGCAGCAGCCGCCACCGGCCCTTCGCGCTGCCGTCGTCCTCGCCGATCGCGATGTTCATCAGATAGCCGACGTCGTTGAAGAGCTGCTCCGGGTCGAGCACGCAGTCGACCTGGCACCAGTCCCGCCAGGAGCGCGCGAGCGTGCGCAGCGCGGAGGTCTTGCCGGTGCCCGGCGGGCCGTGCAGCAGGAGCAGCCGGCCCGAGACGTCGTCGGGCGTGAGCGTCATCAGCCGGTCCATGGCGCGGGCCACCGGCGCCGTGTAGTTGCCGCGGACCTCGTCCCAGGTGCCGGAGGAGATCTGCCGGGTGGTGCGGTGCGGGCCGCGGCGCGGGGAGGCGTACCAGAAGCCCATCGTCACGTTCTCCGGGCGGGGTTCCGGTTCGTCCCGGGCCCCGTCCGTCGCCCGGTCGAGGACCTCCCGCGCCAGCTCCGGGCCGGTCGCGGTGACGGTGACGTCGGCGCCGCGGTTCCAGCGGGAGACGAGCAGCGTCCAGCCGTCGCCCTCGGCGAGGGTGGCGCTGCGGTCGTCGTCGCGGGCGGCGCGCAGCACCTTGGCGGCCGGGGGCAGCAGGGTGGCCCCGGTCTTGACGCGTTCCAGGGAGGTGCTGTGCGAGTACGGCTGCTCGCCGGTCGCGAAACGACCGAGGAACAGCGCGTCGATGACATCGGACGGGGAATCGCTGTCGTCGACGGTGAGCCGGATCGGCAGCGCGGACTCGGGAGTGGCGGACATGGCGCCATGATCGGGCACGGGGACTGCGGGTGCACCCAGGTTTCGCCGTCCCCGTCCGCCCCTCGTCCGTCCCCCGTAAGAGGGAGAGCGCGGGTATGACTCGGGATCAAAGGGGCGCACGGGAGGAGTTGTTGGAGCAACTTGGCATGCCCACTTCCGGTAGGGGCGCGACTGCTGCTACCACGGACTCGGCAGACCGGGTGGAGATCCCGCCCGTCGGTCCACGGGAGGTTCCATGAAGATGTCCCGACTCGCGGCGTTCTCGTCCTCGCTCCTGCTCGGCGCCGCCCTCGCCCTGACCGGTGCGGCCACCGCCCTCGCCGCCCCGTCCGTCCAGGCCGTCGACTACGTCGCTCTCGGAGACTCGTACTCCTCGGGCGTCGGGGCCGGCAGCTACGACAGTGCCAGCGGTTCCTGCAAGCGCAGCACCAAGTCGTACCCCGCCCTCTGGGCCGCCGCGAACTCGCCCGCCTCCTTCGCCTTCACCGCCTGCTCGGGCGCCCGCACCGGGGACGTGAAGGCCAATCAGCTCGGCCCTCTCAACTCCTCGACCGACCTGGTCTCGATCTCCATCGGCGGCAACGACGCGGGCTTCGCCGACGTCATGCTCACCTGCGTGCTCCAGTCGGAGACCACCTGCCTCAACCGGATCGCCACGGCCCGCAGCTTCGTGGACACCACCCTGCCGGGGAACCTCGACTCGGTGTACTCGGCGATCAGCGCCAAGGCGCCGTCCGCCCGGGTCGTCGTCCTCGGCTACCCGCGCTTCTACAAGATCGGCGGCAGCTGTGCCGCCGGCCTGAGCGACAAGGTGCGCTCCGCCATCAACTCGGCGTCCGACTACCTCAACGCGGCGACCGCCAAGCGCGCCGCCGACCACGGATTCGCCTTCGCCGACGTCGCGGGGCAGTTCACCGGCCACGAGATCTGCTCCAGCAGCTCCTGGCTGCACAGCGTCAACTGGCTGAACATCGGCGAGTCCTACCACCCCACCGCCGCCGGACAGTCGGGCGGCTACCTGCCCGTTCTCACCTCGGCCGCCTGATCCCGCCCGGTCGCGCACCCGCCGGACCCGTGGGCCGTCCGGCGGGCGGAAGGCCCCGCCCGCCGGGGCCTTCGTCCGGCGGGTCGCGCACGGCCACCGGACCGGTCCGGGTCCCTCGCGCCCAACTCGCCCCGACGCGAAGGGATCCGGGGGCCGGTGTCAACCCCCGTACAGGTGTGCGCAATCCTGCGCCCGGGATACACGAGTGTCGTCGCGGGGCGATAGGGTTAACCTGCCCGGGGCGGGTGCCCTCGTACGGGTGGGGAGTGACATGGAACAGATAGCGATGCGGAGCAGGCCACGTGTGCCTGCCATCACATGCGGGAGTGGTGCGACGAGTTCGCGCCTCGACCGCCATCTCGCGGTGCTCGGCGGACCCGCCGTGCCACAGCGGGAAGCCGCGGAGGCGACGCTGCTGATGCGCGAGCTCACCTCGCGCGACGCCGCTCACCGCCGTCGGAGCAAGAGCGCGCGGGTGTCGCTCTTCGCGCCGTTGCGACGACTGAGGCGTTCGCTCTTCGGAAGTCACCGCTGACCCTTCGGCCCGTCTGACCACCCGTCGGTCCTCGGCCCGGACTCCCCGGCCGGGGCCCGTCATCCGGGCCTCCGGTCCGGGACGGTGAACCAAATGCACCGTCCCGGCTCCGCGCTGCTGTCGACCCTCCCCGTCATCCCCGGGGCCGGCAGCGGCGCTTCGACATGTTCCCCTCCGGCGAACCGCCCTTCCCGCGCGTGACCGTCACTCCCGCGCCGGGGGCCGTGGCCGGCGTTCCCGTCACTCGCCGCCGCGCGCGTGGCGCCGTACCGACAGCGGCACGAACACCGCGAGCAGCAGCGCCGACCAGAGCAGCGTTCCGGCCACCGGATGGGCGACCGGCCAGGCGGCGTCGGAGGCCGGCGAGGCGTTGCCGAACAGGTCCCGGGTCGCCGAGGCCATGGCGCTGATCGGGTTCCACTCCGCGATCGTCCGCAGCCACCCCGGCAGGTTGTCGGTCGGGATGTACGCGCTCGACAGCAGCGGCAGGACGAAGGTGGCGCTGCCCACCTGACCGGCGATCTCCTCGTTGCGGATCAGCAGCCCCAGCCAGTAGCCCAGCCAGGACGTGGCGAAGCGGAAGAGCAGCAGCAGTCCGAAGGCGCCCAGCGCGGCGAGCGGCCCGCCCTCGATCCGCCAGCCGACCGCGAGCCCCACCAGGATCAGCGGGACCATGCCGACGGCCGTGGTCAGCAGATCGGCCGCGGTCTGGCCGAAGGGCACGGCCGGGCGGCTCATCGGCAGCGTGCGGAGCCGGTCCATCACCCCGCGCTGGCAGTCCTGCGCCGACTGGAACATTCCGACCATGATGCCGTTCGCCGCCGTCGCCGCCAGCAGCCCCGGCACCAGGAACGCGCGGTACTCCCGGCCGGGCACGGCCAGGGCGCTGCCGAAGACGTACCCGAAGAAGAGCAGCATCGTGATCGGCATGGTCTGGGTCAGGATCATCACGCCCGGGGACGCCTTGATCCGCTGGAGGTGACGGCCCAGCATGGCCAGGCAGTCGGCGACCGGGGTGCTCGGTACGGGGGCGACGCGCGGTGTCGTGGCGCTCATGCCGCTGCCTCCTTCGGGGTCGGGTTCGGGGTGGTGCGGACGCCGTCGCGACCGGTCAGCCGGAGGAAGACCTCGTCGAGCGTCGGCGGGCGCAGGCTCGCGTCGACCAGCGGCACTCCGGCCGCGTCGAGTTCGCGGACGATCCGCGGGAGGGTGAGCGTGGTGTCGGCCGCGACGGCGCCCACGGTGCGGCGCTCGTGGTCGAGCGCCGGTTCGGCCCCGGTGAGCCGGTCGAGCACGCCGGCCGCCGGGACCAGCGCCGACTCGTCGGCGACGACCACCTCGGCGTAGCTGCCGATGAGGGACTTCAGCTCCGCGGGGGTGCCGCGGTGGGCGGCCCGGCCCCGGTCGATCAGCACGATGTCGTCGGCCAGCTGGTCGGCCTCCTCCAGGTACTGCGTGGTGAGCAGGACGGTCGTGCCGAGGTCCGCCAGGTCCCGGACCGCCGCCCAGATCTGGTTGCGGCTGTGCGGGTCGAGCCCGGTGGTCGGCTCGTCCAGGAAGAGCACCCGCGGGCGGGTCAGCAGGCTGGCCGCGAGGTCGAGGCGGCGCCGCATGCCGCCGGAATAGGTGCGGGCCGGGCGGTCGGCCGCCCCGGTCAGCTCGAAGCGCTCCAGGAGTTCGTCGGCGCGGCTGCGCGCGGCCTCGCCGCGCAGCCGCAGCAGCTTCGCGAAGAGCCGCAGGTTCTGCCGCCCGCTCAGCTCGCCGTCGACGGAGGCGTCCTGCCCGGTGACACCGATCGCCCCGCGCACCGCCGCCGCCTCGCGCACCACGTCGTGCCCCGCGACCCGGGCGCTCCCGGCGTCCGGCGCCGTCAACGTGGTGAGCACCCGGACCGCGGTGCTCTTCCCCGCGCCGTTCGGCCCCAGCACCCCGCAGACGGAGCCCTCGGCGACGGCGAGATCGAGCCCCCGCAGTGCGTGGACGTCGCCGTAGCACTTCTCCAGACCTTCACTAAGTACAGCGTACGTAGTCGTCATGCGGCCACCGTACCGCACTACGTACGGTGTACGTAACTACGATGGAGGCGAGGTGATGATCGATGGTGGGGCGACCCGCTGTACCCGAAGTGATCTGGGCGCGCCCCGAGCGTGCGGGTCGCGGCCCCAGACCGGCCTTCAGCCGTGCGGACATCGCGGCGGCGGCCGTCCGCATCGCCGACGCGGAGGGCTTCGACGCGGTCTCCATGCGGAAGGTCGCGGCGGAGCTGGGCTGCGGCACGATGTCGCTCTACAACTACGTGCCGCGCAAGGAGGACCTGCACGAGCTGATGCTCGACGCGGTCAGCGCCGATTACGTGTTCCCCGAGCCGTCCGGTGACTGGCGGGCCGATCTGACCGCACTGGCCCACCAGGCACGCGCGATGATGCACCGCCACACCTGGGTGCCCCGGCTGATGTCACCCGTGTACGGCTTCAGCCCGAACGCGCTGCGCTACCTGGAGTACGCGCTCAGCTGCCTGGACGGGGTCGACGCGCGGTTCGGCGAGAAGATGGAACTGATCGCCCTGGTCAACGGCGTGGTCACCACCTATGTGACCAACGAGATCGCCACGGCGGAGCGCAGCCGGTCGCTGCCCTGGTCCGAGGAGCAGGAGCAGCAGGCGCGCACCGCCTACCTGATCGGCCAGATCTCGACCGGGAAGTATCCGCGGATGGCGGCCGGGTTCGCCGAGGATTCCGGACCGATCGATCTGGAGGGGGTCTTCGACCGGGCTCTCGACCGGGTGCTGAACTCGTTCGGCCGGTAGCCGCCCGGCGGCCGGTCCGGTCGCCGGGCACCCGGTCACAGCAGCGCGAACTGCCCGCCCGGGCCCTCCTCCTGATGCTCCAGCACGGACGCGGGCCGACGGGCGGCGGCCGGGACGGGCAGGACGCCCGCCGCCCGCAGGTCGGCGGCGGTGACCGGCGGGCCGACGTCCAGGGCCTCCTGCCGGGGGCGCAGCCCGTCCAGCAGGGCCAGCAGGGTGATCAGCTCCAGCAGCTCCGAGGTCCACTCCTGGAGCCAGGCCCGGGGGCGCACGGCCTCCAGGCCGTCCGGGTCCGGTGCGCCGGACGCCGTGCGGCGCCCGAACCACAGCTCCAGCACCCGGACCCCGCCCACCCGGAACTCCCAGGCCCCGGCGGGCACCGGCGAGATGCGCCCGGTGCCCAGCGCGAGCGTCTCCCCGTCCGGGTCGTACTCCGGCGCGGCCGGCACCGGCGGGATCGCGGACCGCACGTAGGGGCGGCGCCCGCCCGGCAGCCGCGGGCGCTCCCGGCCCCGAGCACCCCGCAGCTGCAACCGCACCAGCTCCCGCCCCAGTTCCACCCCGGCCGACCAGCGCGCGGGGTCGGCGGGCAGCGGCACCACGCATCCGGCGGGCGAGGGCCGGGCCGCCGCGAGCACCCACGCCAGCACGGCCTCCGCGGTGACCGGTCCGCCGTGGAGTTCGCCCAGCAGCGCGAGCAGCCCCGGGGCCAGATTGGGTTCGAGACCGCCGGGGCGCCGGTACAGCGGACGGATCCGGCCCGGCCGGCCGGCGGGGGAGTGGCCGTCCGGGAGCAGCGCCGTCAGGGACAGGGCGGGGCCGGTGTCCCGGGGCACGCGTCCGTGCTCCACGACGAACAGCTGGTGCCCGTCGGCGACCCGCCACAGCTCGGGGCGGGCGGCGTCGATCAGCCGGTGGTCGGGCAGCAGCCACTGCCGGTCGAACGGGCCGTGCGCGATCCGTACCGGCTCGGGGCACGGCCCGTCCTCGCGGGCGAACCGGCCGGTGCCGGTGGACTGCCCCGGCAGCGCCGCCACCGAGGTCCACGGATCACGGGACCGGCTGGCCCGGAACAGTCGTTCGCGTTCGTCGGCCGGGGCCCGCACCAGCCGGTCCCAGCGCGCCCTGAGCGAGGCGGCGTCGGGGGCGAGGACCCAGGGGCGCCCGGTGCGCAACGGCCGTACGGACCAGGGCATGAGATCGTCGAGGAGCGGGGCGTCCGCGTCCTGGCCGTCGCCGGAGCCGCCCGCCGCCCGTGCTGCCACCGTGCCGTCCTCCCCGTCGCCACGCCCGCCGCCTTCCCGGGCATCGTAACCGTGCCCGTGCGGAGCGGTCCCGTCCCGCGCGAGGGCCCTCAGTGGGCCTCCAGGGTGACCGAGAAGGAGAAGCGGTCGCCCCGGTACCGGATGCGTGCCACGTCGACCACCCGGCCGTTCTCGTCGTACGTCACGCCCGTGTAGAACAGGATCGGGCTCAGCAGCGGCACCTTCAGGAGTTCGGCGGTGGGCGGGTCGGCGAGGCGGGCCTCGACGGTGTCGGTGATGCGCGCGATCCGGACGCCGACCCGGTCGCGCAGCACCTTGGTCATCGGCCAGCGTTCGAGATCGGCGACGTCGAGACGGGCCGCGACCTCGGGATGCACCATGTTCTCCGCCCAGTTGGTGGGCTCGTCGTCGTTCTCGTCGCAGCGCAGTCGGCGGTAGCCGACCACCTCGGCGCAGTCGGGGAAGTACTCGCCGAGGTCCCCGGGCACGGCGACCGGGCCGTGGCCGAGGACCTCGGTCCGCTCGCCCGACTGCTGGGCCACGATCGCGTCGATCGAGCCGAGCAGCCGGACCGGCGAGACCCGGCGGGCGCGCGGCTCGATGAACGTGCCGCGCCGCCGGTGCCTGCTGATCAGTCCCTCCGACTCCAGCTCCTTGAGCGCCTGGCGCATCGTCAGGACGCTGACGCCGTAGTGCGCGGCGAGCTGTTCCTCGGTGGGCAGCCGCGCCGACGCGTCCTGGGCCCGGCCGAGTATCGAGGCGCGCAGCGACTGCGAGACCTGGTACCACAGCGGCAGCTTGCGGTTCAGGACCAGCGAGTCGGGGGCGAAGGCCGGCCCCGGGGGCGTCTTGGGCATCTGGGGCACCTGGGTCACCTGGTCTCTCCGTACTGCGACTGGTCTCTCCGTACCGCGACGGGGCGGACGCGCCGGGGCGGGGCCGGGGAACGGCCCCGCCGCCTACGGCCTGAAGTTGCGGCTCAGACCCTGCCACACGTCGTCGTAGCCGCGCTGCAGATGACCGGCCGTCGCCGCCTGCGCGGTCGCCGTCACCGGCCAGCGGGTCTCGAACATGAAGGCCAGGCCGTCGTCGATCTTCTGCGGCTTCAGCTCCGCCTCGCTCGCCCGGTCGAAGGTCTCCCGGTCCGGGCCGTGCGCCGACATCATGTTGTGGAGCGAGCCGCCACCGGGGACGAAGCCGCCCTTGCCGGCCGTCTTCGCGTCGTACGCGCCCTCGATCAGGCCCATGTACTCGCTCATCACGTTGCGGTGGAAGTACGGCGGCCGGAAGGTGTCCTCGCCGACCAGCCAGCGCGGCGCGAAGACGACGAAGTCGACCCCGGCCAGCCCCGGGGTGTCGGACGGCGAGGTCAGCACCGTGAAGATCGACGGGTCGGGGTGGTCGTAGCTGATCGAGCCGATGACGTTGAAGCGGCGCAGGTCGTAGACGTACGGGGTGTGGTTGCCGTGCCAGGCGACGACGTCGAGCGGGGAGTGGTCGTAGGTCGCGGACCAGAGGTTCCCGCAGAACTTGTTGATCACCTCGACCGGTCGGTCCTCGTCCTCGTACGCGGCGACGGGGGCCAGGAAGTCCCGGGCGTTGGCCAGTCCGTTGGCGCCGATCGGGCCGAGGTCGGGCAGGACGAACGGCTGGCCGTAGTTCTCGCAGACGTAGCCCCGGGCGGTGGCGTCGAGCAGCTCCACGCGGAACCGGACGCCGCGCGGGATCAGCGCGACGTGCCCCGGCTCGGCGCGCAGCAGGCCCATCTCGGTGCGCAGCAGCAGGCCGCCGTGCTCCGGGACGATCAGGAGCTCGCCGTCGGCGTCGCCGAACACCCGGTCCGTCATGGACGCGTTGGCGCTGTAGAGGTGCACGGCCATGCCGGTGCGCTGCGTCGCGTCGCCGTTGCCGCCGAGGGTCCACAGGCCGGCCAGGAAGTCCGTCCCGGCGGCGGGCTCGGGGAGCGGGTCCCAGCGCAGCCGGTTGGGGTCGGGCACGGATTCGGTGAACGGGGCGGTGCGCAGGGCGCCGTTGTCGATCCGGGCGAACGGCGGGTGGGCGGCCGAGGGGCGGATCCGGTAGAGCCAGGAACGGCGGTTGTGGGCGCGCGGTTCGGTGAAGGCCGAGCCGCTCAGCTGCTCCGCGTAGAGCCCGAGGGGGGCGCGCTGGGGGGAGTTGCGGCCGTGTGGCAATGCCCCCGTCACCGCCTCCGAGCTGTGCTGATTGCCGAAACCGGCGGAGTACTCAAGCCCCTCCGCCGTCTTCCTCGCCTGCTCGATGCCGCTCATCCGCGCTCCCGGTGCCGAAGAAATCCTATGGACAACCGTAGGAATCGAATCGGGGCGCGTCAACGGCATTCGTGACGCACGGGGGGGTTCCAGAAGTTGAACAATGCTCTACTCTCTCGCTCATGTCGTGGACACGAAGACTTCTGGTGGTCCTGGTGGCGTTCGCGGCCGCCCTCCTCGCGGCCCCCGTGGCGCAGGCGCACGAAGAACGTCCGGTCGAACTGCCCGACGGAACCGGAAGCGTTCCCGTGTATCGCACGGGCGAACCCGATCTGCTGGTCTGCAAGGGCGACCGGGCGGACTTCGGGCGCCGGGTGGCGGCCTTTCCCACCGAACTGCGCGACCGGAACCTGAAACTCTTCGACCGGTGCCTGAAGTCCGGCTTCCGCCACCTGCAACAGGCCGTCGACGCGGTCGACAGGCCGGGCATGAACATCGCGGTCCTGCCCGGCCTGTACGAGGAGGAGCCCTCGCTGCCCGCACCGGCGGGGGAGTGCGCCCGGCTGAAGGCCCCCGATTCCCAGCTCGGCTACCAGATCCTGTCCTACGCCCAGCAGGCGCGATGCCCGCACAACCAGAACCTGGTGGCGATCCTCGGCAAGAAGAACCTCCAGATCGAGGGCACGGGCGCCGAGCGCACGGACGTGGTGATCGACGCCAAGTACCGCAAGCTCAACGCGATCCGCGCGGACCGGTCCGACGGCGTCTACTTCAAGAACTTCACCGCCCAGCGAACCACCTTCAACTCCCTGTACGTCCTGGCGCAGGACGGTTTCGTCATCGACGACGTCCTCACCCGCTGGAACGACGAGTACGGCTTCCTGACCTTCGCGAGCGACCACGGGCTGTACAAGAACTGCGAGTCGTACGGCAACGGCGACTCCGGCATCTACCCCGGCAGCGCCTCGAACATCAACGACGGCCACGGCTACGACGTACCGCGCTACTCCATCGAGATCACCGGCTGCCGCAGCCACCACAACATGGTCGGCTACTCGGGCACGGCGGGCGACTCCGTCTACGTCCACGACAACGAGTTCGACCACAACATGGGCGGCGCCTCGATGGACAGCGCCTTCCCCGGCCACCCCGGACTGCCGCAGAACCACGCCCGCTTCGAGCGCAACCTGATCCACGACAACAACGCCGACTACTACCGGTACGTCGCCGACGGCACCTGCGCCAAACCGCCCGTGGAGCGGGGCTACGAGGACGGCGTCGTCTGCCCGCAGATCTCCATGCCGCCCGGCACCGGCATCATCACCGCGGGCGGCAACTGGAACCTGTACGAGAACAACTGGATCTACGGGCACCGGCGCACCGCCTTCTACCTGTCCGCCGTCCCCGCCTTCATCCGGGGCGAGGACGAGCTGTCCAAGCAGGCCGACACCTCCCACCACAACCGGTACGCGAACAACCACCTCGGCAAGGACCGGGCGGGCAACTCCCGGCCCAACCGCACCGACGTCTGGTGGGACGGCCAGGGCGGCGGCAACTGCTGGCAGGCGGACACCGGGGCGTCGTCCCCGCGCGCCCTGCCCACCTGCGGCGCCGAGCGCGGCGCCGTGTCCGGCGGCGGCGACCGGCTCGTCGGCGAACCGGTCAAGCTGGCCCAGCTGATGGTCTGCGCCGACTACGACGTGCGGGCGCGGCGGCTGCCGGCCGGCTGCGACTGGTACGGCGCGCGGGGCATCGAGCGCGTCGAGACGCAGATGGCGCTGGCGATCGCCGTGGTGCTCGCGCTGGTCGGCGGGGTGCTGTGGTGGCGCAGGCTGCGGGGCAGCCGGTCCGCCACCGTCGTCACGGCGCTCGGGGCGATCGGCCTCGCGCTGGACGTCGCCGGTTCGACGACGGGGCTCGCCTCCTCCTACGTGCCCGCGCTGGCCCTGCTGCTGACCGGGGTGTGGTGGACCGGGACCGGGCTCGTGCTGCGGCGCGAACGGCCGGGGCTGGGATGGACCACGGTGGTGCTGGGCGCGCTCACGCTGCTGGACGCCCTCGACAAGGCCGTGTTCATGATCCCGTGGATCCCGCTCGGCCCGGCCTGGGTGCGCGGACTCCTCGGCGTGGTCTGGGTGGTGTGGGCCGTGATCGCCGCCGCCCGGCACGGCGAACGGGGCGGGGACCCCGGAACGGCGGAGAACTTGGAGACGGCACGGCCCGCGGAGGCGTCGCGGATCGCGGAAGGGGACGGAGCATGAGGCGTTTCGGAAAGGGACGGAGCACGGGGCGTTTCCGCGGGCGACCGGTCGTCACGGCCGTCACCGTGCTCACCGCGGGCGCCCTCGTGTTCGGGGCGAGCGCCTGCGGCGGGCGGGCCACCACCCACCACAAACCCGGAACGAGCCACGAACAGGCCGACGGGGACACCGGCCGACTGCTCACCGCCGACGACGGCTCGGGCAACCGGCTGCGCGAGGTCGACGCCGAGGGCGCCCCCGCCGTGACGGTCGCCGTGCGGCGGGACTCCGAGGACGGATGGAACGTCCGCCTCACCGTGCGGAACTTCCGGTTCACCCCGGACAGCGTGGGCGGCGCCGCCCTCCCCGGGCGCGGCCACGCCCGCCTGTTCCTCGACGGCCGCCCCCTCGCCCGCGTCTACGGCGCCTGGTACCACCTCCCCGCCTCCCTCGTCCGCGGTGCGGGCGGCGGCACCGGCCTCACCGCCCGGCTCTACGCCGACGACCACACCGCCTGGGCCGTGCACGGCACCCCCGTCCAGGCCACCGCCTCCCTCGCCACCTCCTCGGCGGAGCCCACCGCCACACGGCCGGCCCCCGGCGGGACCCGCCCCGGGGAGGCCCGGCCCGACACGGACCTGGAGATCGTCGTCTCCCACGGCAGGGTCAGCCCCGCCCCCGGCCGCACCGAGGTCGAGAAGGGCGGCACCGTCCGGCTGCGCGTGCGCAGCGACCGCGCCGACAGCCTCCACGTCCACGGCTACGACAAGGAGGCCCGGCTGCCCGCGGGCCGCACCGTCACCCTGACCTTCACCGCCGACCGCAGCGGGCTCTTCGAGGTCGAGACGCACGAGTCCGACCTGCTCCTGACCCAACTCGTCGTACGGTGACCGCCCTGGCCCACGGCATCGGCGCCCAGCACGACCTGCCGCTGTCCCCCTTCTACGCCTTCGCCGGAGCCTTCACCGCGCTCTTCGTCTCCTTCCTCGCGCTCGGCCTGCTCTGGTCCGCCCCACGCTTCCGGGGCGACCGGGCGGGCCGCCCGGTCCCGGCCGCCGTCCAGCGCCTCACCGACGCCCGCCCCACCCGCACCGCCCTGCGCGTCCTGGGACTCGCCGCCGGGCTGTTCGTCGTCCTCCACCTCCTCCTCGGACCGGACGACCCGGAACGCAACCCGGCCCCCGGCGCCGTGTACGTGCTCCTCTGGGTCGGGCTGGTCCCCGCCTCGCTCCTCCTCGGCCCCGTCTGGCGGCCGGTCAACCCGCTGCGCACCGTCCACCTCGTCGCCTGCCGCCTGCTCCGCCGCGACCCGGAGGAGGGGCGTCCCCTGCCCGCCCGGCTCGGCCTGTGGCCCGCCGCGGCCGGGCTCCTCGCCTTCACCTGGCTCGAACTCGTCGCCCCCGACCCCGCGTCGGCCACCACCCTGCTGCCCTTCCTCGCCCTCCACGCCGCCGTCCAGCTCGCGGGCGCCGCCCGCCACGGCGCCGGGTGGTTCGACCACGCGGACGCCTTCGAGGTCTACTCCGGCCTGCTCGCCCGGCTCTCCCCGCTCGGCCGCCGCCCCGCCGACGGCCGCCTCGTGCTCCGCTCCCCGTTCAACGGCCTCGACGCCACCCCGCAGCTTCCCGGGCTCGTCGCCACCGTCTGCGTCATGCTCGGCTCCACCGCCTACGACGGCTTCTCCGACTCCCCCTCCTGGATCGCCACCGTCCAGACCTCGCCCCTGGGCCGCACCGCCGCGGCCACGCTCGGCCTCCTGGCCGCCGTCGCCCTCGTCGCCACCCTCTACGCCCTGTGCTCCGGGGCCGTCCGGCTGATATCCGGCCGGCTCCGCCACCCCCTCACCTCCTTCGCCCACTCGCTCGTCCCGATCGCCCTCGGCTACCTCGTCGCCCACTACTTCACGCTCTTCGTCACCGAGGGGCCGCGCACCGTCATGACGGCGTTCGGCGCCGACGGTCCCGCCCCGCCCGATCCGCCCCTGGGACCCGGCGGCGTCGCCACGCTCCAGGTCCTCGCGATCGTCCTCGGCCATGTGCTCGGCGTCGTCGCCGCCCACGACCGGTCCGTACGCCTCTTCCCGCCCGGCCGCGCCGTCGCGGGGCAGCTCCCGCTGCTGATCCTGATGATCGCCTATACCGTCGGAGGGCTTTCGTTGCTCATCGTGTGAGCAACGACGGCGGTCGGCCACCCGTCGCAGAGGAGACCCACGGCATCATGGAGCCCGTGCCCCATGTCAACACGAACCTCCGCCGTGCCCCCGTGCAGCAGCGCAGCGCCGAACGCCTCGCCCGGATACTCGACGCCTGCGCCGAACTCCTCGACGAGACCGGCTACGAGCAACTGTCCACCCGGGCCGTGGCCATGCGCGCCGAAGTGCCCATCGGCTCCGTCTACCGCTTCTTCTCCAACAAGCGCGCGCTGACCGACGCCCTGGCCCGCCGCAACCTGGACAGCTACGCCGAGCGCGTCACCGCCCGGCTGGCCGAGATCCCCACCGCCGACTGGCGCAGCGCCATCGACGCCGTCCTGGACGAGTACCTGGCCATGAAGCGGTCCATGGCCGGATTCGCCCTGGTCGACTTCGGTGTGCCGGCCCCCGTCGACGACCCCGCCGACGACGCCAACCGCCGGGTCGCCGGCCGGCTCGCCGAACTGCTCTCCGGATACCTCGGCCACGCCCCCGAGGAGGAGCGGCTCCGCACCATCCTGGTCTGCGTCGAGGCCGCCGACGCCGTCCTCAGGCTGGCGTTCCGCAGCGACCCGGAGGGCGATCCGGCCATCGTCGCCGAGACCCGCATCCTGCTGCGGGCCTACCTGGCGCGGCTCCTGGACTGACCCGTGCGCACAGGGCCGGACTGCACCCGCCGGGTGAACAACGCGTTGACCTGGGGTTTTGCTCGTATTGCTCGCATGTCAACATCTTGTTAACGCCGCGGGGCGAGCCCTAACGTCATCCGCACCGCCGACTCCGGTGGGAGTTCAAGGGTGAACGATAGGTATCCCACATGCTGACAATCCTCGGCTTCGCCATGATTACGACCTTTCTGGTCCTGATCATGATGAAGAAGATGTCGCCGATCGCGGCGCTGGTCCTGATCCCCGCACTGTTCTGCGTCGCCGTCGGACAGGGCGCGAAGCTCGGCGACTACGTCATAGACGGCGTCGGCAACCTGGCCCCGACCGCCGCGATGCTGATGTTCGCCATCGTCTACTTCGGCGTGATGATCGACGTCGGCCTCTTCGACCCGATCGTGCGGGGCATCCTGCGCTTCTGCAAGGCCGACCCGATGCGGATCGTCGTCGGCACGGCGGTGCTCGCCGCGATCGTCTCGCTCGACGGCGACGGCTCCACCACGTTCATGATCACCGTCTCGGCGATGTACCCGCTGTACAAGCGCCTCAAGATGAGCCTGGTCGTGATGACCGGGGTCGCCGCCACCGCCAACGGCGTCATGAACACCCTCCCCTGGGGCGGCCCCACCGCCCGCGCCGCCACCGCGCTCAAGCTCGACGCGGGCGACATCTTCGTCCCGATGATCCCTGCGCTCGGCGTCGGACTGGCCGCCGTGCTGCTCCTCGCCGTCGTGCTCGGCCGGCGCGAGCGCAAGCGGATCGGCCTGCTCACCCTCGACGGGGAACCGGCCGGGCGGACGGTCACCGAACCGGAGGCCGTGCTCGTCGCGGCGGGCGGCGGCGACCGCGCCCGCAGGACCTCCGGCGGAGCGGACCGGGGCACCGGCACCGGTGCTGGCGGAAGCGCGGAGAGCGCGGGGGAGGACGTGGACGAGGGCTTCAAGGGCCTGGACCCGAACCGGCCCACCCTGCGCCCCCGGCTGTACTGGTTCAACGCGGGCCTCACCGTCGCCCTGCTCGCCGCGATGATCATGGAACTGATGCCGATCCCGGTGCTGTTCCTGCTCGGCGCCGCCCTCGCCCTCACCGTCAACTTCCCCCACATGCCCGACCAGCGGGCCCGCATCGCCGCCCACGCCGACAACGTCCTCAACGTCTCCGGCATGGTCTTCGCCGCCGCCGTCTTCACCGGCGTCCTCTCCGGCACGGGCATGGTCGAGCACATGGCCGACTGGCTCGTCGGCGCGATCCCCGAGGGCATGGGCCCGCACATGGCGATCGTCACCGGAGTCCTGAGCATTCCGCTGACGTACTTCATGTCCAACGACGGCTTCTACTTCGGCGTGGTCCCGGTGCTCGCCGAGGCGGGCGCGGCCCACGGCGTCTCCCCGCTGGAGATCGCCCGCGCCTCCCTGGTCGGCCAGCCCCTGCACATGTCGTCCCCGCTGGTCCCGGCCGTCTACGTCCTCGTCGGCATGGCGAAGGTCGAGTTCGGCGACCACACCAGGTTCACCGTCAAATGGGCCGCGCTCACCTCGCTGGTGGTGCTCGCCGCCGGCCTCCTGTTCGGCATCGTCTGACCGCGTCGCACACCCGGAAGCCCGGCAGGGGCTCGGCCGCCCCTCTTCGTCATCCTCGCCCGGCAGTCCGCCCCCGCCGAACAGGACCGCGCCTGCCCCCGGGGGACACCCGGGGGCAGGCGCACGGCAGGACCGGCCGGAGCCGGCCGGCCCCGTACCGGCGCACGGGAGGGCGGGAGGGCGCCGCGCACCAGTGGTGTCGGGGCCCGCTCCCGTACCGGCGGTCGGGCGACCGGGCCGCCGCCGCGGAATCCGTGTTGACCTCAAGTCCACTGGAGGTCGTACGTTCTTTGCATGAGCATGGAAACCACGGCGTGGACACAGCTCCACAACGTCATGAACGCCCAGACCGACCGGCGCCCCTTCGACCGGGCCACCCTGCGGCGCATCGCCGCCTTCGCCCGGCCGCACCGGCGCCGGGTCGTCCAGTTCCTGGTCCTGAGCGTGGTGACGGCGCTCCTCGCGGTCGCCACCCCGATCCTCGCGGGACGCGTCGTCGACGCGATCGTGGCGGGCGAGGAGTCGGGCACCGTCACCGGCCTCTCCCTGCTCATCGCGGTGATCGCCGTCGCGGAGGCCGGCCTCGGCCTGGTCAGCCGCTGGCTCTCGGCGAACCTCGGCGAAGGGCTGATCCTCGATCTGCGCACGGCCGTCTTCGACCACGTGCAGCGCATGCCGATCGCGTTCTTCACCCGGACCCGCACCGGCGCCCTCGTCAGCCGCCTCAACAACGACGTCATCGGCGCCCAGCGCGCCTTCAGCAACACCCTGTCCGGCGTCGTCAGCAACATCGTGACGCTGCTGCTCACCCTCGGCGTGATGCTCTCCATCTCCTGGCAGATCACCGTGCTCGCGCTGGTGCTGCTGCCGGTCTTCGTCCTGCCGGCCCGCCGGATGGGCAGCCGGATGGCCAGGCTCCAGCGGGAGGCCGCGGCCCACAACGCCGCGATGGGCACCCGGATGACCGAGCGGTTCTCCGCCCCCGGCGCCACCCTGATCAAGCTCTTCGGCCGGCCCGCCGACGAGTCCGCCGAGTTCGCCGCCCGGGCCGGCCGGGTGCGCGACATCGGCGTCCGCACGGCCATGGCCCAGTCCGCGTTCATCACCGCCCTCACCCTCGTGTCGGCCCTGGCCCTCGCCCTGGTCTACGGGCTCGGCGGCCACTACGCGCTGCGCGGACAGCTGGACGCGGGCGCGGTCGTCGCCCTGGCCCTGCTCCTGACCCGGCTCTACGCACCGCTCACCGCCCTCGCCGGGGCCCGCGTCGAGGTGATGAGCGCCCTCGTCAGCTTCGAGCGGGTCTTCGAGGTCCTCGATCTGGAACCGCTCATCGCCCAGAAGCCGGACGCGCGGACGGTCCCGGACGGCCCGGTGTCCGTGGAGTTCGACCGGGTCAGGTTCGGCTACCCGTCCGCCGACAAGGTCTCGCTCGCCTCGCTGGAGGACGTCGCGACCCTCGACACCCGCGACAGCGGTGAAGTGCTGCGCGGCGTCTCCTTCCGCGCCGAACCCGGACAGACGGTGGCGCTCGTCGGCTCGTCCGGCGCGGGCAAGTCGACCATCGCGCAACTGCTGCCGCGCCTGTACGACACGGACGGGGGAACGGTGCGCATCGGTGGCATCGACGTGCGCGACCTGACCGCCGACACCCTGCGCGACACCCTCGGCATGGTCACCCAGGACGGCCACCTCTTCCACGAGTCGGTCCGCGCCAACCTGCTGCTCGCCCGCCCCGGCGCCACCGAGGAGGAACTCTGGGACGCCCTGCGCCGCTCGCGCCTGGACGGCCTCGTCGCCTCGCTGCCCGACGGGCTCGACACCGTCGTCGGCGAACGCGGCTACCGGCTCTCCGGCGGCGAACGCCAGCGGCTGACCATCGCCCGTCTGCTGCTCGCCCGCCAGCGCGTCGTCATCCTCGACGAGGCCACCGCCCACCTGGACAACACCTCCGAGGCGGCCGTCCAGGAGGCGCTGACCGAAGCCCTCGCCGGACGCACCGCGGTCGTGATCGCCCACCGGCTCTCCACGGTGCGGGCGGCCGACCTCATCCTCGTCGTGGAGAGCGGGCGGATCGTGGAACGGGGCACGCACGACGAACTCCTCGCGGCGGGCGGCCGGTACGAGGAGCTGTACCGGACCCAGTTCGAGAACCCCGGCCACGAAACCGCGGAACTGGGCTGAGCGCGAACGTTCCACCGGGCGTGACGGGCGTCTCTGGCGCCCCAAAACTAACGGCGCTAGTTTGGGGCGGGCGGCATCGCCCGCAACCGCGTCCGGGAGGAACAGCCATGAAGGCCCACGACGGCATGTACATCGACGGCGCCTGGCGGCCCGCCGCGGGACGGGACACGATCGAGGTCGTGAACCCCGCGGACGAGCAGGTCATCGCCCATGTCCCGGCGGGCACGGCCGAGGACGTCGACGCCGCGGTGCGGGCGGCCCGCGCCGCGCTCCCCGGCTGGGCGGCCACCGCCCCCGCCGAACGGGCCGCGCGGATCGCCGCGCTGCGCGACGTGCTGGCGGCCCGCAAGGACGAGATCGCCGGGACCGTCACCGCCGAACTCGGCGCGCCGCCGTCGTTCGCGCAGGCGGTGCACGCGGGCCTGCCGGTCAAGGTGGCGGGTTCGTACGCCGAGCTTGCCGCCTCGTACGTCTTCGAGGAGAAGATCGGCAACTCCACCGTGTACGCCGAGCCGGTCGGCGTGGTCGGCGCGATCACCCCGTGGAACTACCCGCTCCACCAGATCGTGGCCAAGGTGGCCCCCGCGCTCGCGGCGGGCTGCACGATCGTCCTCAAGCCCGCCGAGGACACCCCGCTGACCGCCCAGCTCTTCGCCGAGGCCGTCCACGAGGCGGGCGTCCCGGCGGGAGTGTTCAACCTGGTCACCGGCCTCGGCCCGGTCGCCGGACAGGCCCTGGCCGGGCACGACGGCGTCGACCTGGTCTCCTTCACCGGCTCCACCGCCGTCGGGAGGCGGATCGGCGCCACGGCCGGCGCGGCGGTCAAGCGGGTCGCCCTCGAACTGGGCGGCAAGTCCGCCAACGTCATCCTGCCGGGCGCGGACCTCGCCAGGGCCGTCGCCGTCGGCGTCGCGAACGTCATGGGCAACTCCGGCCAGACGTGCAGCGCCTGGACCCGCATGCTGGTGCACACCTCGCAGTACGACGAGGCGGTCGCACTCGCCGCGGAGGCGGCGGGCACGTACGGCGACCGCATCGGCCCCCTCGTCAACGCCGCGCAGCGGGCCCGGGTGCGCGGTTACATCGAGAAGGGCGTCGAGGAGGGGGCCCGGCTCGTGGTGGGCGGCCCCGAGGCCCCGCGGGAGAAGGGCTGCTACGTCAGCCCCACCGTGTTCGCCGACGTCACCCCGGAGATGACCATCGCCCAGGAGGAGATCTTCGGCCCCGTCCTCTCGATCCTGCGGTACGAGGACGAGGAGGACGCCCTGCGGATCGCCAACGACACCGTGTACGGGCTCGCGGGCGCCGTCTGGGCCGCCGACGACGCCACGGCCGTGGCCTTCGCCCGCCGGATGGACACCGGGCAGGTGGACATCAACGGCGGCCGGTTCAACCCGCTCGCCCCCTTCGGCGGGTACAAGCAGTCCGGCATCGGCCGCGAACTCGGCCCGCACGGGCTCGCGGAGTACCTCCAGACCAAGTCCCTCCAGTTCTGACCCCTTTCCGGCCCCTGCCGTCACCCGCACCGCCCGCATCACCCGCACGCCCGGTCCAGTCCCGTCGATCGCCGAGGAGCCCGTTCGTGGTCCGCGCCGCCGTACTGCCCGCCGTCAAAGCCCCGCTGGAGATCACCGACATCGAACTCCCGGAACCCGGCCCCGGCCGGGTGCGGGTCGCGCTCGCCGCCGCGGGCGTCTGCCACTCCGACCTCTCGCTGTCCGACGGCACCATGCGGGTGCCCGTCCCCGCGGTCCTCGGGCACGAAGGCGCGGGCACCGTCGTCGCGGTCGGCGAGGGCGTCACCCAGGTCGCACCAGGCGACGGCGTCGTGCTCAACTGGGCCCCGTCCTGCGGAAACTGCCACCACTGCGGGATCGGCGAGGTCTGGCTCTGCGCCAACGCCCTGGCCGGTGCGGCCGGCATCCACGCCCGCACCGCCGACGGCACCGAACTCCACCCCGGGCTGAACGTGGCGGCGTTCGCCCAGGAGACCGTCGTCGCCGCGAACTGCGTACTGCCCGCCCCGGCCGGCATCCCGCTCACCGACGCCGCCCTGCTCGGCTGCGCGGTCCTCACCGGATACGGCGCGGTCCACCACAGCGCCCGGGTCCGGGCCGGTGAGTCCGTCGTGGTGTTCGGCATCGGGGGCGTCGGCCTCGCGGTGCTCCAGGCCGCCCGGATCGCGGGCGCCTCGAAGGTCATCGCCGTGGACGTGTCGCCGCAGAAGGAGGAGCTGGCCCGGCGGGCGGGCGCCACCGACTACGTCGTCGCCTCCGACACCACCCCGCGCGCGATCCGCAAGCTCACCGGCGGCCAGGGGGCCGACGTCGCCGTCGAGTGCGTCGGCCGGCCGGTCACCATCCGGGGCGCCTGGGAATCCACCCGCCGCGGCGGCCGCACCACGGTCGTCGGCATCGGCGGCAAGGACCAGCAGGTGTCCTTCAACGCCCTGGAGATCTTCCACTGGGGCCGCTCGCTGACCGGCTGCGTGTACGGCAACAGCGACCCGGCCCGGGACCTGCCCGTGCTCGCCGGACACATCCGGGCGGGCCGGTTCGACCTCTCCATGATGGTCACCGCGCGGATCGGACTGGACGGCATCCCGGCCGCCTTCGACGACATGACCGCGGGCCGGGGCGGGCGCGCGCTCGTGGTGTTCGAGTAACCCGCCACCCGTCACCCCGTCGCCCGTCAACTCGTCGGCCCGGCCTCCGCCCGCTCCGTGGTGAGCAGCCGGGCGTCCATCTCGCCCTGCTCGAAGAGCCGGGAGGCCGGGCCGACGATCAGCGGATCGGGTTCGCCCACCACGTCCGTGTCCTTGTCCGGGTAGTCGAAGCGGTGCAGCACGTGCCGGATCGCCTCCAGCCGGGCCCGTTTCTTGTCGTTGCTCTTCACCACGGTCCAGGGCGAGTCCGCCGTGTCCGTGTGGAACAGCATCAGCTCCTTGGCCTCGGTGTACGCGTCCCACTTGTCGAGCGAGGCGAGGTCGACCGGGCTGAGCTTCCACTGCCGCACCGGATCGATCTGACGGATCATGAACCGGTTGCGCTGCTCGTTGCGCGAGACCGAGAACCAGAACTTCACCAGGTGGATGCCGTCCCGGGCGAGCATCCGCTCGAAGCCCGGTGCCTGGTGCATGAACTCGAGGTACTCGCGGGTGGTGCAGAACCCCATCACCCGCTCCACACCCGCCCGGTTGTACCAGGACCGGTCGAACAGCACGATCTCCCCGGCGGACGGCAGATGGGCCGTGTACCGCTGGAAGTACCACTGGGTGCGCTCGCGCTCGGTGGGCTTCTCCAGCGCCACCACCCGCGCGCCACGGGGGTTGAGGTGCTCGGTGAAGCGCTTGATCGTGCCGCCCTTGCCCGCCGCGTCCCGTCCCTCGAAGAGGATGACGAGGCGTTCGTCGCGGTCCTTCACCCAGTGCTGGAGCTTGAGCAGCTCGATCTGCAGGGCGCGCTTGGACTTCTCGTACCTCTTCCGGCCGAGCTTGACGGAGTACGGGTAGTCCTCGCGCCAGGCGTCCCGGGGCCGGCCCTCGGGCGTCACCAGGACCGGGTCGTCGTCCCCGCTGTCGGCCACGGCGAAGCCGGTGAGCCCGGCGCCGCCGTGGCGGGCCGCGTCGGCGAGGGCGTCCGACATGTCCTTCAGGTCCCCGGCCATCGCCTTCGCCGTCCTACCGCGGCCGTTCGGTCGCTTGGCGCTCCGTGTCATCTCGGTGTCCTCCCGCAGGCTGCGCCGGATCCTTCCGCGTGAGGCCAGTCTGCGTACGGGCCCGGGAGACCGCCACCCCTGCCAGGCAGAGCAGGCCCCCGCCGATGGTGAGCGGCGCGGGCACCTCGTCCAGCAGCAGCCAGGACATCGCCACCACCAGCGCGGGCACGGCGTAGGTGGTGGCGCCCATCCGTCCGGCGGTGGTCCTGGCCAGCGCGTAGGCCCAGGTCGTGAAGGCCAGCGCGGTCGGGAAGAGCCCCAGGTAGACCATGTTCAGGGTGGCCGACAGGGGCGCGTCGGCGATCTCGGAGACCAGCGCGCCGGAGAACGGCAGACAGGCCACCGTGCCGACCAGGCAGCCGAACGTGGTGACCTGGAGCGCGGAGCCGTGCCGCAGCGCGGGCTTCTGGAGGACCACCCCCATCGCGTACGTCACCGCGGCCAGCACGCAGAGCGCCACGCCGAGGACCGGGGCGCCGCCGCGCCCCGACATCGAGAACCCGACCACGACGGCGCCCGCGAACGACACCGCCATGCCCGCGATCAGCCTGCCGGGCAGCGCCTCGCCCAGCAGCCGGGCGCCGAGCAGCGCGATCAGGAGGGGGCCGATGTTCACCACCATCGCGGCCGTGCCCGCGTCCACCTGCCGCTCGCCCCAGTTGAGGGCCACCATGTAGACGCCGAACCAGAGCAGGCCGGACCAGATGATCCCCGGCCAAGCGGCCCGCGGCGGCAGCCCCTCGCGCCGCAGCACCAGCAGGACGCCCAGCGCCAGGGTGCCCGAGAGCAGCCGGCCGAGGGCGAGCGCGCCGGGCGAGTAGGCGTCCCCCGCGCTGCGGATGGAGACGAAGGCGGAGGCCCACAGCACAACGGTGGTGCAGGCGGCGGCGGGGGCCCGCCAGTCACGGGGCGCCGCGGGGGAGGGTGTCGTCGTCATGCCCCGACCGTAGGGCCACGACCGTTCGGTACCTACCGAATCGACTCCGGGTCGATGCCGAGATGTTCGCGCAGCGCCCGTTCCCCCTCCGCGGTCGCCCGCACCGCGCGCCCGGACCCGATCCGTACGCACCACCGCGCCTCCAGCGCGTACCGGCACAGCGCGGCGCCCGCCGCACCGGCCAGGTGCGCCCTGCGCTCCGTCCAGTCCAGACAGCTCCGCGCCAGCGGACGCCGCGACCCCGGATCCAGCCCGATGCCCAGCCCGTCGAACCAGCGCAGGCCGTCGTTGGTCAGGGCGAAACCGGTGTCCTGCCGCAGCAGCCCCCGTGCGGTCATCGCGTCGGCGATCGTGATGCCGAGCCGCCCCGCGAGGTGGTCGTAGCAGGTGCGGCCGCGGGCCAGCGCACGGTCGGCGGTCACCGCGCCCAGGCTCCGCGGACGCGCGGGGGCGGGGCCGGGGGAGGCGTGGGCCGCCAGGTCCTCGACGAGGTGTGCCACGCGTTCGCCGGCGAGCCGCAGATAGCGGTGGCGCCCCTGTCGCTCCTCGGCCAGCAGCCCGCCGGCGACGAGCCTGCCGAGGTGTTCGCTGGCGGTGGACGGGGCCACGGAGGCGTGCCGGGCCAGCTCGCCCGCGGTCCAGGCGCGGCCGTCGAGCAGGGCGAGGCAGAAGGTGGCGCGGGTCTCGTCGGCGAGGAGCGCGGCCAGGGCGGCCAGCCGGGGGGCGGCCGGGTCGGGGTGTGCCATGCGTGCCATGGGACCAGGATGCGTCAGGGACGCTTCGGCGCCGGCCGAACCGTCCGGTCGGGCGGCAGCAGTTCGTACTGGAGCGAGAGGCCGTCGACCAGGGCCCGCAGCCCGGTCTCGAACGCCCCCTCGTCGACCTGCCGACGGTGCTCGGCCAGCAGATGGGCCCGGCCGAGGTGCGGGTAGTCGACGGGGTCGTACGCCGTCTCGTCGTCCACGAAGCCGCGGGCGAACGAGCCGAGCGCCGAGCCGGTGACGAAGTAGCGCATCAGGGCCCCGATGTACGTGGCCTGGGCGGGCGGCCAGCCGGCCCGGACCATCGCGCCGAAGACCGCGTCGGCGACCCGGAGGCCGGCCGGGCGGCGGCCCGGCCCCTGGGCGAGCACCGGGACGATGTGCGGGTGCGCGGAGAGCGCCGCACGGTAGGAGACGGCCCAGTCGTGCAGGGCGGCCCGCCAGTCGCGGGTGTCCGACTCGTCGAACATCGACAGGTCGACCTGGGCGGACACCGCGTCCGCGACCGCGTCCAGGATCTCGTCCTTGTTGCGGAAGTGGTTGTAGAGCGAGGGACCGCTGACCCCGAGTTCGGCGGCGAGCCGCCGGGTGGAGACGGCGTCGAGTCCCTCGGCGTCCACGAGCGCGCTCGCCGTCTCGACGATCCGGTCTCGGCTGAGGAGGGGCTTGCGCGGTCGGGCCATGCGGCACATAGTAGGGCCTGCGCACAGAAAACTAGCAGTGCTAATTAAAATCGGGAGTCAAGGATGAACCTGGAGCTCAGCGAGGAACAGGAAGCCGTCCGCCGGCTCGCCGAGGACTTCGTGGCCCGCGAGGTGTCCCCCCACGTCGTGGAGTGGGACCGGGCCGAGAACGTCGACAGGTCGATCGTGGGGAAACTGGGCTCCGTGGGCTTCCTCGGGCTGACCGTCCCCGAGGAGTACGGCGGCTCGGGCGGCGACCACCTCGCGTACTGCCTGGTCACCGAGGAGCTGGGGCGCGGCGACTCCTCGGTCCGCGGCATCGTCTCCGTCTCCCTCGGCCTGGTCGCCAAGACCATCGCGGTCTGGGGCGACGAGGAGCAGAAGCGGCACTGGCTGCCGAGGCTCACCGCGGGCGAGGCGATCGGCTGCTTCGGCCTCACCGAACCCGGCACCGGCTCGGACGCCGGGAGCCTGACGACGAGGGCCGTCCGGGACGGCGACGCGTACGTCATCAACGGCACCAAGATGTTCATCACCAACGGCACCTGGGCCGACGTGGTGCTGCTCTTCGCCCGCACCGGCGGCGCCCCCGGCCACCGGGGCATATCCGCCTTCCTGGTCCCCGCCGACGCCCCCGGCCTCACCCGCCGCACCATCCACGGCAAGCTCGGCCTGCGCGGCCAGGTCACCGCCGAGCTGGTCCTGGAGGACGTCAGGGTGCCCGCCTCCACGCTCCTGGGTCCGGAGGGCAAGGGCTTCTCGATCGCCATGTCCGCCCTGGCCAAGGGGCGGATGTCGGTCGCGGCCGGCTGCGTCGGCATCGCGCGGGCCGCCCTCGACGCCGCCGTGGGCCACGCGGGCGAGCGCGAGCAGTTCGGCCGCCCCATCGCGGGCCACCAGCTCGTCCAGGAACTCATCAGCGACATCGCCGTGGACGTCGACGCCGCCCGGCTGCTGACCTGGCGGGTGGCCGACCTCGTCGACCGGGGCGAGGAGTTCGCCACCGCCGCGTCCAAGGCGAAGCTCTTCGCCTCCGAGGCGGCCGTCCGCGCCGCCAACAACGCCCTCCAGGTCTTCGGCGGCTACGGCTACATCGACGAGTATCCGGTCGGCAAACTGCTGCGCGACGCCCGGGTGATGACCCTGTACGAGGGCACCAGCCAGATCCAGAAGCTGATCATCGGCCGTGCGCTGACGGGGGTCTCCGCCTTCTGACCCGCCGCCCGCCCGAGCGGTTTCGAACGGGCGTCTGAGTAGCGGACTGAGTACGGGAACGGATGTGGCGCACGCCACCGCGCCCGATGCTGGCGCCATGAGCGAGACAACAACCGTCAAGCAGCAGGGCACCGCCGCCTTCTACGGCCAGGCCGTCGCCTCCTTCGGAGTGGCGATGGGTGCGGTGGCCCTCGGTATCTACTCCCTGGACGCCGACGCCTGGGTCCGGGGGTTCCTCGCGATCGGGGTCCTCTACCTCGTCACCTCCTGTTTCACCCTGGCCAAGGTCATCAGGGACCGCCAGGAGGCGGGGCGGATCGTCAGCCGGGTCGACCAGGCCAGGCTGGAGAAGATCCTCGCCGAGCACGACCCCTTCCAGAAGCTCTGATCCGGCCGGAGGACCCGATCCGTCCCGGACCCCGGGCCCGGGCGCCGCACCCGGGCCCTAAGCGCTTGCTCAGGGTCGCGGTATGGTGTTCGTCCTGCTGATGAGAGGGGCGAGGGACGATGAGCACGGCGGAGGAGACCGACGGCGACGCGCCGTGGGCCGAGGTGACGCCCGAGGCGGCCAGGCGGCTGCTCGTCGCCGCCGTCGACGCCTTCGCCGAGCGCGGATACCACGCCACCACCACCCGTGACATCGCGGGCCGGGCGGGAATGAGCCCCGCCGCGCTCTACATCCACTACAAGACGAAGGAAGAGCTGCTCCACCGGATCAGCCGGATCGGCCACGACCGGGCCCTGTCCGTCCTGGAGGCCGCCGCCGACGGCGGCGGCACGGCCGCCGAGCGGCTGGCCGAGGCCGTGCGGTCCTTCGTCCGCTGGCACGCCGAGCGGCACACCACCGCACGCGTGGTCCAGTACGAACTCGAAGCCCTCGGCGAGGAGCACCGCGCCGAGATCGTCGCCCTGCGCCGCAGGAGTGACGCCGTGGTCCGCCGGATCATCGGCGAGGGGGTGCGGGCGGGGGAGTTCGACGTCCCCGACGTGCCGGGCACCACGCTCGCGGTGCTCTCGCTCTGCATCGACGTGGCGCGCTGGTTCAACGCGCAGGGCAGCCGGACGCCGGACGAGGTCGGCGAGCTCTACGCCGGCCTCGTGCTGCGGATGGTCGGCGCCGAGCGGTGACGGCCGCGCGGGGCCGTGCGACGCCGGGTGCGCCGCGCCGCCGCGGGCGGGGGCGCGGCGACGGCCGTCAGAAGTAGTAGCGCGACACCGACTCGGCCACGCACACCGGCTTGTCGCCGCCCTCGCGCTCGACCGTGACGACGGCGGTGACCTGCACGCCGCCCCCGGCCTCCTCGACGCCCTTCAGGACCGCGCTCGCGCGCAGCCGCGAGCCCACGGGCACGGTGGAGGGGAAACGGACCTTGTTCGTCCCGTAGTTGATGCCCATCTTCATGCCCTCGACCCGCATGACCTGAGGGACGAGCGCGGGCAGCAGCGAGAGCGTGAGGTAGCCGTGGGCGATGGTGGTGCCGAACGGTCCGGACGCGGCCCGCTCCGGGTCCACGTGGATCCACTGATGGTCGCCGGTGGCCTCGGCGAAGAGGTCGATCCTCTTCTGGTCGACCTCCAGCCAGTCGCTGTGTCCCAGTTGCTCGCCCACACCGTCGCGCAGCTCCTGCGCGGACGTGAAGATCCTCGGCTCCGCCATGTTCCCGGTCCCTGCCCTTCCAGCTCCATGCCATCCCTGAGCGCACTGTCTAAGCGCTTGCTCAGCATGGTTCGCGGGTGCGTTCCTGTCAACGACGGACCGCCGGGTGGGCGGGCAAGTAGGGTTGGATGAGTGCCCCAGATCCCACAGACGCTCCACGAGCTCACGGTCGGACAGCTCTCCGCGCGCAGCGGCGCGGCCGTCTCGGCCCTGCACTTCTACGAGGCCAAGGGCCTGATCAGCAGCCGCCGTACCAGTGGCAACCAGCGCCGTTACGCCAGGGACGCGCTGCGCAGGGTCGCGTTCATCCGGGCGGCGCAGCGCGTGGGCATCCCGCTCGCCACCATCCGGGACGCCCTCGCCGAGCTTCCCGAGGAGCGCACCCCGAACCGTGAGGACTGGGCGCGGCTGTCCGCCGCCTGGCGCTCCGAACTGGACGAGCGGATCAAGCGGTTGGCCCGGCTGCGGGACCACCTCACCGACTGCATCGGCTGCGGCTGCCTGTCGTTGGAGAACTGCGTGCTCTCCAACCCGAACGACATCTCCGGCCAGCGGATGAGCGGTTCGCGCCTGATGCCGGAACGCCCGTCGTCCGAACGCACTCCGGCCGAGAGTCCGGCGCCCGAATGCCCGCCGGGCGACTGCCCGTAGCCCCGGGGTCCGGGGCCGGGCGGGCGTCATCGGGAGGTGCCGCCGGGGCCCCGCGGGTCATGCCACCGAGGCGAGGTCCCGGCGCCGTGCGCCCCGGGCCGCGGCCAGCGCCCCCGGCGTGAGCACCGGCTGCGGCACCACGATCCCGCATCCCGCGCACACCGGTCCCGGGACGGGCCCGTCCCCGGCCTCCTCCCGCCAGTGCATCTCGGTCCCCGCGCACACCGGACAGGCCGTGCCCGGCCCGGACTCCAGGGCCGCGATCAGCCGGTGCAGCACCTCGGCGAGCGGCGCCGACGGGTGCACCGCCGGGTCCGCGCAGCGGGCGACCCCGTGGCCGCCCCGGGTGTGCCGGTGCCAGTCGTCGAACGCGCCGGGGCTGCGCAGCCCGTCGTGCTTCTCCCGTCTGCGGCGTTCGGCGAACCCCGCCTCGTGGCCCAGCCAGACCGTCCGCGCCGCCTCCAGCTCGTCCAGTGCGCGGATCAGCCGCGCCGGGTCGGGGGAGCGGTCCTCGGGTTCGATCCCGTGCCGGGCGCACAGGTGGTGCCAGGTCGCCCGGTGCCCGTACGGGGCGAACCTCTCCAGGCACTTGCGCAGCGAGTACCGCCGCAGTGCCAGGTCGATCCGTGGATCGCGGACCTGTCTCGCAAGACTCCGAAAACCGGCCATTGCACTGCCACCTCCGTCGCTCGTACTCCGCCGTCGTCGTACTTCGGTGTCAATGACTTGACGTACGGCCCCCCGATTTGGATCCCGGGACGGCGCAGAGGTGTCCGGCGGGCGGGGGTGCGGCGGCGCGCGGACGGGGGAGGAACGGCGCCATGTGATGATTCAGAAAATGTGACGGTTGCTCATCTTACCGGCGGAGCCTACCGCCAGTAACCTCCGGCCCACAGGCCACTTGGAGGAGCGCTCATGCCCCCACGCACCGTCAAGCCCAGAGCCGCCGCCATCGCGGCGGTCCTCGCACTCGGCGCCGCTCTGCTCGCGGCCTCGCCGCAGTCCGGCGCGGCCGCCGCGGAACCCGCACCCGTCACCGACCACTGCCGGGGACAGTGCGACGACATCCTGCCCCCCGGCGAGAACGGCAACGCCACCCTCGTCGAGATCCTCGGCAACAAGACGCTCGGTACGCACCCCGCCCACAGCGACGACCAGCTCGACCGCTACAACGGCCTGGTGGCCGGCCACACCGGCCTCACCGACCAGAAGCTCACCGAGTTCTTCAACGACGCCTCCTTCGGCGTGCCCGAGGGCCAGGTCGAGTCCGTCACCTCGCCGCGCAGCGACGTCACGATCACCCGCGACAAGGCGTCCGGCGTCCCGCACATCAAGGGCACCACCCGCTACGGCACCGAGTTCGGGGCCGGGTACGCGGCCGGGCAGGACCGGCTGTGGCTGATGGACCTCTTCCGGCACATCGGGCGCGGCGAGCTGACCTCGTTCGCCGGCGGCGCGCTCGCCAACCAGGGCCTGGAGCAGCAGTTCTGGCCGCAGGCCCCCTACACCGAGGCCGACCTCGAAGCCCAGGTCGAGTACATCAGGACCCATGAGGGCGCCCGCGGCGAACAGGCCATGGCCGACGCCCAGGCGTACGTCGACGGCATCAACGCGTACCGCGAGAAGTCCAAGAACGGCCGCTACTTCCCGGGCGAGTACGTCCTCACCGGAAAGATCGACGCCATCACCAACGTCGGCGAGATCCAGCCGTTCAAGCTGACCGACCTGATCTCCATCGCCTCCGTGGTCGGCGGCCAGTTCGGCGGCGGGGGCGGCGGCGAGGTGCAGGCGGCGCTCTCGCTGCTCGCCGCCCAGCAGAAGTACGGCGTGGCCGAGGGCACCAGGGTCTGGGAGTCGTTCCGTCAGCGCGAGGACCCCGAGGCCGTGCTGACGGTCCACGACGGCACCTCGTTCCCGTACGCCCGCAAGCCCGACCAGGCACGCGGCACCGCGCTCCCCGACGCCGGGTCCGTCACGGCCGAACCCCTCATCCACGACCGCACCGGCTCCGCGGGCACCGACCGGAAGGCGCGCGTCGAGGCACCGGCCGGGCTCAAGAAGGCCCAGGGCATCTACGACGACGGCGTCATTCCCGGGGGCTCGCTGCCCGGATCGGGCGCCGGCGCCCAGAAGCGCGGCATGTCCAACGCCCTGCTGGTCTCCGGGAAGCACACCGCGAGCGGCAACCCGATCGCCGTGTTCGGGCCGCAGACCGGCTACTTCGCCCCGCAGCTGATGATGCTCCAGGAACTCCAGGGGCCCGGCATCAGCGCCCGCGGCGTCTCCTTCGCCGGCGTCGGCATGTACGTCCAGATGGGACGCGGCCAGGACTACGCCTGGAGCGCCACCTCGGCCGGCCAGGACATCACCGACACCTACGCCGTCGAACTGTGCGAGCCCGACGGAACCACCCCCACCAAGGAGTCCACGCACTACCTGAACCGGGGCACCTGCACCGCCATGGAGACGCTGTCGCACACCAACTCCTGGAAGCCGACCGTCGCCGACTCCACGGCGGCCGGCTCCTACCGGATGCAGGTGCGGCGCACGGACTACGGCATCGTCACCCACCGGGCCACCATCGACGGCAGGCCCGTCGCGTACACCTCGCTGCGCACCACCTACCGCCACGAGGCCGACTCGATCATCGGCTTCCAGATGTTCAACGACCCGGACTACGTCAAGGACGCCGCCTCCTTCCAGCGGGCGGCGAGCAACATCGACTACGCGTTCAACTGGTTCTACGCGGACTCCCGCACCGCCGCCTACTACAACAGCGGCATGAACCCGGTGCGCGCGGCGGGCGTCGACCCCGCGCTGCCGGTGCGGGCCGAGCGGGCCTACGAGTGGCAGGGGTACGACCCGGCCGGCAACACCGCCGAGTACACCGCGTTCGCCGAGCACCCGCACTCCAACGGCCAGGACTACTACGTCTCCTGGAACAACCGGCAGGCCGAGGGATACGCCACGGCGGGCTTCGGGTTCGGCGCGGTGCACCGCGGGGACCTGCTGGACGACCGGGTGGCGAAGCTCGTCGAGGAGGGCGGGGTGACCCGGGCCTCCCTGACCCGGGCCATGGCCGAGGCCGCGATCACCGACCTGCGCGGCGAACAGCTGCTGCCCGAACTGCTGAAGGTGATCCGCTCCCAGCCGGTCACCGACCCGGAACTGAACGCCGCGGTCCAGCAGTTGGAGTCCTGGCGGGCGGCCGGCTCGCAGCGCCGGGAGAGCAGCCCGGGATCGCACGCGTACGGCCACGCCGACGCGGTACGGATCATGGACGCGTGGTGGCCGAAGCTGGTCGAGGCGGAGTTCGGCCCCGGGCTCGGCAGTGAGCTGTACGGGGCGCTGACCGCCAACCTCGCCACCGACGAGTCCCCGGCGGCCAGCCACGGCCCGAGCGGGGCGCACAGCGGATCGGCTTTCCAGTACGGCTGGTGGGGCTTCGTGGACAAGGACCTGCGCCAGGTCCTGGGACAGAAGGTCGAGGGGCCGCTGGCCCGTACGTACTGCGGCGACGGGGACCGGGCCGCCTGCCGTGACGTGCTGCTCGCGGCCCTGGAGCGGGCCGTGGCGCAACCGGCCACGGAGGTCTACCCGGGGGACGGCAGCTGCAAGGCGGGCGAGCAGTGGTGCTCGGACTCGATCGTCCACCGGGCGCTGGGCGGGATCACCCAGAAGGCCGTCCACTGGCAGAACCGGCCGACCTACCAGCAGGTGGTGGAGTTCCCCACCCACCGGTAGGGCGCTCTCCGAGAACGGCGCCGTCCGGCCCCTCTCACCGGTACTGGAGGTACCGCCTGCGCACGGCCCGGAACGCGGCGAGGTCCTCCGCCCACGCGCCCACGACCTCGTCCGTGTCCGCGCCCGCGTCGATCATCGTGCGGACCCGGGTGTTGCCGGTGAGCTTGTCGATCCAGTTGTCGGACCGCCACGCGAACCCGCTCCAGGTCCGCTTCGCGGTCACCAGCAGCGCGATCCCGGTGCGCACCGGGTCGAAGACCTCGCGGTCGTGGACGTGCAACTGCACGCCGCCGACCGTCTTGCCCTGGAACTTGGAGAACGTCGGCGCGAAGTACGCCTCGCGGAACGCGACCCCGGGCAGGTCGAGCGCGTTCGCCGCCGCCGCCCAGCGGCGGTCGACGCCCTCCGCGCCGAGCAGTTCGAACGGCCGGGTGGTGCCGCGCCCCTCGGAGAGGTTGGTGCCCTCGAACAAGCAGGTCCCCGAATAGACGAGCGCGGTGTCGGGGGTGGGCATGTTGGGGCTCGGCGGCACCCACGGCAGCCCGGTCGCGTCGAAGAAGTCCGAACGCCGCCAGCCGGACATCTTGACGATGCGCAGGTCGACCGGGCGCTCGGCGAAGAACTCCGCGTTGAACAGCAGCGCCAGCTCGGTGACCGTCATGCCGTGCGCCTGCGCGATCTCCCGGCGGCCCACGAACGTGCCGAACGCCGGGTCGAGCACCGGCCCGAGCGCCGCCCGCCCGGTCACCGGGTTCGGCCGGTCCAGGACGACGAACCGCTTGCCCGCGAGCGCCGCCGCCTCCATGCAGTCGTACAGCGTCCAGATGTAGGTGTAGAAGCGGGCACCCGCGTCCTGGATGTCGAAGACCACCGTGTCCACACCGGACGCGGTGAAGACGTCAGCGAGCGGCTGACCGCTCTTCAGGTACGTGTCGTAGACCGGCAGTCCGGTCGCCGGGTCGTCGTACCGGCCCTCCGAGCCGCCGGCCTGCGCGGTGCCGCGGAAGCCGTGCTCGGGGCCGAAGACGGCGACCAGGTCCACCCGGTCGTCCGGATGCATCACGTCGACGATGTGCCGCACGTCGGAAGTGATCCCGGTCGGGTTGGTGACGATCCCGACCTTCTCCCCCCTCAGCAGGGAGTAGCCGTCCGCCGCCAGCCGGTCGAAACCGGTGCGGACCCGGCCGCGCCCCCGGCCCGACGCGGGGGCGGCGTTCGCGGCCCCGGTCTGGGCGGCCGTCGCCGCGAGCGCCCCCATCGCACCGCCGGCGGCCAGCAAACCACGTCTGGACAGGCTCATTCGGCTACCTCCATGATCGCGACCTCTGTCATGGTCACGCACGCTAGCGCGCGTTCAGGCCATACGGAATGAGCCGGACGTGACGGGTGTGACGGGTGTGCCTGCCGGGCGGGGCCGGTCCCGTCGGCCCCGTTGGTCCCGGCAGGCCGCCCCCGCGCTTCCGCCCCGACGCGTCCACCGCTCCGCCCGGGCGCGTCCACCCCTTCCGATTCGACATACCGACTGGTTAGTCTGCCGGGGGAGTCGGCTGAGAGAGGCGGGACCGATGGGTGACACGGTGCGGGGCGCGGGCGTGGTGGTCACGGGGGCCGGTGGCGGCATCGGCGCCGCGCTGGCCCGCCGGTTCGCCGAGGAGGGCGCGCGGGTCGTGGTCAACGACCTCGACGCGGCCGGCATCGGGCCGCTGGCCGAGGAGATCGGCGCCGTGGCCGTCGTCGGCGACGCCTCACGGATCGTGGCCGAGGCCCGGGACGCCCTCGACGGCACCATCGACGTCTACTGCGCCAACGCCGGCCTCGCCTCGCCCGGCGACGTGCTGGCCGACGAGGAGGTCTGGGCCGCGGCCTGGGACGTCAACGTGATGGCCCACGTCCGCGCCGCCCGGGCCCTGCTGCCGGACTGGCTGGAGCGCGGCAGCGGCCGGTTCGTCTCGACCGCCTCCGCCGCCGGACTGCTGACGATGATCGGCGCCGCCCCGTACAGCGTCACCAAGCACGGCGCCGTCGCCTTCGCCGAATGGCTCTCCCTCACCTACCGCCACCGCGGCGTCAAGGTCCACGCGATCTGCCCGCAGGGCGTGCGCACGGACATGCTCGCCGCCGCCGGATCGGCGGGCGAACTCGTCCTCGTCCCCGGCGCCATCGAGCCCGCCGCGGTCGCCGACGCGCTCTTCGACGCCATGGCCGAGGACCGCTTCCTCGTCCTGCCGCACCCCGAGGTCGCCGGGTACTACCGGGCCCGCGCCAAGGACACCGACCACTGGCTCGGCAGCATGAACCACCTCCAGCAGAAGTGGGAGGAGACCCGCGCATGAGCGAGTCCGTCTACGCCGCGAAGCCCTGGCTGCCGCTGCTCAGCGAGGCCCAGCGGGCCCCCGTCCACCCCGCCGGGAGCCTGGTCCACGCCTTCCGGGAGTCCGTCGTACGCGCCCCCGACCGCACCGCCCTCGCCTACTTCGACGGCCGCCTGAGCTACCGCGAGACCGACGCGCTCTCCGACTCGGTGGCAGGCCACCTCGCCGCCGCGGGCCTGGCCCCCGGCGACCGGGTCGCGATCATGCTCCAGAACACCCCGCAGTTCGTGCTCGCGCTGCTCGGCGCCTGGAAGGCCGGGGCCACGGTCGTCCCGCTCAACCCCATGTACAAGTCCGGCGAGGTCGGCCACGTACTGAAGGACGCCGAGGTCACCGCGGTGATCTGCGCGGACCGGACCTGGGAGGCGTACCTGCGGGACACCGCGGCCGGCGTCCCGGCCGTACGGATCGCCCTCACCACCAGCGAGCTGGACCTCCAGACCCGCGACGACGAACGCGTGCTCGGCTTCGAACGGCTGCCGGTGCCCGACGACACCGACGACCTGGTCGCCGTCGCCCGGCAGGGCCTCGAAGCCCCCGGGGGCCGCGAACCCGCCTCCGCCGGCACCGCGCTGATCAGCTACACCTCCGGGACCAGCGGCACCCCCAAGGGCGCCCTGAACTCCCACGGCAACATCATGGTCAACGCCGAGCGGCAGCGCGCCGGGCACCCCGTCGCCGAGGGCTCCGCGTACTTCGCGCTCGCCCCGCTCTTCCACATCACCGGCATGGTGTGCCAGCTGGCCGCCTGCCTCACCAACGCGGGCACCCTCGTGCTCGCGTACCGCTTCCACCCCGGCGTCGTGCTCGAAGCCTTCGCCGAGCACCGCCCCGCCTACACCGTGGGCCCCTCGACCGCCTTCATGGCCCTGGCCGCCCACCCCGACGCCACCCCCGACCACTTCGCCTCCTTCGCGGTGATCTCCTCCGGCGGCGCACCGCTGCCGCCCGCGCTCGTCGAGAAGTTCCGGGCGGGCTTCGGCCCGTACCTCCGCAACGGTTACGGCCTCACCGAGTGCACCGCCCCCTGCGCCTCCGTGCCCCCGGAGCGGGAGGCCCCCGTCGACCCGGCCTCCGGCACGCTCTCGGTCGGCGTCCCCGGCCCCGACACGGTGGTCAGGATCCTCGACGAGAACGGCGCGGAGGTCCCCCTCGGCGAACAGGGCGAGATCGCCGTCCGCGGCCCCCAGGTCGTCTCCGGCTACTGGCGCATGCCCGAGGCCACCGCCGCCGCCTTCCCCGACGGCGAACTGCGCACCGGGGACATCGGCTTCATGGACGGCGCGGGCTGGCTCTACGTCGTCGACCGCAAGAAGGACATGATCAACGCCTCCGGCTTCAAGGTCTGGCCGCGCGAGGTGGAGGACGTCCTGTACACCCACCCGGCGGTCCGGGAGGCGGCCGTCGTCGGCGTCCCCGACCCCTACCGGGGCGAGACCGTCCGCGCCTGCGTCAGCCTCCGGCCCGGCGCCTCGGCCGGACCCGAGGAGCTGAGCGCGTACTGCCGGGAACGGCTCGCCGCGTACAAGTACCCGCGCGAGGTGGAGATCCTGGCCGAGCTGCCGAAGACGGCGAGTGGGAAGATCCTCAGGCGGGAACTGCGTTCCCCCCGGTAGATCCGGTTCGCCCCGGGCCCGGGAGCCCGCACGGATCGGTCGGGCACGGCACGGAAGGAAGGCGGCGGCAATGACCAAGGCGACGGACGAGGACACCGCTCCCGTCCCCCGGCGACTGCTGGCCGCCGCCACCCGGCTCTTCGCCGAGCGCGGCTACGACCGCACCTCGGTCCAGGAGATCGTCGAGGCCGCGGGCGTCACCAAGGGCGCGCTCTACCACTACTTCGGTTCCAAGGAGGACCTCCTCCAGGAGGTCTACTCCCGGGTGCTCCGGCTCCAGCAGGAGCGCCTCGACGCCTTCGCCGACGCCGACGCCCCCGTCGAGCGGCGGCTGCGCGACGCCGCCGCCGACGTGGTCGTCACCACCATCGAGAACCTCGACGACGCCTCGATCTTCTTCCGCTCCATGCACCACCTGAGCCCGGAGAAGAACAAGCAGGTACGGGCGGAACGGCGCCGCTACCACGAGCGCTTCCGGGCCCTGGTGGAGGAGGGCCAGCGCAGCGGGGTGTTCTCCACGGCCACCCCCGCGGACCTCGTCGTCGACTACCACTTCGGCTCGATCCACCACCTGTCCACCTGGTACCGGCCCGACGGTCCGCTGGGCCGCCAGGAGGTCGCCGACCACCTGGCCGACCTGCTGCTGCGCGCGCTGCGCCCCTGACCCCGGCGCCGGCCGGGGCACGGCCCCGCCCGGCTACCGGCGGCGCACCTCGGCCATGAAGCAGCCGAACTCCACCGCCCGTACGTGCACCAGCGCCACCGCCGGGTCGGCGAAGACACCGCTCAGCACGTCGTCCACCTCGGCGGCCCGCTCCACGGGGATCTCCACCAGCGTCCCCCCGAGGATGTGCCCCCGGGCGTCGTAGGCGCGCAGCACCCGGCGGGCGCCGTGCATCGCGGCCGGATAGCCGGGCCCGGCGGTGTGCCCCGGGCACTCCTCGGCATGGATGAAGACGGGACCGCATTCGTCGTACGGCCCCGGCTCGGCCCCGGTACCGGCCGCCCAGCGGCGCAGCGGCGCGTACGAGACCAGGACGATCCGCTCACCGGCCTCGCTGTGCCGCAGACAGCAGCGGAGCGGGGCGCCGCCCTCGGGATCGGTGACGGGGCGGCGGGCGGCCCCGGCGTCGTCCCGCTCGCGCAGCCGCTTCAGCACGGCGGGGGCGATGGCCCGCGTCTCGTGGAGTGTCGTCATGTCGTGGACTGTCGTCATGGCTCCAGCATCGGCACCGCGCCGTCCCCGTACCGGCGGAAAACGGACGTCGCGCTGGGGATTCGCGCACGGTCCCGTGCGTGGTCCGGGCCGGTCAGCCGGTCGAGGAGGGCCTCCGCGGCCGGATTGCGGGGACGGGGCGCCCGCCCCGCGAGGACCACCGTGCGGCCGGGCTCCGGCTGGCGGATGCTCACGCACGGCAGCCCCGCGTCCTCCCCGATCCGCCGCGGCACGATCGCCACCCCGATGCCGGCCCGCACGAGATCGACGAGCAGCCGGATCTGGGTGACGTCGCAGGTGATCCGGCGCTCCAGGCCGCAGTGCGCGGCCAGCCGCCGCACCGCCGTCTCCAGGCCGGTGCCCGCGCGGAAGTCCACGAACGGCTCGTCGGCGAGGTCCTTGATCAGGGTGCGTCCGGCGCTCGCCAGCCGGTGGCCCGGCGCGGTGATCAGCACCAGGTCCTCGTGCCAGGTCGCGAACCCGGCGATGCCGTCGGGGAGTTCGGCCGCGTCCGGCGCGAGATAGGCGAGGTCCAGCTCACCGGCCCGGAGCCCCGCGACCAGCTCCGGCGTCGTCGCCTCGCGCAGAGAGATCTGCACCCCCGGCCACGACCGGTGGTACGAGGCCAGCTCGGCCGCCAGATCCACGCAGGTCAGGGTCTGGATCGTGCCGATCCGCAACCGGCCGGTCGTCAGCCCCGACACGGCCGCCACGGCCTCCCGCGCGGCCCGGGTCCCGGCCAGCACCGACCGGGCCGCGGGCAGCAGCGCCCGGCCCGCCTCGGTGAGCACCACCCGTCGGCCGGTCCGGTCGAACAGCTCGGCGCCCAGCTCCCGTTCGAGATTGCGCACGGAGGTGCTCAGCGCGGACTGCACGATCAGCTCGGCCCGTGCGGCGGCGGTGAAACTGCCGTGCGTGACCACCGCCATGAAGTGGCGGAGTTGGCGTATCTCCATCCATCCACGTTATCGATGGCAGCCAGCTGATCCATCTGTTGGACCGATCACGGCGGCGGGGCGAGGCTGGAGACATGACCCACATCCAGCCGTCCGTGCGTGTCCCGGCGCTCTGGAGCGCGGCCTACGGCCCGCGCCACCGCCGGTCCGTCCGCCTCGCCGCCCGGTGCCTGCTGCGGGTGCGCGCCTTCGCCCGTGAGCTGGCACTGGCGGACCACGTGGGGTCCGGCGGCTACTGAGCGCCCGCCGGGCGGGGCGCGTCCGGGGACCGGGACCGAATTCCGTTGGTGGGGGCCGGAACGCCCCGGCTAGCATCCGACGATGCGGAAACCGGCCGACACACACCTCCACGACGCCGTGGACCGGGCCGGCACCGGCCCGGCGTCCGGGCTCCCGGACCCGCGGGACTGCCCACCGGACGCCCTGGGGCGGCTGATCCGGCACGCGGACCCCGCCCCGCGCCACCTGGGACTGGTCCTGCTCGACGAGCGGCTCGCCGCCTGCGGCCCGGCCGACGACGGGGAGCGGGCCGAACTCGCCGCGCTGCTGCCGGAGGAGCTCATGGGCCCGCCGGAGGCGGACCTCCTCCTGGCGGGGCTGTACGAACGGCTCGACCCCCACCTCCGCGGGCGCCCCCGGCCGTCCTGGCGCACGGCCGGGGCGCTGCCGGACCGGGTACGGACCGCCTGGCTGCGCGCCGACCTCCTGCACGACCCCGCCGTGCTCCGCGACGAGCCGCCCGGCGAACTCCTCCACCGGGCCGTGCGGGAGACGGACATCACCGCCGCGCACCACCCGGCACGGCTCGTGGACGAGCTGGCGGCCCACGCCGATCCGGTGCTGCGGGCCGAGGCGGTCCGGCTGGTCCGGCAGGGCCTGTACGCCGGACTGCTGGCCCCGGCCCCGGCCCGGGCCCGCCTGGCCGGCCTGCTCGACACCGACGACGCCCGGGTCGTCGTCGACGCGCTGACCGAGCTCGCCGAACCGTGGGCGGCGACGGAACCGCTGCCCCGGGGACGCCTCGCCCCGTTCCTCACCACGGGGGATTCCGTGCGGGAGCGGCCCGGGGTCGCCGGGGCCGCCCTCACGACCGCCGCCCGCCACGGCCACCGCGACCTGCTGCGGCAGGCCGTCGAGGACCCCGGCCTCCCGCCGCTCCTCCGCCGACGCGGCATGGAACTGCTCGGCGAGCTGGCGGACCGGGACGACATCGGCGCCCTGACGGCCGTCGCCGCACGCGACCCGCTGCTCCTCGGCGGCCCCGCGGTGACCTGTCTGCGCGGCCTCCACCGGCGCGGACACTTTCCGGGTGACCCGGACGTCCCGGCCGTCGTCGGCCTCGCCCTGGCCGACCACTCGATCCCGCCCCACGAGGTGGCGACCGTCCTCTTCACCGCCCGGAAGGAGATGTTCCGGGCGCTGACGGAGGCGGCGGCCGACGCCCCGGACCGGCCCCGGCGGCTCGCCCTGCTGGTGGCGCTGGCCGGGCAGGGGGCCGGCGACCTGCCGGTCGGGGACGCGATCACCCGGCTGCTCCCGTCCGCCCCCGACCCCGTGCCGTTCCTCGACGCGCTCCGCGAACTGCGCCACGAGGACGCCGAGGAGGCCGTGCTCGCCCTGCTCCCCCGGGCACCGGCCGCGGCCCTGGAGACCCTGGAGGCGATCGGCGGCCACCGCACCGTACGGGCCCTGCGGGACGGGCTGGGAATCGCGACGGACACCCCGGAACCGGGTGGGATCGCACCCCATCTGCGCGCCGTGCGCGACCGCGCCCTCGAAATCCTCTGGCAGCTCACCGACGACCCGGAACGGCGCCACGACCTCCTCGCCCGGCTGGACCCCCTCGGCCTGCCGCCCCGCGTCGCGGCCGGGCTCGGCGGCCCCGACGAGCGGGAACTGGCCCTGCTGGGCTCCCGCGTGGACCCGGACGAACCGGTGGCGGCGCTGTGCGGGCTGGCCGCCCACGGCACCGCCGCCACCCTCCCGGCCGTCGCCGACCTGCTGCTGCGCGTCGTGGCCGACCTGGCGGCGTCATGGCGCCCGGACGCCCCCGCCCGCACCGGGGAACACGGACAGCCGGCCGGCGAGCCCGTGGTGCCGCAGGAGGTCCTGGACGCCGTGGCCGCCCTGGGCCGCAGGCTCCACGGGCGGGGCGCGATCAGACCGGTCTGCCTGCTGGGCGCCGCGGACGCGCGGGAGGCCGGCCACGCCCTCGTCGCCACCACGGCACTGGACCTGCTGGACCGGCCGGGGCTGTCCGACGCCGAACGGGCGATCCTCCTCGAAGCGCTGCTCCGGGCCCCCTGGGCGGGCACCCGGGCCCGGGTGCACCGGATGCTGCGCCACCGGGACCGGCACGTGCGCAAGCACGTCATCGCGCTCCTCGCCCGCGACACCACCGGCGAGGACGCGCAGGCGCTGTCGGCCTCGCTGACCGCGCTGACCACCGCCCGGGACATCCAGACCGTGCGCCAGGCCCTGCACGCCCTGGGACACGCCCGCGCCCACTGGGCGGGCACCGCGATCGCCGCCTGCCTCGACCACCCCAACATGAACATCAGGAAGACCGCGGCCGAGGCCCTGGTCCGCGCGGGCACTCCCGCGGCGCTCCCGAAGCTGCTGTTCCGGCTCGGGCACGACGACAACCCCGGACTGCGCACCGCACTCCTCGCGGCCCTGCGCACGGTCCTCGGCGACGCCTGCGCGGCCACGCTGCTGGCCGCCGCCGAGCACAGCCACGACGCCCGCTCCCGCGAACGGCTGCTGGCGGGCCTCGACGGCGCCCTCACCGTGCGCGCGATCCTCGCGCTGGAGGAGCAGCGGTCCCCGGTGGCCGCCGAACTGCTCGCCCTGGTGGCGTCGGGCCGGGTCACGGCGGCCTCGGGGGACGTGGACGCCCTCGTACCGGCCCTGGCCCGGCACGGGATCGCCGTACCGGACGCCGGGCGCCCACCGGCGGCCGACGCGGCGGCCCGGGAAGCCGACCGGGACGTGGCGGCGCTGGTGGCCGGGGGCTGGAACCCCTCGCTCGCCCTGCGGATCGCCGACCGGGACGGGCCGCTGCGCCCCGGCCGGGCGGACGAACTGCGGCCGATGCTGGACCACTGGCTCCGCCTGGCCGGCTCCCGGCCCGCGCACCGGCGGAAGGTCATCCGGTTCGTGCTGCGGATCTGCGCCACGTCCCGGCCCGCCGGGGAACCCGCCACTCCTCCCCGGCCTGCTGGGGAACCCACCGCCCGCACCTGGCCCGCCGGCGAATCCGCCGCCCGCGCCCGGTCCGTCGGGGAACCCACCACCCGCACCTGGTCCGCCGGGGAACTCGCCGTCCTCGCCCGGTCCGCCGGGGTGCTGCTCGACGCGCTCGCCGACGCCCGGGACGAGGACCGCCACGACCTGATCGCCGTACTGGAGGAGGCCGCGCCGGTGACGACGGCCGCCCGCAGGCCGTCCGCCATCGCCTCGGTGCGGGCCCTGCGCCCCGCCCCCGCCGCACCGCACCGGTCCACGCTGACGCTGCTGCGCCGCCTCGGCGCGGTGCCGGTCCGCGCCGACCTCGACCGGGCGCTCGCGGGCGCCCGGCTCGGCGCCGATCCGTGGCGGGCCGAAACCGACGTGCTGCGCGAGGCGTTCACCGTTCCGGAACCCGGCACGGCCCCCCTTCCCGCCGGGACCCGGGCCTGGCGGGCGGCCCTGGAGACGGCGGTGCGCACCCCGGACGGGACGGCAAAGTTCCGCGGCCGGGACGACGGCACGGTTCCCTCGCGGGACCGGTTGAACGCGCTGATCGAGGCGTACCGGGGCGCCGACGACCCGGCGGTGCGGGAGGCGCTGCTCGACTGGATGACCTTCCTCCAGCCGCTCGACGCACCGCCGTCCGCCGCCCCGGGGGCCGATCGCGCGGCGCCGCCCCCGAGGCACGTCCGCGCCGACGACCTCGACCAGCCCCGCTCGGCGGCCCAGTACGAACGGCTGCTGACCATGCTGGACTCGGACGCGGCGGACCGCAGGAACACCGCCGCACGGGCACTCGCGCGATGGCCCGAGCCCGAGGCCCGGCTGGCGGTGCTCCGCGCCCATCTCCGCGGGCGCGTGGAACTGCCCCCCGGCGCCGACCCGGCCCGCGCACTGGCCGGGATCGACGAGGCGGAGCTGCGCGGCGACGGCGTACGGCCCGAGCTGGTGGCCCGCGCGGCGGCCCGGCTCGGCCCGGCGGAGCGGGAACCGCTGGTGCCGCTGCTGCTGGAGTGGTGGGAACACGCTCCGGCCGGGCTCGGGGCGGAGATCACCGACGTCCTGCGCGCCCATCCCGCCGACGCGCTGGCCGAGACCCTGGGCGAGCGGCTCGCCGCCGGGGCCTGGGGCTTCCTCGACCTGCTCGTCGGCCGGCCGCTGCTGCGCACCCCCGCGCTGACGGAGACCTGCCGCCGCCTGCGCGCGGAGGGCCGCGACGAACTGGCCGACCGGCTCCGGCTCGTGGAGGGCCCGTTGCGCGGCCCGGACGCCGCACGGCGGGACGCGGCCGCGCTCGTGGCGCTCCGCGAACGCGCCGCCGCCGCACCGGAGGGCCCCGCCCGCCCGCCGTCCCGCCGGGAACTGCTGGACCTGGCCCGCGCCGGAACCCCGGAGCAGATCTGCCGGGCCCTCACCGAACTGGCCGGCGCGCACCCCGGCCCGGACGCCGGACCGGACCACCGGCTCCACGAGCTGCTGGACGAGTTGATCACCCATCCCCGGCCCGAGGTCCGGCTGCGCGCGCACCGGACGTCACGGGTGGTGCTGGACCGGCCGGCCCATCTGCGGCTCACCGCTTCGCTGCTGGACGACCCCCGTCCGGACGTGGTGCGGATGGCGATCCGCACGCTCTGCCGCGCCGGCTGGGAGCCCGCGGCCCCCGCCGTGACGGGGCTGCTCGCCCATCCGCACGCCGTCGTGCGCGGGGCGGCGGCCGAGGGACTCGTCCAGCTGGGCCCGGCGGCGGTCCCCGCCCTCCGCAAGGCCGCCGCCCGCGCCCGCCCCGACCGGCGCTCCCGGTACACCTCGGTGCTCGACCGGATCGGGAATCCGAAGGACGGGGCCCCGGCCGGTCGTTGAGGGAAAAGGGCGCGGGGCGGGGAACGCCGGTCGCCCCGCGCCCACCGCCCCGGCCCGCACCCGCTTCCGGGCGCCGCCTACGACACGTACCGCTTGATCTCCCGCCGGGCCAGCGACCGCTGGTGCACCTCGTCCGGGCCGTCCGCCAGCCGCAGCGTCCGTGCCGCCGCCCACAGTTCGGCCAGCGGGAAGTCCTGGCCGACCCCGCCCGCGCCGTGCAGCTGCACCGCCCGGTCGAGGATGTCGACCACCGCGCGCGGGGTGGCGATCTTGATGGCCTGGATCTCCGTGTGCGCGCCCCGGTTGCCCACCGTGTCCATCAGCCACGCCGTCTTCAGGACCAGCAGCCGCAGCTGCTCCACCGTCACCCGTGCGTCCGCGATCCAGTTCTGCACCACGCCCTGCTGGGCGAGCGGCTTGCCGAAGGCCGTACGGGACACCGCCCGCCGGCACATCAGCTCGATCGCACGCTCGGCCATGCCGATCAGCCGCATGCAGTGGTGGATGCGGCCCGGCCCCAGCCGCGCCTGGGCGATGGCGAAGCCGCCGCCCTCCTCGCCGATCAGGTTCCCGGCGGGCACCCGTACGTCCGTGAAGGAGACCTCGGCGTGGCCGCCGTGGTAGTGGTCCTCGTACCCGTACACCTGCATGGCGCGGCGCACTTCGAGCCCCGGGGTGTCGCGGGGGACCAGGATCATCGACTGCTGGCGGCGGATGTCGGCGCACTCGGGGTCGGTCTTGCCCATCACGATGAAGATCTCGCAGTCCGGGTTCATCGCCCCGGAGATGTACCACTTGCGGCCGTTGATGACGTAGTCACCCCCGTCGCGCACGATCCGGGTCTCGATGTTCGTCGCGTCCGACGAGGCCACCTCGGGCTCCGTCATCGCGAACGCGGAGCGGATCTCCCCGGCCAGCAGCGGCTCCAGCCACCGCTTCTTCTGCTCGTCCGTGCCGAACTGGAAGAGCACCTCCATGTTCCCGGTGTCCGGGGCCGCGCAGTTGAGCGCGGTCGGGGCCAACTGCGGGGAACGGCCGGTGATCTCGGCGAGCGGGGCGTACTGGAGATTGGTCAGCCCGGCCCCGTACTCCGCGTCGGGGAGGAAGAGGTTCCACAGGCCCTGCCGCCGCGCCTCGGCCTTCAGGTCCTCGACGATCCGCGGGGTCTGCCACGGGGAGGCCAGCAGCGCGCGCTGCTCGTCCGCGATCCGCTCGGCCGGGTGCACGTGCTCGTCCATGAAGGCGAGCAGCCGGCCGCGCAGCTCCTCGGTGCGGGCGTCGAATGCGAAGTCCATGGGTGATCAGCCTTCCTGGAGGGTGCCGAGGCCGTGCTCGATGAAGACGGGGACGAGATCGCCGATGCGGTCGAAACCGGCGCCGACGGTCCGGCCCAGGGTGTAGCGGTAGTGGATGCCCTCCAGGATCACGGCGAGCTTGAACCAGGCGAACGCCGTGTACCAGGAGATGGCCGAGGTGTCCCGGCCGGAACGGGCGGCGTAGCGCTCGATCAGCTCGGCGGGCGAGGGGTGGCCCGCCGCACCGCTGGTGGTGGAGACGGGGGAGTGCGCCAGACCGAGGTCGGAGCTGTACATCACCAGCAGGCCGAGGTCGGTCAGCGGATCGCCGAGCGTCGACATCTCCCAGTCGAGGACGGCCTGGATCCGGTCGTCGGCACCGATCAGGACGTTGTCCAGGCGGTAGTCGCCGTGCACCACGGTGGGTGCGGGCGACCCGGGCAGTTCGCGCCCGAGCGCGGCGTGCAGTTCGTCGATGCCGGGCAGCTCGCGGTTGCGGGAGGCGTCCAGCTGCTTGCCCCAGCGGCGCAACTGCCGGTCGAGGAAGCCCTCGGGCCGCCCGAAGTCGTCGAGCCCGACGGCCCGCGGGTCCACCGCGTGCAGCTCGACCAGGGTGTCGACGAGGCCGAGCACGACCGCCCGGGTGCGTTCGGCGCCCAGCGGGGCGAGCTGCTCGGCGCTGCGGTACGGGGTGCCCTCGACGTACTCCATGACGTAGAAGGGCGAGCCGATCACCGTGTCGTCCTCGCAGAGCAGCACCGGCTCGGGCACCGGCACGGCCGTCGGGTGGAGGGCGCTGATGACCCGGTGCTCCCGCTTCATGTCGTGCGCGGTGGCCAGCACATGGCCCAGCGGGGGCCTGCGGACGACCCAGCGGCCGGTGCCGTCCGTGACGACGTACGTCAGGTTCGAGCGGCCGCCCTCGATGATCCGGGCATCGAGCGGCCCGCTCACCAGCCCCGGCCGCTCGCGGTCGAGGTGGCCGCGCAGCCGGTCGAGGTCGAGACCTGGCGGGTGGACTGGGCTCATCGGGCGCACCTCCGGACGAAAGACGGTCGCCGCCCATGATGCCGACCAGTCGGTATGTCGTCCAGGGGGCTCCCGTCATCCGGTGCGTCGACCCCGGGCCGGATCGGGCCGAAGTCTGGTGTTCAGTCGCATCCCTGAATAGAGTTCACGTATGAATACAGAGCTGCTGATCGACGAAGTCCGGCTGACCCCGATCCTGATCGCCGACCCGCCCCTGCTCAACACCCAGGGGGTCCACCAGCCCTACACCCCCCGCCTGGTCGTGGAGGTGGTCACCCGCGGTGGCGTCACGGGCGTCGGGGAGACGTACGGGGACGGCAGGTACCTCGAACTCGCGCAGCCGCTCGCCACCGCACTCGTCGGACGCCCGGTCAGCGATGTGAACGGCCTGTTCGCCCTGGCCGAGGAGGTGTGCGGTGATTCACGGGCGACCGACGACCGGGTCGAGGCGGGCGGACTGCGCGGTGTCCAGACCGCCGACAAGCTCCGGCTCTCCGTCGTCTCCGGCTTCGAGGTCGCCTGCCTGGACGCGCTGGGCAAGACCCTCGGCCTCCCCGTGCACGCCCTGCTCGGCGGGAAGGTCCGCGACCGCGTCGAGTACAGCGCCTACCTCTTCTACCGCTGGGCCGCCCACCCCGAGGGCGGCGAACGGGACGACTGGGGCGCCGCCCTCGACCCGGCCGGCGTCGTCGCCCAGGCCCGGCGCTTCGCCCGCGAGCACGGCTTCTCCTCCTTCAAGCTCAAGGGCGGCGTCTTCGAACCCGACCGGGAGATCGCCGCGATCCGCGCCCTGGCCGAGGAGTTCCCCGGCCGGCCGCTGCGACTGGACCCCAACGGCGCCTGGTCCGTGGAGACCTCGTTGTACGTCGCCGAGCAGCTGAAGGACGTGCTCGAGTACCTGGAGGACCCGGCGACCGGCACCGACGCGATGGCCGAGGTCGCCGCGGCCACCGATGTGCCGCTGGCCACCAACATGTGCGTGACCACCCTCGCCGAGCTCCCGGACGCCTTCGCCCGCGGCGCCGTGCAGGTGGTCCTCTCCGACCACCACTACTGGGGCGGGCTGCACCGCACCCGCGAACTCGCCGGGATCTGCCGCACCTTCGGCGTCGGGCTCTCCATGCACTCCAACACCCACCTCGGCATCAGCCTGGCCGCGATGACCCATGTCGCCGCCACCGTCCCCAACCTCGACTACGCCTGCGACAGCCACTACCCCTGGCAGACCGAGGACGTCATCACCACCCGCCACGTCTTCGAGGACGGCCGGCTTACCGTGTCCGACGCCCCCGGCCTCGGCGTGGAACTCGACCACGACCGCCTGGCCGCACTGCACCGGCGCTGGCTCGACGACGACGGCACCATGCGCGAGCGCGACGACGCGGCCGCGATGCGCAAGGCCGAGCCCGACTGGCGGACCCCCGCGATCCCGCGCTGGTGACGGTCCGGGCCCCGGCGCGGCCCGGCCCGGACCGGTCCGAGTTGCGGGCACCCCGGCCCGCACCGACGGTCGGTACATGAAGGCGATCAGCTACAGCAGGTACGGCGGGGCCGAGGTCCTGGAGTACGGGGAGCGGCCCGACCCCAAGGTCGGCCCGGACACGGTCCTGGTCAAGGTGCGGGCCGCGGCGGTCAACCCGGTCGACTGGAAGGCCCGCGAGGGACACCTCGACCCCGTCCTGGACGCCGTGTTCCCGGTGATCCCCGGCTGGGACGTGTCCGGCGTCGTGGTCCAGCCCGGCCTCGGCGTCGAGGAGTTCGCGGTCGGCGACGAGGTCATCGGCTACGCGCGGGAGGACTTCCTCTGCCGCGGCACGCTCGCCGAGTACATCGCCGCCCCCGTGCGGGCCCTCGCCCGCAAGCCCCGGAACCTGAGCTTCGAGGAGGCGGCGGGCCTGCCGCTGGCCGGTCTCACCGCCTACCAGGTGCTGCACCGCGCCCTGAAGGTCCGAAGCGGTGACACGGTCCTCGTCCACGCGGCGGCGGGCGGCGTCGGCTCGTTCGCCGTCCAGCTCGCCCGGCACGCCGGCGCCCGTGTCATCGGCACCGCGAGCGAACACAACCACGACCACGTCCGGCAACTCGGCGGGGAACCGGTGGCCTACGGGGACGGCCTCGCCGACCGCCTGCGGGAACTGGCCCCGGACGGCGTCGACGCCGCGTTCGACACGGTCGGCGGCGAGACGCTCCGGGTCTCCGCCGAGGTGCTGAGGCCCGGCGGGAGGCTGGCGTCCGTCGCGGACGCAGAGGTCTTCTCGTACGGCGGCCGCTACGCCTATGTGCGCCCGGACGCCGAGGACCTCGCCCGCCTGGCCGAACTGGCCGAACAGGGCGTCGTCACGGTCCACGTGGACCGGGTGTTCCCGCTGGAGGAGGCGGCGGAGGCGCACCGGCTGAACGAGCAGGGGCGCACCCGGGGGAAGATCGTCGTCACCGTGCCCTGGGAGGTGCCGGACGTCCCCGAGGCCCCGGCCGACTGACCGGCCGGTGCCCAGCCCCCACCGCCCCGCTCCCGGCCCGGTGCGGCGCGGTCTCAGAACAGCAGGACGACGGCGAACGCCGCGAGCGCGACCGTGCACGCCGCCGCGGCCAGCGCGTCGCGCGCCGACAGGGGCCGGGGCCGCGCGGTCCCCATCCCGAGCATCCGCAGATGCGCCACCCGCAGGAATCCCAGCCAGGCCAGCGCGCTCAGCGACACCGCGAGGACCCCGGTCGCGCTCACCCCGCCGTGCAGCGCCTGCCTGACCGCCAGCAGCGCCACCACCGTGCACGACAGCGTCGTGCGCCGCCACGCCAGCCGCGTCCGCTCGGGCTGCAGCCCGGGGTCGCGTTCCGCGGTGGTCACCGGCCCTCCCAGCCGAAGAGGACCACCACCACCATCGCCACGGCGACGACCGCGACCCCGAGGCCGAGCAGCGTCGGGAACCGGGAGACCGGAAGGTCCTCCCCGCGCCGCATCGCCCGCTCGCACCGCACCCAGTGGTTGACCGCGCGCAGCGCGCACAGCACCCCGGACGCCAGCAGCGCGAGCGCCAGGCCGGCCCGGACGCCCCACGCCAGCTCCGGCAGGAACTGGTCGACCGCGAAGCCGCCGCCGATCAGCGCCAGAGCCGTCCGGATCCAGGCGAGGAAGGTGCGCTCGTTGGCGAGCGAGAACCGGTAGTCCGGTGTCTCGCCCTCCTCGCGGATGCGCTGCGGCGCGAACCACAGCCGCAGACCCCGCACGAATTCGTTCACGCCCGGACCTTATCCGCCGTTTTCCGCCGAAGGGCGCCGACCGGGCTCACGGGGCCTGCCCGGCCGCCCGCAACGCCCGCAGCCGGTGGTACGCCTCCAGCCCGTCCGGCACCCACTCCCAGTCGTCGATCCGTTCCGCGAGCTCCGCCTCGGTGAGGAAGGCGTGCCAGGCGACCTCCTCCGCCTGCGGGTCCACCGGCAGTTCGCACCGCACCTGGTAGACGGCGGACCACCAGGAGTGCTCGCCCTCGTAGAGGAACGTGAAGAGCGGCTCGGGCCGGGGGAGCCCGGAGACCCCCAGCTCCTCCTCGGCCTCCCGCAGCGCCGCCTCCTCGTAGGACTCCCCGGCGCCGACCACCCCGCCGACGAACATGTCGTAGCGGGACGGGAAGACCAGCTTGGTCGAGGTCCTGCGATGGACGAAGAGGCGGCCGTCGGCGTCCCGCACCTCGATGAAGACGCAGCGATGGCGCAGGCCCCGCGCGGTGGCCTCACCGCGCGGGGCCTGCCCCACGACCACGTCGTTCTCGTCGACGATGTCCAGCATCTCGTCAGAAGGGTTCATGCTCCCCATCCAACCTCAGGACACCACCGGACGATCACTGCCCCATGACGTACTTCACGGTCGGCCCCGTGGTCCAGCCGCCGTCCACCGCCAGCTCGGCGCCGGTGACGTACGAGGCGGCGTCCGAGAGCAGGAAGACGACCGCCTCCGCGATCTCCGGGGCCTCGCCGACCCGGCCCATCGGGGTGTTCGGGTAGTTGCCGTCGCCCTGCTGGATGCCCACGGACGCGGTCATCGGCGTGTAGACCATGCCGGGGTGCACGGAGTTCACCCGGATCCGCTCCGTGCCGAGCTCCACCGCCCCGACCTTCGTCAGGCCGCGCACGCCCCACTTCGACGCGCCGTAGCTGGAGGTCAGGGCGAGGCCCATCAGGCCGGCGGCCGAGGAGATGTTGACGATCGAGCCGCCACCGTTCTCCTTCATCACCGGGATCACGGTCTTCATGCCGATGAAGACGGCCGTCAGGTTGATGTCGACGACCCTGCGGAAGTGCTCGACGGTCTCGGTCTCCAGCGGCTGGCCGGTGGACACCCCGGCGTTGTTGACCAGCCCGTCGATGCGCCCGAACTCGGCGACGGCGAACTCGGCGACGCGCTGCCAGTCCTCCTCGGAGGTCACGTCGTGGTGGACGAAGCGGGCCTTGTCGCCCAGCTCGGCGGCGGTGGCGGCGCCCTCCTCGTCGAGCACGTCGGTGATCACCACGTCGGCACCGCCCGCCACCGCGAGCCGGGCGGCCTCGGCGCCCAGGCCCCGGGCGCCGCCGGTGATGATGACGGTCTTGCCAGTGAGGTTGCTCTTGTCGCTCATGTCGCTTCCTTCATGTGGTGCAGATGCGGGTGGTACGTGGTGCGGTCCCGCCGGTGTTCACGTGCCGCCCGGCACGGGGGCGCGCAGGAACGCGGTGGTGGTCCCGACGAGGTCGGCGAGGAAGAACGCGTCGTCGGTCAGCGGCTCGATGCCGTCGAGCCGCTGGCGGGCGCGGTCGGCCAGCGCCGCGCCGATCAGGGCGAGCGCCAGGTCCAGGCGCTCCAGGCGCACGGGATCGGGCAGCCCGCCCAGCCGGTCCCCGAGGCGGCCGATCAGCCGCCCGTAGCCGGTGCCGTCCAGGACGGGGTGCGGCCGGCCGGTCCGCAGCCCGGTCTCGTGGGTGAGCCGGGACGAGATCCGCAGACAGCGCAGGCCCCGGTCGTCGGCGAGCAGGCTCGCCTCGGCCGTCACCAGCGCGGTGAGCAGTTCCGGTACGCCGCAGTCCTCGGCCAGGGCGTCGAGCAGGGGGGCCAGCACCCGCTCGGTACGGGCCTGGCGGCCCGCCATCACGGCGTCCAGCAGTCCGGCCCGGGAGCCGAAGTGGTACTGGACCGCGGAGGGGTTGCTCTGGCCCGCCAGCCGGACGATGTCCCGCAGCTGGGCACCGTCGGGACCCTGCGCGGCGAAGACCTCCTCGGCCGCGCGGATCAGTTTCTCCCTGGTCTCCTGCCCGGACGTTCGCGCCATGCGGGCATACTAATGCTGGCCATTATTAAAAACCAGTGCGGGCGTTCCCGGGGCCGGGCGGGCCCGCTCAGTGCGGCTGGAGGCTCTTCTCGCGGCGCCCGCCCACGGGCCCCTCGGGCATCGCCGGGTGCAGCCCGAGCAGCACGATCCCGACGACGATCGCGACGAGCCCGACCGCCTGCCAGACCAGCGCACCGGCGTCGGTGCGTAGCCGGTCGCCGAGGAAGCCGACCCCGCAGGCGATCCCGGCCAGCGGCTGGGAGGCGGTCAGCGGGGGCAGCGAGACCCGCAGCGGGCCCGTCTCGAACGCGCTCTGCACCAGGAGCAGTCCGGTGACGCCGAGCACCAGCACGGCGTACGGCTGCCACCCCGCCACCAGCGCTTCCCACCCGCCGTCGGACAGCAGCTGCCCGCTCACCCGGGTGAGGGCGTCCTGGAGTCCGTACAGCAGACCGGCCGCCACCGCGAGCAGGGCCGGGGCGACCCCCGGCGCGGAGCGCCGGGCGACCGCGGTGAGCAGCAGGGCCATGCCCACGACCACGCCGATCACCGACCAGTGCCGCAGCGCGCTGGACACCGCCTCGCCGCCCTGCGGCCGGCCCGCCAGCAGGAAGGCCGCGACCCCGCCGGCCAGCAGCCAGAGCCCGGCCCAGCCCTGCCGGCCGAGCCGCTGGCCGGTGCGGTGCCGGGACAGGGTCATCGCGAAGAGCAGATTGGTCGCGAGGAGCGGTTCGACGACGGACACCTCGCCCTTGCCCAGGGCGAGGGCGCCCAGCACCATGCCGCCGACCATCAGCCCGATCCCGGCCAGCCAGCTCGGCACCCGCATCAGGTCCAGCAGCAGCCGGGGGGAGAGGTAGTCGCTCCTCGGGGCGTGCGAGGCGGCGGCCTGCTGGAGGACGAAGCCGAATCCCAGACAGCAGGCGGCGCTCACGGCGAGGAGGAGGACCGGCACCGACACGCTTCTACCTCGAGTCAGGCCAGAAGTGGGTGGATTTGTACCGACGATAACGTCTGCGTGCCCAGGGCGCGGCCGGAGCACCGCCGACCGGGCGGTTGACGCCGCGGCAGCCGGGTGCCGAAGATCTGACGCACCAGTAACTTCCGGCTCCGGAACCGGACCACGGCCGCGACCGGATCGCCCCGACAGGATGGGACCGCCCATGGCGTACGACGCTGACGTGATCGTGATCGGGGCAGGACTCGCCGGTCTGGTGGCCACCGCCGAACTGGTCGAGGCGGGCCGCTCGGTGATCCTGCTCGACCAGGAGCCCGAGCAGTCGATCGGCGGCCAGGCGCACTGGTCCTTCGGCGGGCTCTTCCTCGTCGACTCGCCCGAGCAGCGCCGGATGCGGATCAAGGACAGCCACGAGCTGGCCCTCCAGGACTGGCTCGGCACGGCGGGCTTCGACCGCGAGGAGGACCACTGGCCGCGGAAGTGGGCCGAGGCGTACGTCGACTTCGCGGCCGGTGAGAAGCGCTCCTGGCTGCACGCCCAGGGGCTGCGGATCTTCCCCGTCGTCGGCTGGGCCGAGCGCGGCGGCTACGACGCGAACGGCCACGGCAACTCCGTGCCCCGCTTCCACATCACCTGGGGCACCGGCCCCGGCATCGTCGCCCCCTTCGAGCGCCGGGTGCGCGCGGGCGCCGCCAAGGGCCTCGTACGGTTCCGGTTCCGGCACCGGGTCACGGGGCTCGGCCGCACCGCGGGCAGCGTCGACACGGTGACCGGCGAGGTGCTGGAGCAGAGCGCGGCGGCCCGCGGCACCGCGAGCAGCCGCCGGGCGACCGGCACGTTCGAGCTGAGGGCCCAGGCGGTGATCGTCACCTCCGGCGGCATCGGCGGCAACCACGACCTGGTGCGCGAGCAGTGGCCCGCCCGGCTCGGCACCCCGCCCGCGAAGATGCTCTCCGGCGTCCCCGCCCACGTCGACGGCCTCATGCTCGGCATCGCCGAGAAGGCGGGCGCCCACCACATCAACCGCGACCGCATGTGGCACTACACCGAGGGCATCGAGAACTGGAACCCGATCTGGGCCAGGCACGGCATCCGGATCCTGCCCGGCCCCTCCTCGCTCTGGCTCGACGCCCGCGGCAAGCGGCTGCCGGTCCCGCTCTTCCCGGGCTTCGACACCCTCGGCACCCTCGAACACATCATGAAGTCGGGCCACGACCACACCTGGTTCGTCCTCGACCGGAAGATCATCGGCAAGGAGTTCGCGCTCTCCGGCTCCGAGCAGAACCCCGACCTGACCGGGAAGTCGATCCGCGGCGTGATCGGCCGGGCCCGCGCGGACGTACCGGCGCCGGTGAAGGCGTTCATGGACAACGGCGTGGACTTCGTCGTCGAGAAGGACCTCGCCGCCCTGGTCCGGGGCATGAACGCGCTCACCGGCGAACCGCTGATCGACGAGGCCGAACTGCGCCGCGAGATCACCGCCCGGGACCGGGAGATCACCAACCCGTTCACCAAGGACCTCCAGATCACCGCGATGCGCGGGGCCCGCGCCTACCTCGGCGACAAGCTGATCCGCACGGCGCCGCCGCACCGCATCCTGGACCCCGACGCCGGCCCGCTGATCGCCGTACGGCTGAACATCCTGACCCGCAAGTCGCTCGGCGGGCTGGAGACGGACCTGTCCTCCCGGGTCCTGACCGCGGACGGCACGCCCCTGCCGGGGGTGTACGCGGCGGGGGAGGCGGCCGGTTTCGGCGGCGGCGGGGTGCACGGCTACCGCTCGCTGGAGGGCACCTTCCTCGGTGGTTGCATCTTCTCCGGCCGGGCGGCGGGCCGGGCGGCGGCGCAGGCCGTCGTCTGAAGCGGCCCGCGGAGGGCCGGGGGCGGCCGGGCCTCTCCGCCCGGGGCCCGATCCACCCCGGACCCGATCCGTCCCGCCCTGGACCCGGGCCGGACGACCGGACGCGGCGGGCCCCTCCGTCCGGACACGGCGGGCCCGGACTCCGTGGCTCCGGCGCCTGCCGCCTACCGTTCCTTCGCCTCCACGACGGGGTCCAGCAGCTCGACGACGCGGAACCGTTCGGCGACGACCATGGTGTCGTCGTCGACGGTGAACTCCGGGTCGCCGAGCGCCTCGCGCATCTCGTCGCTGTGCCAGAACTTCTCGTGTCCCGCACGCCACTCGGCCACCGAGGTGTAGCCCTCGCCCTCGTCGATCGCGTGCTGGAGGTCGACGTCCCCCAGACGCAGCACCCGTACCTCCGACACCTCCAGCACCGCGATCTCCCGGCCGTCCGAGTCGATCAGCGCGGACCGCTCGCCCACCGGCGGCAGCTCCTCCCGCTCCGCCTCGTACTCCGCGAGCAGCCCGGTCGTCGAGACCTTCGCACCGGTGAGGACCGCTCCGACCAGCTGATCGCGCAGCGGTCCGGGGAAGGCGAGCAGGAAGGGCTTGAGGGGTTCACGGTTCGACATGGCGCCAAGTCTGGCACGCGCCCCCCGGGCCCGGCGGCGGGGCGGGATCCGGCCCCGGACGCCAACCCGGTGCGCGAGGCCCGCAGTTGGCGCGAGAAGTGGGGCCGGTGCGGGCCGCGGCCCGACACGACGACGGCGCCCGCCGGCCCCGGGGGCACGCCGAGGCGTGCGCACCGGGCCGACGGGCGCCGTCGGGGACGGTCCCCGGGAAAACCCCGGTGGGAGGAGGACCGTGCGGGAGACCGCCGTCGCTAGAGGATCAGCGACAGCAGCAGGACGAAGACGAGCGAGACCACGGAGATGATGGTCTCCATGAACGACCAGGTCTTCACCGTCTGGCCGACGCTCATGCCGAAGTACTCCTTCACCAGCCAGAAACCGGCGTCGTTGACGTGGCTGAAGAAGAGGGAACCGGCGCCGACGGCGAGGACCAGCAGGGCGGCGTGGGACGTGGACATGTCGGCGGCCAGCGGGGCGACCAGACCGGCCGCCGAGATGGTGGCCACGGTCGCCGAACCGGTCGCGAGCCGGATCGCCACGGCGATCAGCCAGCCCAGCAGCAGCGCCGGGATCGACCAGTTCTCGGAGAAGTCCAGGATCATCCGGCCCACACCGGCGTCGATGAGGGTCTGCTTGAAACCGCCGCCCGCGCCCACGATCAGCAGCACGCCCGCGATCGGGGCCAGGGACTTCTCGACGGTGGCGGAGAGCCGGCCCTTGGAGAAACCGGCCGCCCGGCCCAGCGTGAACATGCCGACCACGACGGCCGCGAGCAGTGCGATCAGCGGCGAGCCGATCACATCGGTGACCCGCTGGACGCCCTGCTCCGGGTCGTCCACGACGATGTCGACCAGGGCCTTGACCAGCATCAGTACGACGGGCAGCAGAATCGTCGCCAGGGTGGCGCCGAAGCCGGGGCGGCGCTTCAGGTCCTCCGAGGGGCGCTGCGGGATCATCTTCTCCGGCGCCTCGATGTCCACCCAGCGCGCCGCGTAGCGGGAGAAGAGCGGCCCCGCGATGATCACGGTCGGTATCGCGACCAGCACGCCCAGCGCCAGCGTGACGCCGAGGTTGGCGTCCAGGGCGTCGATCGCCACCAGCGGGCCGGGGTGCGGCGGGATCAGCCCGTGCATCACGGAGAGACCGGCCAGCGCCGGGATGCCGATCCGCATCAGGGAGTAGTTGCCGCGCTTGGCGACGAGCAGCACCACCGGGATCAGCAGCACGATCCCGACCTCGAAGAACAGCGGCAGGCCGATGATCGAGGCGATCAGCACCATCGCCCACGGCATGGCCCGCCCGCTCGCCCGGGCGAGGATGGTGTCGACGATCTGGTCCGCGCCCCCGGAGTCGGCCAGCAGCTTGCCCAGGATCGCGCCGAGCGCGATCAGCACGCCGACGCCCGCGACGGTCGAGCCCAGACCGGCGGTGAAACTGGCGATCGTCTCCGCCGGGGCCGCCCCGGCGAACGAACCGAGCGCCAGCGAGCCGATGGTCAGCGCGAGGAACGCGTGCACCTTGAACTTGGTGATGAGCAGGACGATGACGGCGATGCCCGCCAGGACTGCGATGCCCAACTGAGCGTTGCCTGCCGAGGTGATCGGTTCGGCGGCGTCCGCTGCCAGCATCTCGACGCTGAGACTGGTCACGGTGGTGGTCCTTAGTCGTCGAGCCGGCGCAACGCGGCGACGGCTCGCTGGGTGATTTCTTCAGGGGTGCCGGACACGTCGACCGGGACCCCGGCCTCGTCCTCCTGCAGTGGCTGCAGGGTGGCGAACTGCGAGTCGAGCAGTGCGGTGGGCATGAAGTGGTCCCTGCGCTCCGCCATGCGCTTCTCGATCAGGGACCGGTCGCCGGTCAGATGGAGGAAGACCGCGTCCGGGGCCCCCTCCCGCAGCCGGTCCCGGTAGACCCGCTTGAGGGCCGAGCTGCTCACCACTCCGCCGAGCCCGGCCCGGTCGTGCGCCCATCGGCCGATCGCGTCGAGCCAGGGCCACCGGTCCTCGTCCTCCAGCGGGACGCCGGCCGACATCTTGGCGATGTTCGCCGCGGGATGGAAGTCGTCGCCCTCGGCGTACGGAACGCCCAGTTCGGCGGCGAGCAGGGGGCCGATCGTGGTCTTGCCGGTCCCTGCCACGCCCATCACCACGATGACGTGGGGGGTGCTCATTGGTGGTGCCTCGCAGTCTTCGTCGATGTCTTCCTCGACATCGGTCCGTCGCGCTACTGAAACCCAAACGTACGACTTATTCAAGATGCTGTGACATAAACGTCGTACTTTTTGTTCCCGGAAGGTGCCCCTTAGGCTGGTGCCCATGACCACACAGGGCCCCGGGCTGCATACACACGTGCTGGACACCCTGGGTCTGGAGATCGCCGCGGGGGTGCACGGGCCGGGACAGGTGCTGCGCACCGACGAGCTCGCCCGGCGCTTCGACGTCTCGCGCACCGTCGTGCGCGAGGTGGTCCGGGTGCTGGAGTCCATGCACCTGGTCGAGTCCCGGCGCCGGGTCGGCGTGACCGTGCGGCCCACCGAGACGTGGAACGTGTACGACCCGCAGGTCATCCGGTGGCGGCTGGCCGGCAGCGACCGTCCGCGTCAGCTGCGCTCCCTGACCGTGCTGCGCTCGGCCGTCGAACCGGTCGCGGCCGGCCTCGCCGCCCGCCACGCCACCCCGGAGCAGTGCGCGGCCCTCACCGAGTGCGCGCTCGGCATGGTCGCCACCTCGCGCGGCCAGCAGCTGGAGGGCTACCTGGAGCACGACATCGCGTTCCACCGGATCGTGCTCAACGCCTCCGGCAACGAGATGTTCGCGCGCCTCGGTGACGTCGTCGCCGAGGTCCTGGCGGGCCGCACCCACCACCGGGTGATGTTCGAGGACCCCGACCCGGCGGCCGTCACCCTCCACGTCCGGGTCGCCGAGGCGGTGCGCGAGGGCGACGCCGCCGGGGCGGAGCGGCTGACGAGGGAGATCGCGGTGGGCGCCCTGCACGAACTGGACGTCCTCGCGCCCTGACCCCCGCGACGGGATCCCCGAACGCGCGGCGGCCCCCGCGGAACGATCCCGCGGGGGCCGCCGACAGTCCGGCCGGCCGGTCAGCCGCCGTGCCCCCGGTGGCCGCCGTGCCCGGCGCCGTGGTCGAACTTCATCGCCTCGGACGGCATCACGACGAACGGCCGCATCATGCCCATGTCCTCGTGCTCCAGCAGATGGCAGTGGTACATGAACCGCCCGTACGCCCCGTCGAACTTCCCGATCACCTTCACCAGTTGACCCGCCGGCACCCGGAAGACGTCCTTCCAGCCCTGCTCGTTCGGCGCCACCGGGATCGTGGTGCCGTGGTCGAACGCCACGGGGGAGCGGGTCCCGCCGACGGCCGGGTCGAAGCCGTCGACCTCGTAGGCCTCCCGGCCCATCACCTGGAAGTCCGCCAGGTGGATGTGCATCGGGTGCGTCGGACCGCCCAGGTTGAGGAACGACCACTGCTCGAACGAGCCCTCGCCGACCGTGAAGCCGAGCCCGTCGTTGAAGGTCCGCGAGATCCTGCGGTACGTGCGCACCGCGCCGTCCTCGCCCCGGACCTGGATGACGCCGTCCGAGGGCCCCCGCACATCGGCGCCGTCCTCGACCTCGGCCATCTCCCAGATCTCCGGGTGACCGCCGCCGCCGACCGTGCCGGGCACCGTCAGCACCACGAGCCGGTGCCCGTGCTCCACCCGGCCGTGCTCGTACCGCCGGAAGGAACCCGACAGCACCTCGGGCAGCTCGAAACCGTCCCGCTGCCCGGTCTCCCGCACCCGGAACTCCATCACCTGCGGGAACGGCACGTTCGCCGCCGGGTCCGGCACCCCCGGCCCGAGCCCGCCGCGGTTGACCAGCCGCACCCGGCGCCCGGCCAGCGCCGAGAAGTCGATCAGCAGGTCCATCCGCTCGGCGGGGGAGACCGTCAGCCCCGGCAGCACCTCGTCGAAGTCGACCGGCACCGGGCGCGGCAGCAGCCCGCCGTCGCTGCCGATCTGCCGGATCGCACCCGGCACCGGGTTGTTCCCCTCGTCGACCAGCACCAGGTCGTAGGTCCGCGCGTTGGACGCGTTGACCAGCCGGAAGCGGTACCAGGCGTCGTCCACGTCCAGATGCGGCCAGATGCGCCCGTTGACCGTCGTGTACGGACCGAGGAACGGCAGCGACACCGGCTTGCCGGTCTCCGGATCGGCCTCGGTGATCACCGTCGTCTTGTGCAGCAGCCGCCCGTTGAGCCGGCCGTCCGGGTCGGTGTCCAGGTTGCGGTCGGCGAGGATCAGCGGCAGCTCCCGGTCGCCGGACGGCAGTCCGAGCGCGTCCTCCTCGTCGTCCCGGACCAGATAGGTGCCGACGAGCCCGGCGTACACGTTCCACCGGGTGATGTTCATGGCGTGGTCGTGGTACCACCACTGGGCGGCCTGGTGGTCGTTCGGGTACTCCGACAGCTGCGCGTCGCCGAAGCCGACCGCGTTGTCCGCCCAGCCGTCGTTGCCGCCCCCGGTCTGCGCGCCGTGCAGATGCGTCACCGTCCAGGCGGGCAGCGCGGCCACGTCCGGGTCCGGCTCGACGCCGTCGCGCCCGGGGCGGTTGTGCGGCGCGGGTTCGCCCGGCTTCACCGGGCCGACCGCCACCGCCGTGACCGGGTACTCGCTGCCCCGGGGAATGCGGTTGGTCCAGGCGATCCGGACCCGCTGCCCGCGCCGCACCTCGATGGTCGGCCCCGGCACCGTGCCGCCGTACCCCCACATCAGGGTCGGCGGCAGCTGGGCGTGCAGCCGCACCCAGGTGGGCGACAGCGCGATCTCGGTCTCGCGGAGCACGTCACCGCTCGGCGGGCGGAGCACCGGCGGCACGGGCAGCGCGTCGACGTACGGCACGAGTCCGCCGACCGGCGCCACGGGCGCGACCGCCCCGGAAACCGGAACCGGCTCCTCGGTCCGCAGGCCCGCCGAATTCATGGTCTCAGTGATCTCGATCAAGGTGCTTCCCCCCATGATCCTTCGTTCCACTGCTGATGGGCCGCGAGACCCCTGCCCCCGCAGGTATCGGTCCGGCGGCCCCTGCGCATCGAAGGACGAATCGGAAAGCGCCGGAGTTCACTGATATGCGGCATCTGACCGAAAGAGGCATATCCCGCCAGGGGTACGGCAGTTGTTTCCCGCCAATGCGGCGCGCCGCCGTGACACCCGCGCGGGGCGTACGGTTGGTCGCGTTGGATCTTCGCGAAATGACGGAAACAGGAGACCGCGGTATGTCGCAGCAGGTGCAAGGGGTCATCGCACCGGGGAAGAACGAGCCGGTACGGGTCGAGACGATCGTGATCCCGGACCCGGGCCCCGGTGAGGCCGTGGTGAAGATCCAGGCGTGCGGCGTCTGCCACACCGATCTGCACTACAAGCAGGGCGGGATCAACGACGACTTCCCGTTCCTGCTCGGCCACGAGGCGTCCGGAGTGGTGGAGTCCGTCGGCGAGGGCGTCACGGACGTCGCGCCCGGCGACTTCGTCGTCCTCAACTGGCGTGCCGTGTGCGGCCAGTGCCGGGCGTGCCTGCGCGGCCGCCCCTGGTACTGCTTCGACACCCACAACGCGAAGCAGAAGATGACGCTGCTCGACGGCACGGAGCTGTCGCCGGCGCTCGGCATCGGAGCGTTCGCCGAGAAGACCCTGGTCGCCGCCGGGCAGTGCACCAAGGTCGACCCGGAGGTCTCCCCGGCCGTCGCCGGGCTGCTCGGCTGCGGCGTGATGGCGGGCATCGGCGCCGCCATCAACACCGGCCAGGTCGGCCGCGGCGACTCGGTCGCCGTGATCGGCTGCGGCGGCGTCGGCGACGCGGCGATCGCGGGCGCCCGGCTGGCCGGCGCGGCGAAGATCATCGCCGTCGACATCGACGACCGCAAGCTGGAGACGGCGAAGACGATGGGCGCCACGCACACCGTCAACTCCCGCGCCACCGACCCGGTCGAGGCGATCCGCGCCCTGACCGACGGCAACGGCGCGGACGTGGTCATCGAGGCGGTCGGCCGTCCGGAGACGTACAAGCAGGCCTTCTACGCCCGCGACCTCGCGGGCACCGTCGTCCTGGTCGGCGTCCCCACCCCGGAGATGCAGCTGGAACTCCCGCTGCTCGACGTCTTCGGCCGCGGCGGCTCGCTCAAGTCCTCCTGGTACGGCGACTGCCTGCCCTCGCGCGACTTCCCGATGCTCGTCGACCTGCACCAGCAGGGCCGGATCGACCTCGCCGCGTTCGTCACCGAGACCATCGGGCTCGGCGACGTCGAGCAGGCGTTCGCCCGGATGCACGACGGCGACGTGCTGCGCTCGGTGGTGATCCTCTGATGGCCGCCCGCATCGACCACCTCGTCACCTCCGGCACCTTCGCCCTCGACGGCGGGGAGTGGGACGTCGACAACAACGTCTGGATCGTCGGCGACGACACCGAGGCGATCGTCATCGACGCCGCCCACGACGCCGACGCCATCGAGGCCGCGCTGAACGGCCGTACGCTGCGCGCCATCGTCTGCACGCACGCGCACAACGACCACATCGACGCCGCCCCCGCCCTCGCCGCCGCCACCGGCGCACCGGTCCTGCTGCACCCCGACGACCTGCCGCTGTGGAAGCAGACCCACCCGGACCGCGCCCCGGACGGCGAGCTGGCCGACGGTCAGGAACTGGAGATCGCCGGAACCACCCTGCGGGTGCTGCACACCCCGGGACACGCCCCCGGCGCCGTCTGCCTGTACGCCCCCGGCCTGGGCACCGTCTTCACGGGCGACACCTTGTTCCAGGGCGGCCCCGGCGCCACCGGCCGGTCCTTCTCCCACTTCCCGACCATCGTCGAGTCGATCCGGGACCGGCTGCTCACCCTGCCGCCGGAGACCACCGTCCGCACCGGGCACGGCGACTCCACGAGCATCGGCACCGAGGCCCCGCACCTCGACGAGTGGATCGCCCGCGGCCACTGAGGGCCCGCCGGGCGGCCGCCGGACCGGCGGCCACCCGGCGGACTCCGGGGCCCGGGCCGCTCACCGGTCCGGCCACGCGGCCAGCCGCAGCCCGCTCTCGAAGCGGCGCGCCTCGCCCGTGACCGGATCGGTGAACTCCAGGACCCGGGCGAGGAGCTGCAACGGACGCGACCAGTCGTCCGGGGCGCGCTCCGGCTCGACCACCGGATAGACCGGATCGTGCGCGATCGGCAGCCCCAGGCCGTTCATGTGGACCCGCAGCTGATGGGTCCGCCCGGTGGCGGGCAGCAGCCGGTAGCGGCCGAGCCCCTCCCGGTGCTCCAGCAGCTCGATCCGGCTCTCGCTGTTCGGCTCGCCCGGCTCCTCGCGGGCGGCGATGACCCCGCGCTCCTTCACGATCCGGCTGCGCACCGTGCACGGCAGGACCGTCCGGGGATCGTACGGCGCCACCGCCTCGTACTCCTTGCGCACCAGCCGGTCCCGGAACATCGTCTGGTACGCGCCCCGCTCCCCGGGCCGCACGACGAACAGCACCAGGCCCGCGGTCAGCCGGTCCAGCCGGTGCGCCGGCTGGAGCGCGGGCAGGTCCAGCTCCCGGCGCAGCCGGGCCACCGCGGTCTCGGTGACGTGCCGGCCGCGCGGGGTGGTCGCCAGGAAGTGCGGCTTGTCCGCGACGACGAGATGCGCGTCCCGGTGCACCACGCCGACCGGGAACGGCACCGGCTCCTCCGGCGCGAAGTCCCGGTGGAACCAGAGGTACCGGCCCGCCGCGTACGGCTCGTCGGCGGACACCGGGCCCCCGGTGGAGACGAACCGCCCCCCGGCGAACATGGCGTCCACCCGGGCCGCCCCGATCGCGTCCCCGAACCGGGCCAGCAGATGGTCGCGGACCGTCGGCCACGCCCCGTCCGGGTCCTCCGGGAGGCGCAGCCGCACCGGATCGATCCCGTCCCGCTGCGCCAGCGGCGCCGCCGGGGCCTTCCCGCGGCCCCTCACGGGGTCCCGCCCACCGGTACGACGGTGCTCATGGTCCCGGCTCCTCGCTCGTCTCCCGGGCGTCCCCGAAGGGGCATCGCCCGCCCGTCCGCGGCTCCCCGCACCACGGCGGAGGCACAACGCGAAGTGCCGGTCAGGATCTCTCCTGACCGGCACTCGCCGTTGTGTCCGAGGGGGGACTTGAACCCCCACACCCGATAAAGGGTACTAGCACCTCAAGCTAGCGCGTCTGCCATTCCGCCACCCGGACAGGGTGTCCGTCTCGCGGGCCGCTGCCCGTTCCGACGTGGAAAACAATAGCAAACATTCGGAGGTGCTCGATCACGCCCGGGATGGTGTGAAGGGCGTATGGCGAGGGGCGGGTGCTCTTGGGTGCGTGAGCCCGGCGCGGGAGGATGAGGAGGGACACCACGGCGACAGTGGAAGGAAGCAGCGTGAGCGAGAGCAGCACGACCCGGACGGTCTCCGGCGAGGACGAGGTCGTGGACCTCTGTCGTGAGCTGATCCGGATCGACACCAGCAACTACGGGGACCACTCGGGGCCGGGGGAGCGGCGCGCGGCCGAGTACGTGGCGGAGCAGCTCGCCGAGGTCGGACTGGAGCCGAAGATCTTCGAGTCCCACAAGGGCCGGGCCTCGACCGTGGCGCGGATCGAGGGCGAGGACCCGTCCAGGCCCGCGCTGCTGATCCACGGCCACACCGACGTGGTCCCGGCCAACGCGCACGACTGGACGCACCATCCGTTCTCGGGCGAGATCGCGGACGGCTGCGTGTGGGGCCGCGGCGCGGTCGACATGAAGGACATGGACGCGATGACCCTCGCGGTCGTCCGCGACCGGATGCGCAGTGGCCGCAAGCCCCCGCGGGACATCGTCCTCGCCTTCCTCGCGGACGAGGAGGCGGGCGGCACGTACGGCGCGCGGTACCTGGTCGACAAGCACCCCGGCCTCTTCGAGGGGGTCAACGAGGCGATCGGCGAGGTCGGCGGCTTCTCCTTCACGGTCAACGAGAACCTGCGGCTCTACCTCGTCGAGACCGCCCAGAAGGGCATGCACTGGATGCGGCTCACCGTGGACGGCACCGCCGGTCACGGCTCGATGACCAACGACGACAACGCGATCACCGAGCTCTGCGAGGCGGTCGGGCGGCTCGGGCGGCACGAGTGGCCGGTCCGGGTGACCAAGACGGTGCGCTCCTTCCTCGACGAGCTGTCCGACGCGCTCGGCGTCCCGCTCGACCCGGAGGACATGGAGGCCACGCTCGCCAAGCTGGGCGGCATCGCCAAGATGGTCGGCGCCACGCTCCGCAACTCCGCCGCCCCCACCATGCTCGGCGCCGGCTACAAGGTGAACGTGATCCCCGGCCAGGCCACCGCCCACGTCGACGGCCGGTTCCTGCCCGGCTTCGAGGAGGAGTTCCTGGCCGACCTGGACCGGATCCTCGGCCCGCGCGTGAAGCGCGAGGACGTGCACGGCGACAAGGCGCTGGAGACCAACTTCGACGGCGCGCTCGTCGACGCCATGCAGGTCGCCCTGAAGGCGGAGGACCCGATCGCGCGCGCCGTGCCGTACATGCTCTCCGGCGGCACCGACGCGAAGTCCTTCGACGACCTCGGCATCCGCTGCTTCGGCTTCGCCCCGCTGAAGCTGCCGCCGGAGCTCGACTTCGCGGGCATGTTCCACGGAGTGGACGAGCGGGTTCCGGTGGACGGGCTGAAGTTCGGCGTGCGGGTGCTCGACCGTTTCATCGACAACTGCTGAGTCCCCGCCGGTTTTTCCCCGACTTTCCGCCCGCTTCCCGCATCGGTAATCGGCAGCGTGTACGCATTTGACCGGAACGAGTGAAAGGAACCATACGCTCGTAGCCCGATTACCTCTTCCTCGTTACACGTGATGCGGTCCGCGGCTGGGACCGCATTGCCAACTAGGAGGAATCATGATCAAGAAGGTCGTCGCTGCTGCGGCTGTCACTGGCGGTCTGGTGCTCGCGGGTGCGGGCATGGCCGTCGCGGACTCCGGCGCCCAGGGTGCCGCGGTCGGCAGCCCCGGCGTGATCTCGGGCAACACCATCCAGGTGCCGATCCACATCCCGCTGAACGTGTGCGGCAACACGATCAACGTGATCGGGCTGCTGAACCCCGCCTTCGGCAACACCTGCGTCAACGCCTGACGTTGTGCGTCAACCCTTGAGGGTTTGAAACCGGTCGGCCCCGGAGTGCGCGCCATGCACTCCGGGGCCACTGGTACTCCGCCCCCGCACGGTCGAGTCCGGGGGTTTTCCGGAAGGTCAGAAGGCAGGAAACACCTATGCGACAGGTCACGCGCAAAGGCCTGATCACCATGGCGGCCGCAGGCGGCGCACTCGCGCTGAGCGGCGGTTACGCGCACGCCGACGCGGGAGCGTCCGGCGGCGCAACGAATTCCCCGGGGGTGCTTTCAGGGAATTCGGTACAGATCCCGGTGCACGTGCCGGTCAACGTGTGCGGCAACTCCGTGGACGTCGTGGCGCTGCTCAACCCGGCGTTCGGAAACACCTGCGGGAACGAAGCGCAGGACGGCTCCCCGGGCAAGCACGCCTCCGGCAGCCAGGTCTCCGGCGACCTCACCGACGCGAGCCGGCCGGGCACGGGCAAGCACCGGGCCCCGCTCGGCGGCGGGGCCACGGCCCAGGGCGTCACGCAGGGCTCGCCGGGTGTGCTGTCCGGCAACAACATCGCAGTGCCCATCGACATCCCCGTGAACGTCTGCGGGAACAGCATCACCGTCGGCGGCCTGCTCAACCCCACCTTCGGCAACGACTGCGAGAACGGCACGGACGTCGTCACGCCGCCGCCGGTCGAACCCCCGGTCACCGAACCCAAGCCTCCGACCCCGGAGAAGCCGACCGTGCCGAACAAGCCCGAACCGCAGCACGTCGAACAGCTCGCGCACACCGGTGCGGGCGGGCTCGACCTGCTGGTCCCGGCGAGCGCGGGACTGCTGCTCGCGGGCGCGGGCACCGTGCTCTACCGCCGCGCCCGGATGTCCGCATAACGGACCGGAGCGGTGACACGAACACGATGAGAACGAACGGGCCCCGCCACCGCGGGGCCCGTTCCGTCTCACCAGGTGGCGCGAAGCTGGCGGATGATCCGTCGGCGCAGCCGCACCCTGCGGCTGCCGTCGCGACGCAGCGTCAGCCGGTCCAACTCCCAGTGACCGTATTCGGCGTGGTCGGTCAGCAGGCGGGCCGTCTCCTTGCGGGAGACCCCGCGCGGTACGTACACATCGACAAATTCGTATTCCGGCATCGCATCTATTGTGCGGGCAGAGCCCGTGTACGGATAGCGTCTGCACCATGTCTGATGCTGCGCAGCCCACCGCTGCCGAGGTACGCGCCGCCGCCGAGGCGGTCAAAGCCGCGCTCGACCACCATCTCGCGGCGGTCGAACGCCGTACCGGGGACGACGACACGGCCGTCTACGACGCGTTCAACGCACTGGCCGCTGCCGCCGAGTCCTACGACGAGTTGCTCTACGACCGCTACGACGAAGTCACCCCCTTCGAGATCCCGGGGGCGCAGGACGCGCTTCCGCCGTACGCCGGACCCGAGGAACCGAACGCGCTCAGCGTGCTGATCCGGCGCGACTACGCGGTGGTGGAACCGCCGAGGCTGCTCGCACAGGCCCAGCGGATCGCCGACCTCGACAGGGAGGGCCGGGGCGAGTACGGCGCGGTCGTCGGCTCCAGCGTCCACGCGGCGCTCGGCGTGCTCTTCGGGGAGTACGAACCGGACGAGATCGCCTCCAGGCACACGGAGTTCGGGCTGGAGGAGGGCGACTCCACGCTGTGGGTCACGGCTGCCGAGGAACTGCCCGAGGCGGGGGAGTGGCTCGGCGCGCCGTTCGACGAGGCGGACCCGCAGCTGGTGGTCTGCCGCTTCGACGTCAGCGCCGTCTTCGACGAGGACGAACCGGAGGAGGAACCCCGCATGGCCGTGGACGGTTCCTGACCGGCCGGGCGGGCCCCCGGGCCCGCCCGACGCCCGGGTCACCGGGCGGCCGCCTCCAGCAGGTCGCGCAGCCGCGTCGTGCGGTCCTGGGCCGGGGCCTGGGCGACCGCGCGCGGGAGCGCCTGGTCCACCCCGTGGACGACGGACAGATGGCGCTCGCCGCGCCCGAAGGCGGTGTACACCCAGGCCCGGCTGAGCCCCTGCGCCGCGTCGCCCGGCAGCACGACGACCACCGCGGGCCACCGCGTCCCGGCCGCCTGGTGGGCACTGAGGGCCCAGCCGTGGCGCACCGCGGACTCCACCCGCTCCCGCGGCACGACGACCTCCGTGCCCCCGCAGTCCAGGCGCAGACCCTCGGCATCCGCCGAGACGACCACCGCGGGCACGGTCCTGCCGGGGGCCGGGACGTGGACGACGCGGTCGCCCGGGTCGAAGCCGCCGAACCGTCCCGGACCGGGATTGAGGCGCTGCTTCAGCGCGGCGTTCAGCGCCCGGGTGCCCGCCGACCCGCCGTGGCCGACGGTGATCACCTGGGTGTCGGACGACGGTACGCCGATGGCGCGCGGCACCGAGTCGGCCACCAGCTGCACGGTGCGGTGCACCGCCTCGCCCGCGTCGCGCACGGGGACGATCACCACCTCCCTGCCCGGCGCCTCGACCTGGTTCAGCTCGCCGATGCCGATGCCGGAGACCAGCTCGCCGATCGGTCCGGGGTCGGGGGTGCGGGAGGCGATCTGCGGGCAGGCGCGGGCCGCGAGCACATCCGCGAACACCCGCCCCGCACCGGCCGATCCCAGCACTCCGGGGTCGCCGCTGAGCACCAGACGGGTGCCGTCGGCCAGGGACTCGACCAGCATCGCGGCGGTCTCGACGTCCAGTTGCGGGGCGTCGAGCACGACGAGCAGGTCGACGGCGAGCGCGCCCTCCTCGTCCCGCCCGGGGCCCTCCGCACCGGAGAGCAGCCCGGCGAGCGTGACGGCCGTCGCCGGGTCGCCGGTCGCGCCGGCCAGCCGGTGCCTGCCGTCGGCGCTGTGCGCGGCGCCCAGGGCGCGCAGCCCCAGGCCGCGGGCCGCGGTGATCAGGGCGGCGGGTTCGGCCCGGGCGGCCTCGCCGCCGGTGTGGGCCACGAGACCGTGGGCCGCGACCGTGCGGATCAGCTCGGACGCCGAGGAGGAGCCCGCGGCCGAGGCCGCCTCCGTCCAGTCGGCGTCCTTCTCACAGGCGTTGACCAGCCGGGCGAGACCGTCGGCGAGGCTCTCCTCGGCGAGTGCGTACCGGTCGAGGCCGAGCAGCACCCGTACCGGCTCCGGCTCCGGCGCGTCGCCGTCGGCCCGCGCACCGGGCTCCTCGGCGGTCTCGGGCTCCGGGTCCTCGGGCCCGTCCCGGAAGGCCAGGACGACGCCCTCGGCCACGGCGCGCTCCAGGGCCGCCCCGGGGTCGGTCACCGCGTGTTCGGCGAGCGCGGCCCGTACGGTGGCGGCGTCCTGCGCCGTATGGCCCCGCAGCGCGGCCCGCTCCAGCAGCAGACCGATCAGGGCGGCGGTCCGCCGCCCGTCGTCCGGGCCGCATCCGGCACCGAGCAGGGCCCGGGCGAATCCGTCCGCCTGCTCGGGGCGGACCCCCGGCACGGCCAGCAGGCGCCACGGGTCCTCGCGCAGCGCCTCGGCCGCCTGCGCGCCCAGCACCTCGGCCACCGGGCCCGCCAGCGCCGCCGGGGCCCCGCCCTCGGTCAGCACGGCGGCGGTCGCGGCCAGCGCCTCGGGCGGGGCGCTGCGGGGCGCCGGTGCCGGTTCGGGCGTGCGCGGGCGCACCGGTTCGGGCGCGGGCGCGGGCCGGTCGGGGGCGGCGGGCGCGGGCCGGTCGAGGAACGGGGCGGCGGGCTTCTCACCGCTCTCCACGGCCCGTACGGCGGCCAGCAGATCGGCCGCCGTGCCGCTCAGCTTCGCACCGGCGGAGATGGGGCCCTTCTTCTCGGCCTTGCGCTTCTCGATCCGCTCCCGGAACTCGCGCTGGGCGGCGAGCTCGGCCTCGGCCTCGGAGAGCGCGGTCGCGGCGTCGTCCCCGGTGGTGGCCTCGGTCGCGGCCTCGTCCCCGTCCCCGGTGGTGTCGGTCGTGGTCTCGCCCTCGTCGCCGGTGGTACCGGTCGCGGACCGGTCCCCGTCCACGGCGGGGGAGGGGGCCACGACGCCGTCGTCGGCGGCCGGGGAACCGGGGGTCTCCCCCCGGGGAAGCGCAGTCACAGCGTGCTCCAGTCCTGGTCGGGATAGCGGTGCACGGGCGCCGACACGTCGTCGAGCGCCTGGCAGATCTCGTCAGGAAGACTAAGCGCCTCCACTGACAACGCCTCCCTGAGCTGCTGCGCGTTGCGCGCGCCGACGACCGGGGCCACCACGCCGGGCCGGTCGCGCACCCAGGCGAGCGCCACCTGGAGCGGCGTCGTGGCCAGACCGTCCGCGGCCGTGGTCACCGCGTCCACGATGTGGCTCGCCGCCGTGTCCAGATACGGCTCGACGAACGGGGCCAGCAGCTCCGAGGCGCCGCGGGAGTCCGACGGGGTGCCCGTCCGGTACTTCCCGGTCAGCACCCCGCGGCCCAGCGGCGAGGACGGCAGCAGCCCGATGCCGAGATCGAGGGCGGCGGGCAGCACCTCGCGCTCCACGCCCCGTTGCAGCAGCGAGTACTCCATCTGTGTGCTTGCCAGCCGGGTGCGCGCCCCGGGCGCGGCGAGCTGCCAGGTGGCCGCCTTCGCCAGCTGCCAGCCGCAGAAGTTCGACACCCCCGCGTACCGGGCGCGCCCCGTGGAGACCGCCAGGTCCACCGCCTGGAGGGTCTCCTCCAGCGGGGTCCCCGGGTCGAAGGCGTGCAGCTGCCAGAGATCCACGTGATCGGTGCCCAGCCGTTCCAGGGAGGCGTCCAGCGCGGCCAGCAGATGCCCGCGCGACCCGTCGAACCTGCGGTCCGGGTCGGCCACGCTGCCCGCCTTCGTCGCGATGACCAGGTCCTCCCGCGGCACCAGGCCCACGACGAGCCGCCCGAGCAGGTACTCGGCCTCCCCGCCGCCGTAGACATCGGCCGTGTCGACCAGCGTGCCGCCCACTTCCCAGAAGGCCTTGAGCTGTTCGGCGGCGTCGTGCTCGTCGGTGTCCCGGCCCCAGGTGAGGGTGCCGAGCCCGATCCGGGACACTCGAAGGCCGGTCCGGCCGAGATGCCTCTGCTCCATGGGCGCTGAGATTACTGGCCAGAGCCCCACTCGGTGGAAGCCTGTGGACGGCCGTGCCCCGAAGCCGCCCCTGACGGAACCCGGAACCGCGCGCTAGAGTCCGGGGTCCAGGGACGTTACTGATCGGTAAGGGAGCGGTTATGCGGCTCGGCATCAATCTCGGTTACTGGGGCGCGGGAATGGACGGCGACAATCTGGCCGTCGCCCAGGAGGCCGACCGGCTCGGGTACGACGTCTGCTGGGCGGCCGAGGCGTACGGCTCCGACGCCCCGACCGTGCTCTCCTGGGTCGCGGCCCGGACCGAGTCCATCGACGTCGGCTCCGCGATCATGCAGATCCCGGCCCGTCAGCCCGCCATGACGGCGATGACCGCCGCCACCCTCGACTCGCTCTCCGGCGGCCGGTTCCGGCTCGGCCTCGGCGTGTCGGGGCCGCAGGTCTCCGAGGGCTGGTACGGCGTCAAGTTCGACAAGCCGCTGGCCCGCACCCGCGAGTACGTCGAGATCGTCCGCAGGGCGATGTCCCGCGAGCGGCTCTCGTACCAGGGGCAGCACTGGACGCTGCCGCTGCCGGACGGCCCGGGCAAGCCCATCAAGCTGACCGTCCACCCGCAGCGCGAGCACATCCCGCTCTACATCGCGGCGATCGGCCCGAAGAACCTGGAGCAGACCGGTGAGATCGCCGACGGCGCGCTGCTGATCTTCCCCTCAGCGGAACACCTGGAGGACACCGCCCTGAAGTACCTGCGCGCGGGCCGCGAGAAGGCCGGTCTGACCATGGACGGCTTCGACGTGTGCCCCACCCTGCCGCTCGCCGTCGGCGACGACGTCAACGGCCTCGCCGACATGTTCCGCCCGTACACGGCCCTGTACGTGGGCGGCATGGGAAGCCGCAAGCAGAACTTCTACAACCAGCTCGCGCAGCGCATGGGCTACGAGAAGGAAGCCGCCGAGATCCAGGACAAGTACCTGTCCGGCGACAAGAACGGCGCCGCGGCCGCCGTGCCGCACCAGCTGATCGACCAGACCGCGCTGCTCGGCCCGATCGAGCGGATCGCCGAGCGGATGCAGGCGTACGCGGAGGCGGGCGTCACGACCCTGACCCTGGCTCCGGCCGGCTTCACGCTCGACGAGCGGATCACGGCCCTGCGGGCCGGCACGGACGCGCTGGAGCGCGCCGGACTCGCGTGACACACCGCCCCCTTCGGGGGCAGGCCGTGGCGGGGGCTCGGGGCCTCCCCGCCACGGCCGTCGTGCGTATCAACGCGCCAGGGGGCGGACGGTTACGCGGTACGGCGTGCGCGCCGCCGCCGCGCGCCGGGCGACCGCCGGGCCGCCGCCCCGTCCGGCGTAGCCGGGACCCGCCTCCTGTTGCCCGGGCGGGCGTGCCGCATTTGACTGTCGCTCGGTGGATGCCGGTACGGAGGTGGCAGTGATGCTCTCGGCGAAGAGCCTGTTCCAGGAGATCCTCGACGACGACGAGGCATTCCGGCTGTTCTGTTCCATCGCGGCCGGCGGGGAGTCCCAGGGTGGCTGGGAGAACGGCCGCATCGCGGTCCTGGTGCCCGAGAGCCAGCGGGCCCTGGCCCCCAAGATCGCCCGGCACGGCGCCGACGAGGACAAGCACGGCAGGATCTTCGGCGCGCTGCTGAGGAAGCGCGGTCTGCGGCCGGTGGAGGTGCCGCGCGAGACCGACTACACGATGCTGCTGGAGCGGCAGGGCATCGGCCTCGGCCACGAGCGGCTGCGGCTGGACGAACCGCTCCTGGAGGGCGACATCATCACCTACCTCGCCCACAGCCGGGTCACCGAGCAGCGCGCCTCCGAACAGATGCGGCTGCTGCGCAAGCACTTCGCGGACCACCCCGACCTCGGCCGCGCGGTGAAGATGATCTCCAACGACGAGGACGACCACCTCGCGTACTGCCACGAGGAACTGCTCCGCCTCGCCCGCGCCGGGCACGGCCGCACGATCCAGCGCACCCTGCGCGAGTGCGCGCTCGCCGAGATCCGGGTGTACCGCGACGTCAGCCTCGCCGTGATGGCGCACATGGGCCGCATCCTGGGCTGGTCCCGGGCCAGGGCGGCGGTGCTGGCCGCGGGCATCCACGGCGTCCACGCGTACGAACGGCTCGTGGGCTGGCGGCGCATGGTGAGCCTGGAACAGCCCGAACGGCGCGACGCCCTGGGCGGCCCCGCCACGCAGATGCCGGAGTTCGCCTGACCCGGTCGGGGCACCGGGCTCCCGGCCGCCGGACCGCTTCCGGCCGTCAGAGCCAGCCGCGCCGCTTGAACAGCCGGTACAGGGCGAGGACCGCGGAGACCATCAGCACGATCACCGCCGGATACGCCCACACCTGGCGGAGTTCCGGCATGTGCTCGAAGTTCATGCCGTAGATCCCCGCCACCATGGTCGGCACGGCGGCCATCGCCGCCCAGGCCGAGATCTTGCGCATGTCGTCGTTCTGCCGCACCCCCACCTGGGCCAGATGGGCCGAGAGGATGTCGGAGAGCAGCCGGTCCAGCCCCTCCACGTACTCGTTCGCGCGCGTCAGGTGGTCGTTCACGTCCCGGAAGAACGGCTGCGAGTGCTCGTGGACGAACGGCACCTCCGCGCTCGCCAGCCGGGCCATGGGGGCGCCGAGCGGCCCGGCGGCCCGGCGGAACTCCAGGATCTGCCGCTTGAAGGTGTAGATGCGCGACGCGGTGTTCTTGTCGCCGCCCCCGCCGGCCGGGGCGAACACCTTCGTCTCCAGCTCCTCCAGGTCCACCTGGAGCTCGCCCGCCACCTCGATGTAGTGGTCGACGACCGCGTCGCTGACCGCGTACAGCACCGCGGTCGGCCCGTGCTTGAGCACCTCCGGCTCGGCCTCCAGCCGACGCCGTACCGCGGCGAGCGGCGAGCCCTCCCCGTGCCGGACCGTCACGACGAACGAGTCGCCTATGAAGGCCATCAGCTCGCCGGTGGTGACCGTGTCCTCCCGATGGTCGTACACCACCGGTTTGATGACCGCGAAGAGCGAGTCGTCGTACACCTCCAGCTTGGGACGCTGGTGCGCGCTCAGGGCGTCCTCCACCGCCAGCGGGTGCAACCCGAACTCGCTGCTGACGAGGTCGAACTCCTTCTCCGTGGGTTCGTGCAGCCCGATCCAGAGGAACGCGTCCCCGTCGGCCCGCGCCTGGGCGAGGGCGTCGGAGAGGTCGGCGGGGCCGTCCGTACGGCGCCCGTCCCGGTAGATGGCACAGTCCACGATCACGGCGGGCATTCTTCCCTGCCCGGCTCCCCGGCGCACCCCGTGGGCGATGGCGGCCTACGCTGGCCCGTATGCCCACCCTGATCCTCGTACGCCACGGACGTTCCACCGCCAACACGGCCGGGGTGCTCGCGGGCCGCACCCCCGGTGTCGGGCTCGACGAGCGCGGGGCCGCGCAGGCCGCGGCACTGCCCGGACGGCTGGCCGCGCTGCCCCTGGCCGCCGCCGTCAGCAGCCCCCTGCAACGGTGCCGGGAGACCCTGCGGCCGCTGCTCGACGCCCGCCCCGAGCTGGAGCCGCACACGGAGGAGCGGATCAACGAGTGCGACTACGGCGACTGGTCGGGGCGCAAGCTCGCCGAGCTCGCCGACGAACCGCTGATGAACGTCGTGCAGCAGCACCCCTCCGCCGCGGCCTTCCCCGGCGGCGAGTCCATGCGCGCCATGCAGGCGCGCGCGGTCGACGCCGTCCGGGACTGGAACGCCCGGATCACGGCCGGGCACGGCGAGGACGCCGCCTACGTGATGTGCTCGCACGGCGACATCATCAAGGCGATCGTCGCCGACGCGCTCGGTCTGCACCTCGACCTCTTCCAGCGCATCCACGCCGACCCCTGCTCGGTCACCGCGATCCGCTACACCGGGCTGCGCCCCTTCCTGCTGCGGCTCGGCGACACCGGCGACCTCGCCCCGCTGGCACCGCGCGAGCGCGGCGACGCGACGGACCCGGACCGGCGCCCGGACGCGGACGCGGCGGTCGGGGGCGGCGCTGGGGCGCCGTGATCGCTCCGCGCAGTAGGGTGGACGCGCCGTGGGCGCCGTTTCCCGGGAGTCTCCCCGGCCGGCCCCGGCCGCCCCAACCACCGTCGATCTTCAAGGGAGACAGGACGTGTCCCGTCAGGTGTTCCTCTACGACCCCCCGGACCGTTTCGTGGCCGGCACGGTCGGGTTGCCTGGACGCCGTACGTTCTTCCTGCAGGCATCCTCAGGCGGACGTGTCACCAGCGTGGCTCTGGAGAAGACCCAGGTCGCCGCGCTGGCCGAGCGGATCGACGAGCTGCTCGACGAGGTGGTGCGGCGGACCGGCGGCAACTCCCCGGTGCCCGCCGTGGCCCCCATGGACGTCACCGACACGGCCCCCCTGGACGTTCCCGTCGAGGAGGAGTTCAGGGTCGGCACGATGGCCCTCGCCTGGGACGGCGAGGAACAGCGCATGATCGTCGAGGCCCAGGCGCTGGTCGAGCTGGACGTGGACTCCGACGAGGACCTCGCGGAGGCCGAGGAACGGCTGCTGCAGGACGAGGAGAACGGCCCGCCGATGCTCCGGGTCCGCCTCAGCGGCGCACAGGCCCGGGCCTTCGCCAAGCGCGCCCTGGACGTCGTGAACGCCGGGCGCCCGCCGTGCCCGCTGTGCAGCCTGCCGCTCGATCCGGAAGGACACGTATGCCCGCGCCAGAACGGATACCGTCGCGGAGCCTGACCGGCGTCGACACCGGTACCGGCACCCGCGCCGGTACCGACGCCGACCGGCTCGCCCTGCTCGCCGAGGGCGGGCTCACCGTCCTCGGGCAGGTCCGCGGCGCATCCAACGCGGTGCTGTACTGCACGGTCGCGCGCGACGGCGAGGAGGCGACCTGCGTCTACAAGCCGGTGGCCGGTGAACAGCCCCTGTGGGACTTCCCGGACGGCACGCTGGCCCGGCGCGAGGTGGCCGCGTACGAACTCTCCGAGGCGACCGGCTGGGGCCTCGTACCGCCCACCGTGCTGCGGGACGGGCCGTACGGCGAGGGCATGTGCCAGCTGTGGATCGACGCCGTGCCGCAGGGCGACGAGGACGGGGAGGCGGCCGAACCCCCGCTGCTCGCGCTCGTCGAGGACGAGGAGCCCGGCGAGGGCTGGAAGGCCGTCGTCCGCGCCGAGGTCGGCGGGGGCAGGACGGCCCTGCTGGTCCACGCGGACGACCCGCGGCTGCGGAGGCTGGCCGTGCTCGACGCCGTCATCAACAACGGGGACCGCAAGGGCGGCCACCTGCTGCCCGCGCCCGACGGCCGGCTCTACGGCATCGACCACGGGGTGACCTTCAACGCCGACGACAAGCTGCGCACCCTGCTCTGGGGCTGGGCGGGGGAGCCGCTGACGGCCGAGGCCGTCGAGGTCCTCGACCGGCTGGGGACGGAGCTCGCGCCGGGAACCCCGCTCGTCACCCGGCTGGCCGAGCTGATCACCGCGGCCGAGATCGAGGCGCTGCGGGGACGGGTCGCGGGGCTGCGGACGTCGGGGCGGCACCCGGAGCCGAGCGGTGAGTGGCCGTCGATCCCCTGGCCGCCGGTGTGAGAAAACCGGCCGGAGGGGCGGCGAGGGGGCCGGGAAGGAAGCCCGGCCGGTACGCCGCAGCAGACCGGGCCGCACCGCGCAAGAGTGCCTCTTCGGTCAGGATCCGGTATCCGGTTCGTATCCGGAACATGCATCCGGTTACGCTCGTGCCATGCATGCCTGGCCCGCTTCTGAGGTCCCCGCCCTGCCCGGCAAGGGCCGCGACCTTCGGATCCACGACACCGCGACCGGCGGACGGATCACCCTCGACCCCGGTCCCGTCGCCCGTATCTACGTCTGCGGCATCACGCCGTACGACGCGACCCACATGGGTCACGCGGCGACCTACAACGCGTTCGACCTCGTCCAGCGCGTGTGGCTCGACACCAAGCGGCAGGTTCACTACGTCCAGAACGTGACGGACGTGGACGACCCGCTCCTGGAACGGGCCGTGCGCGACGGTCAGGACTGGACCGAGCTCGCGGAGCGCGAGACGGCGCTGTTCCGCGAGGACATGACCGCACTGCGCATGCTCCCGCCGAAGCACTACATCGGCGCCGTCGAGGCGATACCCGGCATCGTTCCGCTCGTCGAACGGCTCCGAGACGCGGGGGCCGCCTACGAGCTCGACGGCGACGTGTACTTCTCCGTCGAGGCCGACCCGCGCTTCGGCGAGGTCTCCAACCTCGACGCCGAGGCGATGCGGCTGCTGTCCGCGGAGCGCGGCGGCGACCCGGAGCGCCCCGGCAAGAAGAACCCGCTCGACCCGATGCTCTGGATGGCCGCCCGCGAGGGCGAGCCGAGCTGGGACGGCGCCTCGCTCGGCCCCGGGCGGCCCGGCTGGCACATCGAGTGCGTCGCCATCGCGCTGGACCACCTCGGCATGGGCTTCGACGTCCAGGGCGGCGGGTCCGACCTCGTCTTCCCGCACCACGAGATGGGTGCCTCGCACGCCCAGGTGCTGACCGGCGAGCACCCCTTCGCGCGGGCGTACGTGCACGCCGGCATGGTCGCCCTGGACGGCGAGAAGATGTCCAAGTCCCGGGGCAACCTGGTCTTCGTCTCGAAGCTGCGTCGCGACGGCGTGGACCCGGCGGCGATCCGCCTGGCGCTGCTCGCGCACCACTACCGGTCCGACTGGGAGTGGACCGACCAGGTGCTCGCCGACGCGGTCGAGCGGCTCGCGCGGTGGCGCTCCGCGGTCTCCCGGCCCGACGGACCGTCCGCCGATGCCCTGGTCGAGGAGATCCGCGAGGCCCTCGCCGACGACCTGGACGCGCCGGCCGCCCTGGCCGCCGTGGACCGCTGGGCCGCGCGGCAGGCCGCGGAGGGCGGCAGCGACGAGGGCGCCCCCGGCGTCGTCTCGCGGGCCGTCGACGCGCTGCTGGGCGTCGCCCTGTAACACCCCCGCGCGGCGCCGCCGCGCCGCTTCCCGCCGGACGATTCGGCCGAACCGGCCCCGGACTTCTCGACGAAGTTCGGGGCCGGTTCCGTTTTGTCCATGGTCAAGTGCTCGTTACTGCGCTAAAAGCGCTCTATGCAATCATCAATGCGCATCAGAGTGGCGGCAGTTGCAGCCTTGCTGGGATTGGTGGCCGTCTTCACGGGCCCCGGTGCCCCGGAGGCGGGAGCCGCCGAACCGGACACCACGGTCGGCGACCTGACCGGGTTCTCCGCCGACGGAGCCGTCTACCGGCTGGAGGCCGGGGACGCCGAGGCCCGCGTCAGCTTCGTCTCCGCCGAGACCTTCCGCATCGAACTCGCCCCGGACGGGGCCTTCTCGGACCCGACCGGCGACGACATCGTCCTGCCGCAGGGCGCCCCGCCCCGCACCCGCTGGAAGGAGCGCGCCGACCACTACGAGCTCTCCACCGACGACGTCACCCTGCGCGCCTACAAGTCGCCCCTGCGCTTCGCGCTGTACCGCGCCGACGGCACCCGCCTGTGGTCCGAGTCCAAGGGACTGAGCTGGAACGGCGAGCGGACCGTCCAGACCCTCGACCGGGGCGCGGACGAGCAGTTCTACGGCGCCGGCATGCAGAACGGCCGGGGCAACACCTCGCACCGCGGCAAGACCGTCGAGGTCGGCGTCGACTACAACTGGAACGATGGCGGCCACCCCAACTCGGTGCCGTTCTACCTCTCCTCGGCCGGCTACGGCGTCTTCCGCAACACCTACGCGCCGAACACCTATGCCTTCAGCGACCCGGTGACCACCAGCGCGCAGGAGAAGCGCTTCGACGCGTACTACTTCGCGGGCGACGACGCCAAGGACGTCATCGGCCAGTACACGAAGCTCACCGGCAAACCGTTCCTGCCGCCCGTGTACGGGCTGGAGATCGGCGACGCCGACTGCTACCTGCACAACGCCAACCGCGGCGAGCGCCGCACCCTGGACGCGCTGAAGGTCGCCGACGGCTACGTCGAGCACGACATGCCCAACGGCTGGATGCTCGTCAACGACGGCTACGGCTGCGGCTACGAGGACCTCGGCGAGACCGCGAAGGGCCTCCAGGACCGCGGCATGCAGCTCGGCCTGTGGACCGAGGACGGCATCGACAAGATCGCCGACCAGGTCGGGGCGGGCCAGCGGGTCGCCAAGCTGGACGTCGCCTGGGTCGGCGAGGGCTACAAGTTCGCCCTGGACGGCTGCAAGGACGCGTACAAGGGCATCGAGGACAACAGCGACGCCCGCGGCTTCACCTACGCCCCCGAGAGCTGGTCGGGTGCGCAGCGCTGCGGCGTCCAGTGGTCCGGGGACCAGTACGGCACCTGGGACTACATCCGCTGGCAGATCCCGACCTACGCGGGCGCCACCATGTCCGGTCTCGCCTACACCACCGGCGACGTGGACGGCATCTTCGGCGGCAGCGCCAAGACCTACACCCGTGACCTCCAGTGGAAGATGTTCCTGGGGACCACGATGACGATGGACGGCTGGGCGGCCAGCGACAAGCAGCCCTTCCGGTACGGGGAGCCGTACACCTCCATCAACCGCGACTACCTCAAGCTCAAGGAGTCGCTGCTGCCCTACCAGTACTCCTACGCGCACGAGGCGACGAAGACCGGCGTCGGCATGGTCCGTCCGCTCGTCCTGGAGTTCCCCGACGACCCGGGGGCGGCCTCGGACGCGGCGAAGTACGAGTTCATGTCCGGCGAGGACTTCCTCGTCGCACCGGTCTACCGGGACACCACCGAACGCGACGGGATCTACCTGCCGAAGGGCACCTGGACCGACTACTGGAGCGGCCGCACGTACGAGGGGCCGACCACCGTGGACGACTACGCCGCGCCGCTGGACACCCTGCCGCTGTTCGTCAGGGGCGGCGCCGCCGTACCGATGTGGCCGGGCATCCGCTCGTACCGGGACCGCACCGCGGACTCCCCGCTCGCCTGGGACGTCTACCCGCGGGGGAAGTCCTCCTTCACGCTGTACGAGGACGACGGCGTCACCCGGCAGCACCGGGCCGGCAAGTACGCCACCCAGACCGCCGAGGTCGACGCGCCGGTCCGGGGCGCGGGCGACGTCACCGTGCGGATCGGCGCGAGCGAGGGGGAGTTCAACGGCAAGCAGACCGCCCGCCCCTACGAGTTCAGCGTGCACACCGGCTCGGAGCCGGGCGCGGTCCAGCTCCGCGGGAAGCTGCCCCGGCTGGACTCCGGGGCCGCGTACCGGGCGGCCGAGCGGGGCTGGTGGTACGACCGGGACGACCGCGGCGGCGTCGTGAAGATCAAGACCGGAAAGCTGTCCACCGGCAAGAAGTTCGCCGTGAAACTGAAGGACACCAGCGCGGTCGGCGGCCGGGACGCCGCCGCGACGGCCGCGCTCGCCGCACCGGCCGGACAGGAGGTCGGGGCCGGAGCCGAGTCCACCGTCGCCGTGGACGTCACCGCGGGCACGGCGGACGTGACGGACGCCGAGGTGACCCTGGACGTCCCCGAGGGCTGGCGGGTCGCCCGGCCCGCGACCGTGGACCGCGTCCCGGCGGGCACCACCCGACGGGTCGAGCTCTCGGTCACCCCGGCGAAGGACGCCGGGGCGGGGGAGGCGCGGATCACCGCGGTCGCCCGCTACCGGTCGGCCGGTGAGTCCCGCACCGCCGTGCAGCGGTTCGCGGCCGCGGTGATGCCGCCGCCGCCCACCGGCGGGGCGTGGGCGAGCGATCTGGTGTGGCTGAAGTCCACCAACGGCTACGGACCGGCCGAACGGGACCGCAGCAACGGCGAGTCGGGCGCGGCCGACGGGAGGACGCTGACCCTCGCGGGCAAGACCTACGAGAAGGGGATCGGTACCCACGCCGACTCCGAGATCGAGGTCTACCTCGGCGGGCGCTGCACCGCCTTCACCGCGGACGTGGGCATCGACGACGAGATCAACGGCTACGGCGAGGTGGCGTTCTCGGTCGAGGCGGACGGCAAGGTGCTGTGGACCTCGCCGAAGCTGACCGGGGCCTCGGCGACCGTACCGGTGGACGTGGGGCTCGACGGGGCGCGCCATGTGCGCCTGAAGGTCACGGACACCAACGGTTCCAAGACCGGTGACCACGGGGACTGGGCCGCGGCGCGGTTCACCTGTTCCTGACCGGGCCGGACGGTTTCCGGACCGGGCCGGACGACGAAGGGGCGCCGGACGGGATCATGTCCCGTCCGGCGCCCCACCGGTCCCGTCGGTGACCCGGCGTCAGGCGTCCGGGGACTCGGGGGAGTCCGGGGAGCCGGAGGCGTCCGGGGGCTCCGGGGTGTCCTCCGCGGAATCCCGCGGGCCCTCGGCGTCGTCGTTCGCGTCGCCGTTCCCCTCCCCGGCCGCCGGCCGGGGACGGGGACCGGTCTCGTCGCCCGTCTCGGGGCGCACCGGCTTCGGCGGACGGGTACGGCCGCCGGCCGGATCGCGCAGGTACGAGGCGTCCCCGCTCTCCGTCGCGTGCCCGCCGGGCCCGGTGTCCCTGCGGCGCAGATAGCGTTCGAACTCCCGGGCGATGGCCTCGCCGCTCGCCTCGGGCAGCTCCGCGGTGTCCCGGGCCTCCTCCAGCGTCTGCACGTACTCGGCGACCTCGCTGTCCTCGGCGGCCAGTTGGTCGACGCCCAGCTGCCAGGCGCGCGCGTCCTCGGGCAGTTCGCCCAGCGGGATGCGCAGGCCGAGCAGGTCCTCCAGGCGGTTCAGCAGCGCGAGCGTGGCCTTGGGGTTGGGCGGCTGCGACACGTAGTGCGGCACCGCCGCCCACAGGCTCACCGCGGGCACGCCCGCGTGGGTGCACGCCTCCTGGAGGATGCCGACGATGCCGGTCGGACCCTCGTACCTGGTCTCCTCCAGGTCCATGGTCCGCGCCAGGTCCGGGTCGGAGGTGACCCCGCTGACCGGCACCGGGCGGGTGTGCGGGGTGTCCCCGAGCAGCGCGCCCAGGACCACAACCATCTCCACCCCCAGTTCATGGGCGAAGCCGAGGATCTCATTGCAGAACGAGCGCCAGCGCATGGATGGTTCGATGCCGCGGACGAGGACGAGGTCGCGGGGTTTCTCCCCGCCGACGCGGACCACGGACAGCCGGGTGGTCGGCCAGGTGATCTTGCGCACCCCGCCGTCCAGCCAGACCGTCGGCCGGTTGACCTGGAAGTCGTAGTAGTCCTCGGCGTCGAGCGCCGCGAACACCTCGCCCTTCCACTCCCGTTCCAGGTGCGCGACCGCCGTGGAGGCGGCGTCACCCGCGTCGTTCCATCCCTCGAACGCGGCCACCATGACCGGGTCGATCAGCTCGGGAACCCCCTCGAGCTCGATCACCCAGGCCTCCTTCCGAAGTTCCCTTGTGTACTCATCAACCTTACGGCTTCTGGCCCCTCCCGCCGCAGTCCCCGCGCACACCCGGACCTCCCGGGCCCACCGACGATGGATCACCGATCCGATCACGGCTTCATCCTGCGAATACATCCGAGCTGTGTCCAGTGAATTTGCCGTCAAGCCTGGACGTTGGAGGCTTCTTGACGCTATACATCGGATGACCAGAACAGAGGTCCGATGTTATTCCCCTGGGGGCGCACATGAGTCAGACCGTCACGGATCTCGTGGTCCACGACATCCGTTTTCCGACCTCGGAACAACTGGACGGTTCGGACGCCATGAACCCGGATCCCGACTACTCGGCCGCCTACCTCGTGCTGCGCACCGATGGCCCCGCCGGTGCGGACGGCCCGGGCGACGACGGCGGCGCCGGCGCCGAGGGACATGGCTTCTGCTTCACCATCGGGCGCGGCAACGAGGTGATGGCCGCCGCCATCGAGACGCTGCGCCCCTACGTGGTGGGGCGTCCGGCCCCCCGTACCGCGGCCGACCTCGCCGCACTGCACCGGGAACTCACGCACGACTCCCAACTGCGGTGGCTGGGACCGGAGAAGGGCGTGATGCACATGGCGGCCGGCGCGGTCGTCAACGCCGCCTGGGACCTGGCGGCGAAGCTGGCGGGGCAGCCGGTGTGGCGGTTCCTCGCCGGGATGACGCCCGAGGAGCTCGTCTCCCTCGTGGACTTCCGCTACCTCACCGACGCCCTCACCCCCGAGGAGGCCCTGGAGATCCTGCGGGCCGCCGAACCGGGCCGGGCCGAGCGCGCCGAACGGCTGCGCGCCGAGGGGTACCCGGCGTACACCACCTCGCCCGGCTGGCTGGGCTACACCGACGACAAGCTGGTCGGCCTGGCCAAGGAGGCCGTCGCCGAAGGCTTCACCCAGATCAAGCTGAAGGTCGGCGGCAGCCTCCCCGACGACGTCCGCAGACTCGCCCTCGCCCGCGAGGCGGTCGGCCCCGACATCCGGATCGCCGTCGACGCCAACCAGCGCTGGGACGTCTCCGACGCGGTCGAGTGGATGACCGCGCTCGCACCGTACGACCCGCACTGGATCGAGGAGCCGACCAGCCCCGACGACGTCCTCGGCCACGCCGCCGTGCGGGCCGGGCAGCCGGTCAAGGTCGCCACCGGTGAACACGTCGCCAACCGGGTCGTGTTCAAGCAGCTTCTCCAGGCCGGGGCCGTCGACTTCGTCCAGATCGACGCGGCCCGGGTCGCGGGCGTCAACGAGAACCTGGCGATCCTGCTGCTCGCCGCCAAGTACGGCGTCCCGGTCTGCCCGCACGCGGGCGGCGTCGGACTCTGCGAGCTGGTGCAGCACCTGTCGATGTTCGACTACGTCGCGGTGTCCGGCAGCTGGGACGACCGGGTGATCGAGTACGTCGACCACCTCCACGAGCACTTCGCCGATCCCACCGTGATCGAGAACGGCCGCTACGTCGCCCCGGACGCCCCGGGCTTCTCCGCCCGGATGCTCCCCGGGTCGATCGCCGCACACCGCTACCCGGAGGGCCCCGTGTGGCAGGCCCGCCGCACCGCCGAGGAGGCCAACCGATGACCGGCACACGTGACTTCGAGGGAATGGGCGCACTGGTGACGGGCGGCGCCTCCGGCATCGGGGCCGCCGTCACGGCCATGCTGCTGGAACGCGGCGCACGGGTGGCCGTGCTCGACCGGGAGACCGCGGGCGCCCCCGCGGGGGCCCTGGCCGTCGAGGCGGACGTCACCGACGACGCCGCCGTGCGCGCGGCGGTCGACCGGGCCGCGGCCGAACTGGGCGTGCTGCACACCGTCGTGTCCAACGCGGGCATCGGCTCCATCGGCACGGTCGAGGACAACGACGACGAGGAGTGGGGCCGGGTCCTGGACATCAACGTCCTCGGCATGGTCCGCACCGCCCGGCACGCCCTGCCCCATCTGCGGCGCGCGGCGGCCGACCGGCCCGGCGCCGTGTCGATCACCCAGACCTGCTCCATCGCGGCGACCGCCGGGCTGCCGCAGCGCGCCCTGTACAGCGCGAGCAAGGGCGCCGTCCTCTCGCTGACCCTGGCGATGGCCGCAGACCACGTCCGCGAGGGCATCCGGGTCAACTGCGTCAACCCGGGCACCGCGGACACCCCGTGGATCGGCCGGCTGCTCGGACAGGCGGAGGACCCGGCCGCCGAACGGGCCGCGCTCGACGCCCGTCAGCCGATGGGACGACTGGTCTCCGCCGACGAGGTGGCCGCCGCGATCGTGTACCTCGCGAGCCCCGCCGCCGCCTCGGTCACCGGCACGGCGCTCGCCGTCGACGGCGGCATGCAGGGACTGCGGCTGCGCCCGGCCGGAAGCTGACCGGACCTCTCGCGGAGGAGGGGCGCCCGGCCCGGGCGCCCCTCCTCCGCCGCGTCACAGCGTCGACCGCAGCCACTGCTCCACGCTCGCCACGTGCACCGTCGCCCAGGCCCGCGCGGCCTCCGCGTCCCGGTCCCGCAGGGCCGACAGGATCGCCCGGTGCTCGTGCAGCGTGCGGCTGACCGCGTCCTCCTGGGTCAGACCGCGCCACACCCGCGCCCGGGTCGTCGGCCCGGACAGCCCGTCGAGCAGCGAGCAGAGCACCGAGTTCCCGGACGCCTTCACGATGCCGCGATGGAAGTCGAGGTCGGCGGCGACCAGTTCCTCCACCGAGGGCTGCGGGCCGAGCGCGTCCAGCTGCGCGCCGAGCGCGTCCAGCCGGGCATCGTCGATCCGGGTGGCCGCCATCGCCGTCGCGGCCGGCTCCAGGATCCTGCGGACGGCGAGGAATTCGAGCACCGTGTCGTCGCGGTGGAAGTCCACGACGAAGCTCAGCGCCTCCAGCAGCAACTGCGGATCGAGGCTGGTCACATAGGTGCCGTCACCCTGTCGCACATCGAGGATGCGGATCAGCGACAGCGCGCGCACGGCCTCGCGGAGCGAGTTGCGGGAGAGCCCGAGATCGGCCGCGAGCTCGCTCTCCTTGGGGAGCCGGTCGCCGGGCCGCAGCGCACCCGAGACGATCATTCCCTTGATCTTCTCGATCGCCTCGTCGGTGACAGCCATGACGGTCCTCCTGAGATCCGGACGGGAATCAGACATCCGATGTATCTCTTCATTATGGGGGCCGGGAGGGGCGAAGGAACCGGGACCATCGGTGCCGTCCGCGCACGGGCGGCCGTTCTGCCCGGCGCCGGGCCCGGCCGGGCACATGGACGGGGCGGCCCCCGTCATGGGAGCCGCCCCGTCCGCTTCGTACGCCGTGCTGTGCCGTGCCGTGTCGTTCCGTCAGCTCCGGTCGCCGAGCATGGTCTCGACACCGGCCCGGATCTCATCCGTCGCCAGGCCCCGGATCGTCAGCGTCGTCCGGCGGCGCAGCACGTCGTCCGCCGTCTCGGCCCACTCGTGGTCGCGGGCGTAGGCGACCTGCGCCCAGATCTCCGGCGCGTCCGGGTGGACGCGCTCGGCCAGCGCCGGGTTCTCGTTGGCCAGCCGGGCGATGTCGAAGGAGAGCGAGCCGTAGTGCGTGGCCAGGTGCCGCGCGGTGTCGGCCGCCATCCGCGGACCCGGTGTACCGCCGTCGACCAGCAGCCGGTGCGCCACCGCGTTCGGGTTGGCGATGCCCGGCAGCGGGAGCTTCTTCGGCAGGTGCGCGATCGGCTCCATGTCCTCCGCGAGCGGGCGCCCGGGGAGCGCGGCCAGCTTGTTCATCACCGTACGGCCGATGTGGCGGAACGTCGTCCACTTGCCGCCCGCGACCGACAGCATCCCGCCGCGGCCCTCCGTCACGACCGTCTCGCGCTTGGCCTTGGACGTGTCGCCGGGACCGCCGGGCAGCACCCGCAGACCGGCGAAGGAGTACGTGATCAGGTCGCGCGACAGCTGCTGGTCCCGGATGGAGAACGCCGCCTCGTCCAGGATCTGCGCGGTGTCCTTCTCGGTGACCGCGAGGTCCGCCGGGTCGCCCTCGTACACCTCGTCCGTCGTACCGAGCAGCAGCATGTCCTCCCACGGCAGGGCGAACGTGATGCGGTACTTGTCGATCGGGGTGGCGAGCGCCGCCTTCCAGGGGCGGGTGCGCTTCAGCACGAGGTGCGCGCCCTTGGACAGCCGGATGGAGGGCGCCGCGGCCGGGTCCTCCATCTTCCGCAGGTGGTCGACCCACGGCCCGGTGGCGTTCAGCACGAGACGGGCGTCGACGCCGAACTCCGTGCCGTCCAGACGGTCCTCCAGGTCGGCGCCGGTCACCCGCCCCCTGGTGAACCGCAGCCCGGTCACCGCCGCGTGGTTGAGGACGACCGCGCCCGCGTCGACGGCCGCGCGCACCGTCATCAGCGCCATCCGGGCGTCGTTCATCTGGTCGTCGCCGTAGACCGCGACGGCCTTCAGATTGTCCGTGCGCAGCTCCGGCACGTCGCGCCGGGCCCGCGCCGGGCTGATCACGTGGCCGACCCCGTCGCCGAACGCGGAGAGCGCCGAGTAGGCGAACACACCCGCGCCGAGCTTGGCCGCGCCGTGCGGGCCGCCCTTGTACACCGGCAGGTAGAAGGTGAGCGGATTGGCCAGGTGCGGGGCCACCTGACGGGACACCGCACGGCGCTCGAAGTGGTTCTCCGCCACCAGCTTCACGGCTCCGGTCTGCAGGTAGCGCAGACCGCCGTGGAGCAGCTTGGAGGAGGCGGAGGAGGTGGCGCCGGCGAAGTCGCCGGCGTCCACCAGAGCCACCCGCAGCCCGGACTGCGCGGCGTGCCAGGCGGTGGAGATGCCCAGGATGCCGCCACCGATCACCAGGAGGTCGTACGCAGCCCTGGACAGCTGCTCCCGGGTCTCGGCGCGGCTCGGGAGGGAGCCGGAGGCCGGGTGTGTCCCGAGGGACGGGACGCTCTGCAGGGTGGTCATGTCGATTACTCCTCGTCTTCGAGCCAGCCCATGGTCCGCTCGACGGCCTTGAGCCAGCTCTTGTACTCGCGGTCGCGGGTGTCCGCGTCCATGCGGGGTGTCCACTCGGCGGCCCGGCGCCAGTTGGCGCGCAGCGCGTCGGTGTCCGGCCAGAAGCCGACGGCGAGACCGGCGGCATAGGCGGCGCCGAGGCAGGTCGTCTCGGCGACCATGGGCCGCACCACGGGCGCGTCCAGGAAGTCGGCGAGCGTCTGCATCAGCAAGTTGTTGGAGGTCATGCCGCCGTCGACCTTCAGGGCGGCCAGCTCGACGCCGGAGTCCTTGGTCATGGCGTCGGTGATCTCGCGGGTCTGCCAGGCGGTGGCCTCCAGGACGGCCCGGGCGATGTGCGCCTTGGTGACGTACCTGGTCAGACCGGCGATGACACCGCGGGCGTCGGAGCGCCAGTACGGGGCGAACAGACCGGAGAAGGCGGGCACGAAGTACGCGCCGCCGTTGTCCTCGACCGAGGAGGCCAGGGTCTCGATCTCGGCCGCGGACTTGATCAGCCCCATCTGGTCGCGCATCCACTGCACCAGCGAACCGGTGACGGCGATGGAGCCCTCCAGGGCGTAGACCGGCTTCTGGTCGCCGATCCGGTACCCGACGGTCGTCAGCAGCCCGTTGTACGAGTTGACGGGCGTCTCACCGGTGTTCATCAGCATGAAGGTGCCGGTGCCGTACGTGGACTTGGCCTCGCCCTCGGAGAAGCAGGTCTGGCCGAAGAGGGCCGCCTGCTGGTCGCCGAGCGCGGACGCCACGGGCACCCCGTCGAGCACGCCGCCCTTGGCGTTCCCGTACACCTCGGAGGAGGAACGGATCTCGGGGAGCACCGCGGCCGGGATGTCCATCGAGTGGAGGATCCGCTCGTCCCACTTCATCTCGTGCAGGTTCATCAGGAGCGTGCGCGAGGCGTTGGTGACGTCGGTGACGTGGACGCCGCCCTCGGTGCCGCCGGTCAGGTTCCAGATGACCCAGGAGTCCATGGTGCCGAAGAGGATCTCGCCGCGCTCGGCGCGCTCGCGCAGCCCCTCGACGTTGTCGAGCAGCCAGCGGACCTTCGGGCCGGCGAAGTACGAGGCGAGCGGCAGACCGGTCTCGCGGCGGAACCGGTCCTGGCCGACGTTGCGGCCGAGCTCCTTGCAGAGGGAGTCGGTCCGGGTGTCCTGCCAGACGAGGGCGTTGTGGACCGGCTCACCGGTGTTCTTGTCCCAGAGCAGCGTGGTCTCGCGCTGGTTGGTGATGCCGATCGCCTTCACGTCGGCGGCCGTGATGCCCGCCTTGACGATGGCGCCGGCCACGACCTCCTGGACGTTCTCCCAGATCTCGGTCGCGTCGTGCTCGACCCAGCCCGGCTTCGGGAAGATCTGTTCGTGCTCCTTCTGGTCGACGGAGACGATCCGGCCGTCCTTGTCGAAGACGATGCAGCGGCTGGAGGTGGTGCCCTGGTCGATGGCCGCGATGAACGGGCCGGTGGTGTGTGCGTCGGTCACGATGTGCTCCCGGAAGTCTGTGTGGTCTTGGGGCGACGGCTCTGGGCGCCGCGGCTCAGGCGAAGGCGACGTTGTAGAGCCCGCCCGCGATCGCGCCGCCGATCAGCGGTCCGGCGATCGGCACCCAGGCATAGCCCCAGTCGGAACCGCCCTTGTTCGGCAGCGGCAGCAGCGCGTGCACGATACGCGGACCGAGGTCGCGGACCGGGTTGATCGCGTACCCCGTCGGGCCGCCGAGCGAGAGGCCGATGCCCACCACGAGCAACGAGGTGATCAGGGCGCCGAGCGTGCCGAGGCCGTCGCCGTCATTGTTGAGGCCCTGGGTGAGGATCGCCAGGACCAGCACGACGGTGGCGATGATCTCGGTGACCAGGTTCTGCGCGGCGTTCCGGATCTCGGGACCGGTGGAGAAGATGCCCAGAACCGGGCCCGCGGCCGGGGCGGCGGCCTTGTCGACCATGCCGTCCTCACCCGTACGGGCGCCCACGATCTCCGGATCCGTGAGGTGCGCCCGGAACTGCCCGTAGTACGTCGCCCAGACCAGCACCGCGCCGATCATCGCGCCGAGCAGCTGGGAGGCGAGGTACAGCGGTACGTCGCCCCACTCGGTGCCGCCCTTGATCGCGAGCCCGAGGGTGACCGCCGGGTTGAGGTGCGCGCCGGAAACGCCGCCGGCCAGGTAAGCGCCGGTCAGGACCGCGAAACCCCACCCGAAGGTGATGGCCAGCCAGCCGGCGTTCCGGGCCTTGGAGTGCTTGAGAGTGACGGCGGCACAGACACCGCCGCCGAGCAGGATGAGTACGGCGGTACCTATGGTCTCGCCGATGAAGATGTCGGAGCTGGACACCCGCGACTCCTTTGTCCTTCGTCCAGGGAAGCCGAACCCCGGGTCCCTCCGGTGGTCCGCGCCCTCGTGGGAGGGCGTTTTCCGGCCCTTGGCACTGTCACACCATAACGCTTATTTCCGTTAGCTGTTCGACAATGCCGACCGGTGAACGGCAATGCTTCCCCCAGGTGAATCGGGCGTCAAGAGCTGTGTGTCCTATAACTCGATCGTTACCGGGTGAGGTGCCGCGGCCGGGCTCAGAACCGGCCGGCGCCCAGGTCCCTGGAGACCGCGCGGGCGCAGTCGCGCACCGCGGCGATCAGCTCGGGGCGCAGCTCCCCGTTCGCGCAGACCCGCTCCACCGCGCCGGTCACGGCCACCGCGCCGACCGGCATCCGCCGCCGGTCGTGGATCGGGGCGGCCACCGCGGCCACCCCCTCCCAGGTCTCCTCCACGTCGGCCGCCCAGCCCCGGGCCCGGATCAGGTCGAGCATCGCCTCGAACTCCTCCGCGTCGGTGACGGTGTGGGGGGTGAAGGACTTGCGCTCGGCCTCCAGTGCCTCGGTGTGCGCCACCGGGTCGTACGCCGAGAGCACCTTGCCCAGGGCCGTGGAGTGCAGCGGCTGCATGGCCCCGACCTCCAGGACCTGCCGGCTGTCGTCGGGACGGAAGACGTGGTGGACGATGAGGACGCCCTGCTGGTGCAGCACGCCCAGATGGGCGCTCTCGCCGCTGGAGCGGGCCAGGTCGTCCGTCCAGACGAGCGCGCGGGCCCGCAGCTCGTGGACGTCCAGATAGCTGTTGCCCAGCCGCAGCAGCTCCGCCCCCAGCTGGTAGCGGCCGGACGCGGCGTCCTGCTCGACGAAGCCCTCGTGCTGGAGCGTGCGCAGGATGCCGTGCGCGGTGCCCTTGGCCAGGCCCAGCGAAGAGGCGATGTCGGACAGTCCCAGCCGACGCTCGCCGCCTGCCAGCAGGCGCAGCATCGCCGCCGCCCGCTCCAGCGACTGGATGTTCTTGGCCATCGCGCCGTACTCCTCCACCTCGGTTCGACAATGCTGAACACTATCGGTCGATGCCGACCCATGCTCGATCGCGGAGGAAAACCGCGGCGCCACTCCGATCCGGGCATCGCCCCGCACAGCATGCCGTCCGCTCCGTGGGACGGAGTGACGACCCCGGCCGTCACCGGGCTAGGCTGGCCTGGTGCGCCTTCCACCGAAGCCGCAAAGCCGACAGCCGTCGCATCCCAGGGAGTACATCCATGGCCTCGTTGCCGACCCCTTCCGCCGACAGCAGGATCCGAGCCGGAGCGTTGCGTGAGGCGCTTGCCACCCGGGTGGTGGTGGCGGATGGTGCGATGGGCACCATGTTGCAGGCGCAGGATCCGACGCTGGAGGATTTCCAGGACCTCGAGGGCTGTAACGAGGTGCTGAACGTGACGCGGCCGGACATTGTGCGGTCGGTGCACGAGGAGTATTTCGCGGCGGGGGTGGACTGTGTCGAGACGAACACGTTCGGGGCGAATTCGTCTGCGCTGGGGGAGTACGGCATTGCCGGGCGGATTTTCGAGCTGTCCGAGG
>NZ_JBIAQQ010000022.1:0-166205 GCF_042889165.1 Streptomyces sp. NPDC002669 | reverse complement strand
ACTCGCAGTACGACAGAACTCCGACAGCAAAGACGTGCTCTACCTCCCCGACACCACACACAACACCCTCTACCACGGACTACGCTGAAACCCCCACCAACAACCCCCACACACCACCACCCAACACCACACACACCCGTACAACGGCATCTCTCCTCCACAAGCACAAACTGTGCTCAGGCCGGGCTCAGTCGTGAGCCCGGCCGCACCTTCGCAGATCAGCGAAGTGATTCGATCCGCGCAGCAAAGCAGGCGATCTCATCGGTGGCGCCACGAGGCAGGTCGGCGATCGCTGTCTCCGGCAGTGCCTCGATCACGTCGCGCAGCCGGACGCCGAGTTCCGGCAGCAGGGTCCAGGCCGCAGCGGGGGCGTTGACAGTGGCGAGCAGCAGGTCACCCTCGTAGAAGTATGCGTCGAGCAGCGGTTCCTCGATCAGCAGGCGCACTGCGAGTGGAAGGACGTACGGCAGTGCGACCTGCTGGGAGACGAGAGTGCGCAGATCCGCAGGGACAAGTGCACGCAGCGGGACGCGTCGCAGCTCATGCACCTTGCGGATCAGCCGAGTTGAGTCGGCGGCAGGAGGCGCCCAGCGAGGCGGGTCCAGCTCGTCGAGCGTGCGATCGAGGTGCAACCGATGATCCATGGGGTTCATTCTCAAACTTTGGCCGGTATGTGTCTGCCGCCGCCAACCGCGGTCCGGGTCCGCGCGTGCCCGCAGCGTTCGATGCATCGCCCCTGGCCCGCCGTGATCAATGATCGGAGCCAGCGGAAGGGGCGATGATCGGGTGCGGCCCTACAGGGAGGTCGTGCCAGGCAGCCAACCTCACGTGGCCGTGGGGCCGACGTCGAGATTCCGGTGCCCTCCGACGGCGAGGTCTGGGTGGTCGGAACAGTCGTCCTCGACCAGAGCGGCAGAGTTTTCGCCCAGAGACGCAGTCCCGACATGCGGCTCTTCCTCAACTGTTGGGGCATCACCGGTGGCCACGTCCAGCCCGGTGCGTCGTTGCTGAACGCCCTTGCCCGTGAGGTCGAGGAGGAGACCGGTTGGCACCTGCACAGCGTCCGGCGCCTGCTCGGGATCACCACTTGGACCGGCGACGACGGTGCCGGAGAGCAGCACGAGGCCGATTGCCTCGTCGAGGTCGGCGGCGACCTGGACCACCCGCTCCCTGGGGTGGTCCAAGCACACCTCCTACGACTGGTTCGGCCCCGGTGACCTTCCCCGCCTCAGGGAGAACCGGGCCCCGGCGAATACCTCGTCCATGATCTGGTCGCGAAGGTCCTTCGAGTCCACCCGGACACAACTTGGCCCCGAGCACGGACCACCGACCGATGCGACGGAAACAGAAAACGGGCCGGGCAGGTCTCAGGAGTGGTAGAGCACCCGGACGACCATGGCGTCGGCCGGTAGGGACTCCAGATACTCGTTGAACATCCGGAGGTACTCGGGGCCGCCGCTCTCGATCCAGCGTCCGTCCAGGGTGAGCAGCGTGGGCGTGGGCAGCACCGCGGCCACCTGCTCGGCGACGAACGTCTCAAGGTCCTCGCCGAAATACGCGACCGGGTCGCCGGTGAACCGGTGCTCGAGGTCCGGGGTCTCGACGAGGGCCCGGACGAGCGGCTGACCGGTGAACTCCTCGACGACTCGCTCTCGCGGATGGGTCACCGGGTCGACGTGGGCCCTGGTCGCGAAGAACCCGTACGGCAGGGCCGGTGGGTAGCCGGTCGCGAACTCCTGGTACTCCCTCCACAGGACGCGGGCTTGCGCGGCGGCCTCGTCGCGGTCCACCGCGAGGTCGAGCAGCCCACGCGGCCCACCGTGGCACCGGGAGGGCGGCGGATCGACCGGCGGCTCCGTCCACTCGTCGCGGCGGACGAGCCTCGGATCCTGCTCATGCCCGGGGAGCACGGCGAAGAGGCACCCGGCACCGGACACGAACCAGTAGTCCCACTCCCCCACCCAGTCCGGGTCGGGGTGGTCCGCGCGGTTGTAGTCGAACGGGTCCATGGCCCGTCCGATGGCCCGGTGGAGGTCCTCGGGGGCGCAGGGCGGGACACAGACGGTGACGCGCTGTTTGGCCATGTCTCTGGCCTTTCGTTCGGTGCGGGGCCGGTCGGGCCGACCGCTCGGGCCGGGTTCCCGCGTCCCGGATTCAGCCGCCTGTCCGGGCGAGGCGGAATCCGAGGTCGTCGATGCGGAAGGTGGGGTGGCTCTTGCGGCGGCACGATGCCCGGCAACCCCGGGGCGGATCGTACGCGCCCCCGCCGCGGAACACCCGGTACGGACCGTAGACCCGGGGGTCGTAGAGGTCCCAGCACCACTCCCACACGTTGCCGATCATGTCGTGCAGGCCCCACGCGTTGGGCGCCCGGGTCCCGATGTCATGCACCTCGCTGCCGGAGTTCCCGCGGTACCAGGCGATCTCGTCCAGTTCCCCGTAACGGGCTCCGGAGGTTCCGGCTCTGCACGCGTACTCCCATTCCGCCTCGGAGGGGAGTCGGTAGCCGTCCGCCTGCCAGTCGCAGATCACGTCCAGCCCGTCGCGGTCCTCGCCCGTCGTGTAGCAGGGCCGGAGCCCCGTCTCCCGTGAGAGGCCGTTGCAGAACTCGACGGCTTCCTTCCAGGAGATGTCGGTCACCGGGGTGCGCGGCCCGGCCGAATCGCCGGGCGCCCTGCCTCGAACGGCGTGGTACAGCTCGCGGGTCACGGGGTACGCCGCCAGCCGGAAGGCACCGACCTCGGCCCTCCATTCCGTTCTCGTGCCCTCGTCGCGCAGGACGATCTCTCCGGCGGGGACGCTCCTCATGTTCTCGGCATCCGTCCGGTGGAGTATCGACTCCGGGCTCATCACCGCTCCTCATGTGCACCGGCGCATCGGTCCGGTACGTCGTCGGACCGCCGGCCGTACGAGGACAGCCGGGCTCGTGGGACGCCCCCGCTTCTTCCTCTCGGAGGACCGACGATACAGGCAGGGCTTCCGTCGCCCACGCGGCTGCAACACGGATGTTCAGCAAAGACGTTGGAGGGTGTGCACCGGGCGGCGGTTGGATTTCCCCGACCTTCCCGGACCTTCCCGGACCTGACGGTCTGACGGGCCTGGTACGGCCCAGTCAGGCGTCCTGCTCGTCGGCGAGCGGGCGCTCCAGGGGAAGCGGGAGGAAGCGGCAGGCGAACGTGAGGCCCGCGTCCGCTCCGTCTCCCCCGAGACGGTGGTTCCATGCGTCGGCGGTCTTCGCCGGGCCAGTCCCTCCGGCGGGAACCCGGGTTCCGGCCGTCGGTATCCCGACGTGGTCGAACACCAGCACTTCGGGAACCGTGCGCTCCCTGATCGCGTACGCGGCGACCCGGATCCTCGGTCGGTCATGGCCTCGTTCTTCCTCACCACCACCGCAGAACGCCGTCGGTCATCGACACCGAACCCTGTCCTTCGCCGGCAGCTGAACGGCGGCGGCATGCCGTCCCATGCACGGCGGAATGCCCTGATCAGGCCGATGCACAGTCACCGCATGGCATACCAGTTCGACATGGTTCAGTCGCTCACTTCCGTTGTTCACGGCGACGGGGCGGGCGGTATCCGGGAGTTCGTCCGCGGTTTCGCGGCGCACTGGACAAAGCCGCTCGGTGACGAGGACGGCCTGCCCGAGGCCGATGTCGTGGCGGCCGAGGAGAGGCTGGGCCTCCGGCTGCCTCCGGCGCTGCGGGAGGCGTATCTGCTGTTCGGCCGCCGCACGGATCTCACCAGGAACCACGACACCCTGCTCGGTCCGTCCGAGCTGTACGTGGACAGCGGCCAGGAGGCCCTGATCTTCCGGCACGAGAATCAGGGGGCCGCCTCCTGGGGCGTCCCGCTCGAAGCGCTGGGCACGGAGGACCCTGCCGTGTTCGTCCGGGCGGATCTGGCCGACAAGAGCGCCGAACGGTGGGAACCCTGGCTGGACCGGCTCTCCCTCGCACTCGTCGAGACCGTTCTCTCGGAATCCGTACAGGCGGATGACGAACTCTGCGACTTCCTGATGGACTTCGACGAACACGGCGTCGAACTGCTGGAGCAGAAGTGCGTCCGGCTTCCCTTCCCCGCCTACCCGGCCTGCGAGAAGGAGCCCGGCACCCGCTGGTTCCTCGGCCCGGACGCCCTGCTCCGCGACGACGACGGGGCGGCCCTCTACGCCCGGGGCCGGACCGAGGAAGCACTCGACGGCATCCGTGACCTGGTCCCGGGCGACTGGCTGAACGACTTCCGTGATGCCACACCGGGCGACCAGGAGTAAGACGACGCCTGCCCGCCCGTTCCCGCCCCGGGCCGGAGCCGAATGGTCCCGTCCAAAGCGACATCGTTCGAATCCTGTCCGGGCGATGCGCGGCAGTTGTGTCTGCGGCGGCACTCGTCGATTCCCGACCGGTGGCCGGAGCCCTCGCCCGGCCTCGCAGGCGTCGTACCGTTCGCCCACGCCAGAGGCCTGCCACGGGCGTTGAAACTCGTGTCGCGGCGGGCCGTCGGGCTCACGCGGGGGCCGGGCCGGCCCCCGCGTACCGTCATCAGGCCGTGTGCAGTGTCAGCCCGTACCGGTTCAGGATCTCGTTGATCGGCTGGTGCCAGGTCTCCCCGCCGCCGGAGCAGTTGCCCCAACCGCCCGAGGTGACCCCCTGGGCCTGGTCCCCGCTGATGAAGGAACCGCCGGAGTCACCCGGCTCGGCGCAGACGCTCGTCTTGGTCATCTGGTGGACGGCGCCCTGGCTGTAGTTCACGGTTTCGTTCTTGGCCAGCACGTTGCCGCAGTGCCAGTGGGTCGTGGAACCTGAACGGCATATCGAGGCGCCGACGGGGGCTTCCGCGGAGCCCCGTACCAACTGGTCCGAAACCGTGCCCCAGCCCAGGACGACGGGAACGGTCCACCAGCCGTTGCCGACGCTGACCCAGGCGTAGTCGTTGTCGGGGAAGGACGACCCCTGGAAGTTGCCGATGGCCGACCGGTCCCATCCGCTGACCGCCGCGCCCGCCTGGCCGCAGTGTCCCGCCGTGACGAACCCGCCGTGCACGGAGAAGCCGATGGAGCACCGGACGTTGCCCGTGTAGTAGGGGTCGCCGCCCACCGTCCCGGCGGCGAAGGTCCTGGGTGCCTCGGGCGTCCGCTTCACCAGGACGGGACCGGCCTCGCGGGCCTTGGCGACGAATGCGCGGACATCGTTGTCATCCTGCGCCGAGGTGACGATGTCGACGACGACCCGGTTCGCTTTCGGGTCGACGTGCCAGCTGCTGACGCCGGCCGGTGCGGACATCGTGTCGATCCGGGCCTTGGCCGCGTCGAGTTGTCGAGCGCTGTGGCGCACCAACCTGACGGACGCGCCCGCCGCTTCCACGGCCCCGGTCCTCCGGCCGTCGGTGACGGCCACGTTGAGCTTGCCCGTGGCCGGATCGAACCAGGAGCCGGCGTACGACGATCCCGCGGCCCGTTGCGCCTTGCCCTGTACGGCGGTCGCGGTCTTCTCCGCGGCCAGTCGCGCCCTGGCCTGGTTTTCCGTCAGGCCGAGGTCCCTCCGCATGGCGGAGAGCAGGCCGGTGGACGCCGGTTCGTCCACGGCCCCGGCACGGGAAGCACTGGAGGTGCCGACGGGCTGGTCCACGGCGACGGGCAAGGCCGATGCCGTGGCGAGCCCCATGGTCGCCCAGGCTCCGACGACGAGCGTGGCGGCCAGGTTCGCACGCAGTGCGGTCATGTGTCTCAAGGGAGTGGCCCTTCTGTTGTTCCGGCATGGTGGGGGAGGAACAGGGGCAGCGAGAGGCCTCGACTGAGAGCGCTCTCAGGAGATGCCGCAACGGACTGTAACGCAGCCCGCCTATCAGGTCCATGCCAATGGACAGGTTCCAGAACCACTTCCGCGCCCCCTGCCCCGGCCCCGGCGACACGAAGCCCGGCCCGACGCGATCGTCCCGAGAGGTTTCTCACCCCGCCGGGCACAGGCCGTCGGCCCGCACGCCGACCACAGCCCGCCGAGTCAGGTGCAGGCGTGGGCGTGAACCCGCCTCAGCAACGCCGCCAACTGGTCCTGTTCACGCCGGTTCAAGGGGGCGAGCAGTTCCTTCTGCACGGCCAGCGCCTCGGCCTGGAGCTCGGAGAGCACCACGCGGCCGCCCGGGGCGAGGGTGACGGTCACCCGGCGGCGGTCGTCGACGTCCCGGGCCCGGTCGACGAATCCGGCCACCGCGAGGTCATCCACGATCTTGACGATGTCGCTCCGGTCGATCCCGAGCCGGGACGCCAGCTCCCGCTGCACATGGGGACCGAAATCGGCCAGCGCCGACAGGACGGCCATGTGCCAGAGCCGCAGTCCGCGCTCGGCCAGCCGCGCCGCCAGCCGGCCGCGCGCCGCCTTTCCGGTCTTGGACATCAGATAGGTCGTAAGTCCCAGGAGGCTGGGCGGGGTCTCACTCATTGACACCATCTTAGGCATGCACCAATGATGGGTCTGCACCTACTAATTTGGAGTGGTTCATGGATGCCCTGCACCCTCGTCTGCTGGTGAGCGCGTTCGCCCCCTGCTTCCGTTTCTACGACGGTCTGCTGCCGGTCCTGATCGGGGCGGACCGGACCAGTGGCGGCGAGTCCGGTCCGTACGCGCACTGGGACGTCGACGGCCAGGGGGTGCTGGCGCTCCTCGACCGCGATGCGATGGCCGCCCTCACCGGTACCGCCGGGCTGCCGGCCGCGGCGCCGCCCGCCCAGGACCGGTCGATGTTCGTCTGCCGGGTCCCCGACGTCGACGCCGGGCTGGCCCTGTGCCTGGAGCACGGGGCCGGCCCGGTCGCCGGGGCGTGCGACCGGCCGGACTGGGGTCCGGGGCTCCGCACCGCGCACGTACGCGATCCCGAGGGCCACCTCATCGAGTTGCAGTCCTACTGAACGGCCCCCGATCCCACGCCCGTGCGCCCCGTTCGGCGGCTACCCCCGGGCCCAGTCGCGCATGGCGCTCCGCGAGGCGAAGGAGGCGACGTCCTTGTCGAGCGGCTGGTCGGTGTACTGGTGGATACGCCAGGACGCCTTGATCCTGGGCTTCCCGGCGGTCACGTAGTCGGCGATCCAGAGACCGTCCCCCGCGTACGAGGTGGTGTCGTGGTTCAGCCAGAAGTGACGGTTGCAGTACAGCAGGACCTTGTGATGGGGCCTCAGGCGTTTGACCTCACGGATGAAGCGGTCCTTCTCCGCGTTGCTCGCCCTCGTGCCCTCGCCGTTCTCCTCCCAGTCCACCGCGAGCAGATCGCCCGCCTTCTCCGGGGTCTTGCTCACGAAGTACTCCGCCTGGGCCTTGATGTTCCCCGGCCAGAGAAAGTGGTAGAAACCGACCACGCATTCCGCGTCCCGGGCACGCTTCACCTGTTCCGCGAGGCGTGGATTGATGTACGAACGACCCTCGGTGGCCTTGATGAGGACGAAGTCCAGCCCGCCCGTATCGAAGGACGGCTGATGGGAACTGACGTCGACGCCATGCAGCATGGGCACCGCCTTCCACTGACCCTGGTGGTTCCGGTTCTCTCCCTGTAGGTGCCCGCCGTCGCTCGCTCCCATCCTCCGGGTGAACGGGCGAATCGTTTTTCCATCGCTGCTTTCCAACGCCGTCCGCTACCCGCCAGCGCCGGGCCAGGTCGGACCGGGCCCGGCGCTGGACGGTCCGTTCGGCGTTACCGCTCGTCGCCCGAAGCGGCCGGAAGGCTGTCCATGAAGGAGCTGACGGAGAAGACCGCGCGCCCGGGTCCGGGCGGGCCGTAGCCGGGGGGCGAGCTGAGCCCGTACTCCTCCATCGTCGCGCGGTAGGCGTCCAGCAGACGGATGTGGTACTCCAGCGGCGCTCCGTCCGGGTTGGTCTTCCCGAGCGGGGTGGTGGGTTCCGGGCACCAGGTGGTGAACCGCGGGGTGATGCCGTGCGACATGAAGAAGCGCAGGCCCTCGGTGGTCGAGGCGATGGCCTCGTCCACCGTGGTGAAGCCGAAGGGCGCGGCCATCTCCACACCGGCGACGAAGTTGGGAATGACGTTCCGGGCGCCGAAGACCTCGGCGGAGTCCAGGATGCGGCGGTGCCACTCGTCGCGGCCCACGTAGCGCTCCTTGCCCGGGCAGTAGAGCTCGAACAGCCTGCGGTCCCACACCTCGTAGTTGGGGTGGTAGATCTGCACGCCGTAGTCGTGGAAGCGCTGCACGTCGGCCTTGGGCAGGGCCTGGGCGACGACCTTGCCGATCCAGCGGCCGGGGAAACGTTCCTCGATGGCCTTGGCGTACTGCCCGTAGAAGTCGGCCTCGTCACGGCCGCCGATGTGGGAGGTGATGGCGCCACCGGTGAGCGTGTAGGCCGTGGAGGTCTTCGCGGTGTCGTACTTGTCGATGATGGCCAGCGCCTCCAGGACCTCCTCGACCGGCTTCACCCCGGTGTACGGACGGCCCGCCGCCTTGTGCTGGCGCCAGTTGTGGTTGATGTCGCAGTACTGGCACTCCTCCTTCGCCCCGAAGTACTGGCAGACCCGGAAGACCGTCAGGTACACGAGGTAGCCCCACTGGATGGTGGGCGCCACCTCCATCACGGACTTGCCGTTCTCCAGGGTGTGGCGGTAGTAGTCCGGCATGGGCGGCAGGCCCACGTCGGAGATCCGCCGGCCGTCGAGGTACAGCCCGAGCACGCCGTCCTCGTCGGCGGCGACCCGGTAGGGGGAGGCGGGGTTGACCCGTACCGACACCACGGTCCTGCGCAGGTCGTACGGGCCGCCGGTGAGCACGATCTCCTCCGGCGGGCGGCGGAGCGCGGCCGCGCCGAGCTCGGGGAGCGTGCCGTGGTCGAACGAGAAGATGAAGTACGACTTCGGCTTGACGTCGCCGTCCTCGTTGTCGCTGAGCGCGGATTCGTCGAACGCCACGCCGCCGCGCAGGAGGTCCTCCTTGATGACGGCTTCCCGGGGGACGTGCGGGAACTGCTCCATGAGCCGCTCCACCAGGCGGGTGCGACTCCCGTCCCGGTGGCTCGTCTCGGTGCTGCTGCGGTCGGTACTGCTGGGCATGTGCGGGACTCCTCGGTCCGGTCGGCGACGGCGCTCCGGGTACGCCACACGGTGCAACGAATCAGGCACGCCGGCAGTGCCCCGCCGTGCCGGTCGATTCGTGCCGGTGTCGCGGGCGTGATGCCCGGTCACCGGCTCGCGGTCCGGATCGCCCGCCGTCGACGGTACCCGCCGCGATGCTCACCCGGTCCAGTGGGCGGGGCGGTCGAGGGACCGCGGGAGCTTCGTCGCCGCGTCGCCCCTGGCCGCGTTGAGCTGGGCCTGGGTGAGGAAGAGACCCCCGGTGAGGTCCGCGCCGGACAGGTCGGCGTCCCGGAAGTCGGCGCCGATCAGGTCGGCCAGGCGGAGGTCGGCACCGGTGAGGTCCGCCGCGATCAGGTACGCGCCCCTCAGGTCGGCGCCCCTCAGGTCGGCGCCGCGCAGCCTGGCCCCGATCAGGTCGGCACCTCGGCGGTGGCGCTTCTTCCCGCGCGGCGCCGTCGCCCGTACGAGTTCGCTGGTGCGGAGCAGGAGCCTGGCCACCTCGTCGCGGTGACCGGACACGTCGAGGCCCGCGAGGTCGTCCGCCGGAAGGCGGGTGAGGTGTTCCGTGGCGTCGAGGGCACGTCGGAGGTCGCCCCTCAGGGGCCGCGCCGGTTCCAGGGACAGCGCCTCCGTGAGGTACCAGAGGAGTTCGTGGAGCTGCCGCATCACCGGGAACACCTGGAACATCTGCCGGGCGGTCTGCGGCGCGGAGCGCCAGTCCTGTCCGCCGAAGGTCTCTCCGGAGACCTTCTGACCGGCCCCGAAGCAGTCGTACACGGTGCAGCCGGGAAAGCCCTGCGTCCGCAGCCGGGTGTGGATGCCGCAGCGGAAGTCCTCCTGGAGGTTGCGGCAGGGCTCCCCCGCGTCCTTGTCGATCGCGAAGTCCGCGGACCGGGTCAGGGTCAGCGCGACGCAGCACAGCCCGAAACAGTTCGCGCAGTCGGCACGCAGCCCGGCACGGTCGATGGGGGCGGTGCCGGGGCCTTGGACGTTGTCGGGCACAGTGCGTGAATCCTCTGGGGTACGGAGCTGTCGGCGTTCGAGCCTATAGGGCCATGTCACCCGCGCACACCGATTTCATGATCGGCCGCATGCGTCGGGCCGTCGGGGCCGGTTTCGGAACGGTGCGTCACATGGCTCGCGCGGCCCCCGCCCCCGTCCGGGCGAGCCGTTCCCGCAGCGGCCGGGGCGCGGCACCCGGGTCGTTGTCAGTGGGGCGGCGCACACTGTCGGCAGTACCGCACGGGCGAAGGGGGCACTGATGGGCACCGAGCACGAGACCGGGTTCGAACCGGCCACCGGGGACGGTCCGGCGGCTCCCGCACCGGACCCGGGGCGCGCGGCCTCGGTGCGGACGGCGTTCGAAGGGATGCTGCAGATCCGCCGGCTGACGAACCCCGGGCACGCCGCTCCGGAGGGCGTGCCCGCGTCCTGGGAGGCGCACCGGCCGGTGCGGGCCGTGGCCATCGCTCTGGAGGCCTCGGGCCTGCCCCCCTCGGCCGTCGACGGATCGGGCAGCCGTACCGCGACCGGGTACCGCCTGGAGCGGGGCGAGGCGCCGGGCGGCGTCCGTGTCGAATGGCTCGGTCCGCCCGGCAGCGGGGCGGCCCATTCGGAGGCGGACGGGCTGAGCCGGTGCGCGGCGGTGCTGCGGGAGTTGGGCTGGACGGTGCTGCTGTACCGGGGAGCCCGGCGCCGAAGATTCCTGGAGGTGGAACCGCCGCCCGGCACCCGGCGGTCGGACGGCCGTTAGCGGGCGTCCGCGCGTCGCTGCGGCGGGCATTGTCGGACCCATGGGGGATGCTGGTGCGTCCGACACCTCTGACCGGGAGATGCTGAGATGCGCGATGACGAACTCGCCGCAGCCCAGGCCTACGTCCGACTGCTGGAGGCCACTCGGGCCGCGCTCGCGGATCCGGACGACGGCCCTCTGTACGTGCCGTTGCTCGCCTCGCCGATCGCGGAGGCCGACGGCGCACTGCGGCGGGCGGGTCTGTGCGGCAACGAGTCCCGCTTCTTCGACCTGGTGCGTTCGCTCCGCCCGAGCATGCCGGGCGGTCACTGACCGGGGCTGTCGGTCAGCCCCTCCGGCAACCTGTGCCGACCCTTCCGGCGGGCGACACCGCGCCCGCACCACCCCCGGCACCCCGCCCGGCGGTTGCTTGCCTGCCGCCGCGTCCGGCGGCCGGTGGGCCCCCTTCTCCTCGGGCGTCGCGAGGCCCTCTTCACCCCGCCGCCCCGATGCGTCACCATGCTGTGGGCGAGTCGGCGGAACGAGCGCTCCCGGGCGCTGCTCCGAGGGCGTTCACGGCCTGCCGCCCCGCCCCGGCCCCACTCGTCGGGACGATCGGCCCTCCCCCGATGCGCACGCTTCCGCATACGCGGTGAATTGATTCAAGACGGAAGAACAACCCGACCAGCCGATTGACCGGAACCCTGGGAGAACCTACCGTACGATCGAACTGAAACGATTCATATGTTCTTCAGTCCGACCGGCTCCCGGTCGCTGGATACCCCTTGCGAGGTACTCATGTCCGATGTGTCGACCGTCAAGGAAGTCCTGAAGTCCCAAGTGATCGAGACGCCCTCATGGGGCTACGGGAACTCCGGGACGCGTTTCAAGGTGTTCGCGCAACCGGGGGTTCCGCGCGATCCGTTCGAGAAGCTGGAGGACGCGGCGCAGGTGCACGCGTTCACGGGCGTGGCGCCAAAGGTGTCCCTGCACATCCCGTGGGACAAGGTCGAGGACTACGCCGCGCTGAACCGGCACGCCGAGAGCCTCGGCGTGCGGATCGGCGCGATCAACTCCAACGTGTTCCAGGACGACGACTTCAAGCTCGGTTCGGTCACCCACCCCGACCCGGCGGTGCGCCGCAAGGCCACCGACCACCTGCTGGAGTGCGTCGGCATCATGGACGCGACCGGGTCCCCCGATCTCAAGCTCTGGTTCTCCGACGGCACCAACTACCCGGGGCAGGACGACATCGTGGCCCGGCAGGACCGGCTCGCCGAGGCGCTGGCCGAGGTCTACGAGCGCCTCGGCGACGACCAGCGGATGCTGCTGGAGTACAAGCTCTTCGAGCCCGCGTTCTACACGATGGACGTGCCGGACTGGGGCACGGCGTACGCGCACTGCCTGAACCTCGGGCCGAAGGCCCAGGTGGTCGTGGACACCGGGCACCACGCACCGGGCACCAACATCGAGTTCATCGTGGCGTTCCTGCTGCGTGCCGGAAAGCTCGGCGCGTTCGACTTCAACTCCCGGTTCTACGCGGACGACGACCTGATGGTCGGGGCCGCCGACCCCTTCCAGCTGTTCCGGATCATGCACGAGGTGGTCAGGAACGGCGGTCTGAAGCCCGAGACGAACGTCAACTTCATGCTCGACCAGTGCCACAACATCGAGGCGAAGATCCCGGCCGTGATCCGCTCGGTCGCCAATGTGCAGGAGGCGACCGCCAAGGCGTTGCTGGTCGACGCGGCGGCGCTGGAGGCGGCGCAACGGTCCGGTGACGTGCTGGCGGCGAACGGTGTCCTGATGGATGCCTACAACACCGACGTCCGTCCGCTGCTCGCCGAGGTGCGTGAGGAACTCGGCCTGGCCGGGGACCCGTTCGCCGCGTATCTGGCCTCCGGCAACCAGGAGCGGATCGCCGCCGCCCGGGTCGGCGGCGAGCAGGCCGGCTGGGGTGCCTGACCCCTGCCCCTCCCCCGTACGTCCGCCCCGTCCCGTTCTCCTTCCTCCTCCGGATCACAAAGGAATTCCATGACCTCCGCGACGCATCCCGAAGTCGCCGCGCTGCTGGAGCGCGCCCACCGCATCGGCTCCGATCCCCGCAACACCAACTACGCCGGCGGCAATGCCTCGGCCAAGGCCACCGCCATCGATCCGGCCACCGGCCGCGAGACCGAACTGCTGTGGGTCAAGGGGTCCGGGGGCGATCTCGGCACCCTGACCGAGGCAGGTCTCGCCGTGCTGCGCCTGGACCGGGTGCGTGCGCTCGAGGACGTGTACCCGGGAGTGGAGCGCGAGGACGAGATGGTGGCGGCGTTCGACTACTGCCTGCACGGCAGGGGTGGAGCCGCTCCGTCCATCGACACGGCGATGCACGCCCTGGTCGGGGCCGCGCACGTCGACCATCTGCATCCGGACTCGGGCATCGCGCTGGCGTGCGCCGCCGACGGCGAGAAGCTCACGGCGGAGTGCTTCGGCGACAAGGTGGCCTGGGTGGGCTGGCGCAGGCCCGGATTCCAGCTCGGCCTGGACATCGCCGCGGTCAAGGAGGCGAACCCGCGGGCCGTCGGCGTGATCCTGGGCGGGCACGGCATCACGGCCTGGGGCGAGACGTCCCAGGAGTGCGAACACAACGCCCTCTGGATGATCCGCACCGCCGAGGCGTTCCTGGAGGAACGCGGCAGGGCCGAGCCCTTCGGTCCCGTGTGGGCGGGCCGGGAGCCACTGGCCGAGGAGCGGCGCCGGGAACGTGCGGCGGCGCTCGCCCCGTTGATCCGCGGGCTGGCCTCCACCGACCGTCCGCGGGTGGGTCACTTCACGGACGCGGAACCGGTGCTGGACTTCCTGGCCCGCGCCGAGCATCCGCGGCTCGCCGCGCTCGGCACCTCGTGCCCGGACCATTTCCTCCGTACGAAGGTCCGGCCGCTGGTTCTCGACCTGCCCGCGGACGCCCCGCAGGCCGAGGTGGAGGCGCGGCTGCGGGAACTGCACGCGGAGTACCGGGAGGAGTACCGCACCTACTACGAGCGGCATGCCTCACCCGGCTCCCCGGCGATGCGCGGTGCGGACCCGGCGATCGTGCTGGTGCCCGGGGTCGGCATGTTCTCCTTCGGCAAGGACAAGCAGACGGCCCGGGTCGCCGGGGAGTTCTACCTCAACGCCATCCAGGTCATGCGTGGCGCCGAGGCCGTCTCCTCGTACGCCCCGATCGAGGAATCCGAGAAGTTCCGGATCGAGTACTGGGAGCTGGAGGAGGCCAAGCTGCGCCGGATGCCGAAGCCCAGGCCCCTGGCGGCCCGGGTGGCGCTGGTCACGGGCGCGGGGTCCGGCATCGGCAGGGCCATCGCGCACCGGCTGGTCGCGGAGGGAGCGTGTGTCGTCGTCGCGGACCGCGACGCCGAGAACGCCGCCTCGGTGGCACAGGAGCTCGGCGGGCCCGACGCGGCCGTCGCGGTCGCGGCCGACGTGACCGACGAGAAGCAGATCGTCGCCGCGTTCGGGGCGGCCGCGCTCGCGTTCGGCGGTGTGGACCTGGTCGTGAACAATGCCGGGATCTCCGTCTCGAAGCCGCTGCTGGAGACCACCGTGCAGGACTGGGACCTCCAGCACGACATCATGGCGCGCGGCTCGTTCCTGGTGTCGCGGGAGGCCGCCCGGATGATGCGGGTCCAGGGCCTCGGCGGCGACATCGTCTACGTCACGTCGAAGAACGCGGTGTTCGCGGGCCCGAACAACATCGCCTATTCGGCCACCAAGGCCGACCAGGCCCATCAGGTGCGGCTGCTGGCGGCCGAACTGGGCGAGCACGGGATCCGGGTCAACGGTGTCAACCCCGACGGTGTGGTGCGTGGTTCGGGAATCTTCGCATCGGGCTGGGGGGCCCAGCGCGCGGCCACGTACGGCGTCGAGGAGGAGAAGCTCGGGGAGTTCTACGCCCAGCGCACGCTCCTCAAACGCGAGGTGCTCCCGGAACACGTGGCCAACGCGGTCTTCGCGCTGACGGGCGGCGACCTCACGCACACGACGGGGCTGCACATTCCCGTCGATGCCGGTGTGGCCGCGGCGTTCCTGCGATGACCCCCGCCCTCGCCCCGGCCGTAAGGAGGTCGCCATGTCCGTGACGTCAGGGAGCGGAGCGGTTTTCGCGGCCGTGGACCTCGGTGCGACCAGCGGCCGGGTGATCACCGGCCGGGTGGGGCCCGGAGAGCTCGTGTCGGCCGAGGCGCACCGCTTCCCCAATACTCCGGTCCGCCTGCCGGACGGGCTGCGGTGGGATGTGCTCGCCCTGTACCAGGGGATGCTGGACGGGTTGCGGGCCGTCGCCCGCACGGGTCCGGTCGCCTCGGTCGGCATCGACACCTGGGCGGTCGACTACGGCCTCCTCGACGCCGACGGGGCGCTGCTGGGGCTGCCGTTCCACTATCGCGACGGCCGTAACGCCGAGGCCGCCCGCCAGGTGCTGGCCGAGTGCGACGGGCGGGAGCTGTACGCCGTCAGCGGGTTGCAGGAACTGCCGTTCAACACGGTGTTCCAGTTGGCCGCTCACCGTACGAGTGCCCAGTGGGCGGCGGCGCGGACGGTGTTGCTGATCCCCGATCTGCTGACGCACTGGCTGACGGGATCGGTGGGCGCGGAGATCACCAACGCGTCGACGACCGGACTGTTCGATGCCTCCGCCGGGGCCTGGTCCGATGCGCTGATCGGCAGGCTGGGGCTGGACCGTTCGTGGTTCCCGCCGCTGCGCGAGCCCGGTGATCCTGCGGGGACGCTGCTGCCGCATGTCGCCGAGTACACCGGTCTGCCCGCCGGGACGCCGGTGACGGCGGTCGCCTCGCACGACACCGCGTCGGCGGTCGCCGCGGTGCCCGCGACGGAGCCGGGGTTCGCTTACCTCTCCTGCGGTACCTGGTCGTTGGCGGGACTCGAACTGACGGCCCCGGTCCTGACGGAGGAGTCCCGGGCGGCGAACTTCACCAATGAGCGCGGGGTGGACGGCACCATCCGCTACCTCCGCAACATCATGGGGCTGTGGCTGCTGGAGGAGTGCCGTCGGACGTGGGACCGGCAGGGCGTCTCCCCCGGGCTGGACCGGCTGCTCGCGGAGGCGGTCCGGGCCCGGCCGTTCGCCGCGGTGATCGATCCGGACGACGAGGCGTTCCTCGCGCCGGGCGACATGCCGGCGCGCATCGACGCCCACCTCGCGCGGACCGGGCAGGCGCCGCCGGACGGTCCCGGCGGGTACGTGCGCTGTGTGCTGGAGAGCCTGGCGCTGGCCCATCGCAGGACGCTGCGTCTGGCCGCCGCCCTCGCGGGGCGGGAGCCGGTCCGGATCCATCTCGTCGGCGGCGGTTCGCGCAACGCGCTGCTGTGCCAGTGGACCGCGGACGCCACCGGACTCCCCGTCACGGCCGGCCCCGCCGAGGCGACCGCACTCGGCAACATCCTGCTGCAGGCGCGTGCCCACGGGCTGGTGGGGGGCCTCGACGACATGAGACGGCTCGTGGCACGGACCCAGGAATTGCGCCACTACACCCCACGGGGCGATCAACGGGCATGGGACCGGGCGGCCGCACGGCTGGAGCCGGTCCGAGCGCCCGGTGCCCCGCCCTCGACAGCGGTCCGGGCGCCCGTGGGGGCGGACCGGACCCGGTACGGAAGACGGAGGAAGGAAACCCATGGCTGATGTCCCGCCCGCTGTGCCGGGCTCCGCACTCACCCGCGTCGCACGCCGTCGTACCCGTGTGGGTCTGGTCTCCGGCGGACTCGGCGCGTACTGGCCGCAGTTCCCCGGTCTCCTCGAACAGTTGCGGAAGTCCGCGCGCTTCGTGACCGAGCGGTTCGAGGAGATGGACTGCGAGGTCGTCGACGCCGGCTTCGTCTCCGATCCGCAGGAGGCCGCCGGGGCGGCGGGGAAGCTGCGCGCGGCCGACTGCGACATCGTCGTGACGTTCCTGACGACGTACCTCACGGCCTCGATGGTCCTGCCCATCGCCCAGCGCGCCCATGCTCCGGTGCTGGTCATCGACCTCCAGCCGACCGAGGCGATGGACCACGCGAACACGGACACGGGGGCATGGCTGGCCTACTGCGGTCAGTGCCCGCTGCCGGAGATCGCCAATGTCTTCCGGCGCGGGGGAATCCCCTTCCGGTCCGTATCGGGCCATCTGCGCGACGAGAACGCCTGGAGCAGGATCCGCCGCTGGATCCGTGCCGCCCGGGTGCGCGGGGTGCTGCGCCACGGGCGGCACGGTCTGATGGGCCACCTCTACCCAGGCATGCTCGACGTGTCCACCGACATGACGCTGGTCTCCACCTGGTTCGGCGGACACGTCGAGGTTCTCGAGTTCGACGACCTGCGGGTCCGGGTCGCCGCCGTGACGGATGCGGCCGCCGCCGAACGTGTCGCGCTGGCCCGTACCGTCTTCACGCTCGACGGTTCCGTCGACGAGGGCGATCTCGCGTGGGCGGCCCGGGTCTCGGTCGGGCTGGACCGGCTGGTGGAGGATTTCGGCCTGGACAGCCTCGCCTACTACCACCGCGGTCTGGAGGGCGAGATCCACGAGCGGCTCGGTGCCGGGATGATCCTGGGCGCTTCGCTGCTGACCGCGCGCGGGGTCCCGATGGCCGGGGAGTACGAGCTGCGCACCAGCCTGGCCATGCTGGTCGCCGACACTCTGGGGGCGGGTGGTTCCTTCACCGAGTTCCAGGCCCTCAATTTCCGGGACCGGGTCGTCGAGATGGGCCATGACGGTCCCGCCCATCTCGCGATCAGTTCCGGGGACCCGTTGCTGCGCGGGCTCGGTGTCTACCACGGCAAGCGCGGCTGGGGCGTCAGCGTGGAGTTCGACGTCGAGCACGGTCCGGTCACCACGTTCGGCATCGGCCAGGAGGCCGATGGCACCTTCACCTTCATCGCGTCCGAGGGCGAGGTCGTGCCGGGGCCGCTGCTGGAGATCGGCAACACCACGTCCCGGGTGGACTTCGGCTTCGATCCCGGCGAGTGGACGGATGCCTGGTCCGCGACGGGAGTCGGCCATCACTGGACGCTGTGCACCGGTCACCGTGCCAAGGACCTCAGGGCGGCGGCCGGGCTCCTCGGCGTGCCCTTCCGTGTGGTGGACGGCCCGGGGGAACTCTGAATCCGTACGTGCTCCGGGCGGGCCCGCCGTGTCGCGACGGCCCCGCCCCGGGTGCGGGCGGGCCCGTACCGGCTCAGTGCTCCGTCGGGGAACCTGCGGCCGAGCTCGCCCGTCTGCCGGGGGCCAGGCCGAGCTCCCGGTCGCCCAGCGGGGCGAAGAAGAGCGCCACGTCGGCGTCGGTGACGTCGGCGAGGGTCGCCGGGCTCCATCGCGGGGAACGGTCCTTGTCGATGATCTGGGCCCGCACGCCCTCCACCAGGTCGGGCCTGGTGAAGGCGGTGCACGAGGTGCGGTATTCCTGGTCCAGCACCGCTTCCAGGCTGTCGAGCCCGCGGGCCCTGCGCAGCGCGGCGAGGGTCACCTTGAGTGCGGTCGGCGACTTGGCCAGGATCGTCCCGGCGGCCCGTTCGGCGGCGGGGACGCCGCTGGCGCGGAGCCGGTCGACGATCTCCTCGACCGTGTCGGCCCGGTAGCAGGAATCGATCCACTCTCGGTGTTCGGTCAGCTCGCCGGCCGGTGCGGGCGAGGCGTACCGCAGCACCGTCTTCTCGATCTCCGTGGCCGTGCCGCAGCCTGCGAGGTCCGTGACCAGTGCGGTGAGGTGGTGCGACGGAACGAAGTGGTCGGCGAGCCCGCACAGCAGCGCGTCGCCCGGACCGGCCGCCTCCGCGGTGAGGGCCAGGTGGGTACCCAGTTCACCGGGCGCCGCGGCAAGGAGGTGCGTCCCGCCCACGTCGGGGACGAATCCGATTCCGGTCTCGGGCATGGCGACGCGTGAGCGTTCGGTGACGACACGGACGTCCCCGTGGGCCGAGACGCCGACGCCGCCGCCCATCACGATGCCGTCCATGATCGCGACGTACGGCTTGGGGAAGCGGGCGATGCGGGCGTTGAGCCGGTACTCGTCGCGCCAGAAGCCCGTCGACGCGTCGTTCCCGGCGCGGGCGTCCTCGTAGATGGACCGGATGTCGCCGCCCGCGCAGAGGCCGCGTTCGCCCGCTCCGGCGATCAGGACGGCGGTGACGGAGTCGTCGTGTTCGGCCTCGGCGAGCGCTTCGTCGATGCGGGCCACCATGACGTGGTTCAGCGCGTTGAGGGCACGTGGACGGTTGAGCGTGATGTGCCGGACGCGTCCCTCGGTGTGCAGCAGAACGGGATCCTCGTGGTTCATGAATGCGCTCCGGTCAGCCCCTGTGCCGTATCGACCGCAGATCGCGGACGATCTTCCGCTGCCATTCTGCGGGGGCGGGCTCCGGCCCGGAACGGCAGGGGTGCCGCAGGCGCCGGGCGTGGTGCCCGGGCCGGATTCCGCCGGGCATCCGCTGTGGCAGCCTGCCCGAACCGGTTCGACAATTGAGACACCCGGCACGGGCCGCGCCGCCCGGCAGCCCAGCCCGGCGACCTCGGAGCAGGAATGACCGATCACGACCAGCAACCGAGCAGATCCGTTCCGCCCCGCCTGCTGATCGACCGGACGCACAACGGCGAGACCGCAACGGCTCAGCGGCTTGCCATGAACCGGACGGGCAGCTTCGAGTGGAACGTGGAGGCCGATACGCTCGACATCGACGAGGCCGGGCTGCTGGTATTCGGTCTGGACCCCCAGACCTTCGACTCGCGGCCCGAGACCGTGATGGAGCGGCTCGAACAGTCGGACCGGACCCGCCTCGAAGTGGCGATCGACGAGGCGATCAAGAGCGGGCGCAGTTCGTACAGCGTGCACTTCCGGGTGCCGCTGGACAACGGCAAGGACCAGTGGACCCATATCCAGGCCCGAATACTGCGCACCGAGGACGGTCAGGTGGACCGAATCATCGGGGTGGTTCAGGACGCCACCGCCGAGGTCACCCATTCGGCCTTCGTGCTGGATCTGGAAAAGCGTCGGCAACGCCAGACCAGCATAGTTGAACGCACAACGAGTGCCTTGTCGCGGGCGGTGACCGTCGACGACGTGACCGCGTCGCTCACCGGGCCGGGCGGGCTCGCCCGGCTCGGCGCGGACGGGCTCTCGCTCGGGCTGGTCGAGAACACCTCGATGAACGTCATCGCGCTGAGCGGCGATTCGGTGGAGGCGATCGACGAGATCCGGTCCGCGGGCCTGGACCGTGATTTTCCCCTGGCCGACGCGATCCTGAGCGGTCGGCCCAGGTTCCTGACCTCGGTTTCCGCGCTCATCCACCGCTATCCGGTGCTGGCGCCCCATGCCGACCGGATGGAATTTCGTGCCGCCGCCTATCTGCCGCTCGTGGCCCAGGCGCGCTCCCTCGGCACTCTGGCTCTCTTCTATCGCGAAAGAACGACCTTCAACGCGGACGAGCGCAATCTGTGCCTGGGGCTGGCCGCCATCGTCGCCCAGTCCCTGCAGCGCGCGAAGCTCTTCGACGAGGAACGCGAGTTCGCCACCGGCCTCCAGTCCGCGATGCTGCCGAGGCGGATCCAGGAGATCGAGGGCGGCGAGATCGCCGTGCGCTACCACTCTGCCTGGAGCGGCCGGCAGGTCGGCGGCGACTGGTACGACGTGATCGCGCTGCCCAAGAACCGGTTCGGGATCGTGGTCGGTGACGTGCAGGGCCACGACACGCACGCCGCAGCCATCATGGGACAGCTGCGCATCGCCCTGCGCGCGTACGCCGCCGAGGGGCACTCGCCGTCGACGGTGCTGGCGCGGGCCTCGCGCTTCCTCTCCGAGCTGGACACGGACCGCTTCGCGACCTGCACGTACGCCCAGGTCGATCTGGCGTCGGGAACCGTGCGGGTGGTCCGCGCCGGGCATTTCGGCCCGTTGATCCGGCACACGGACGGCCGGGTCGGCAGCCCCCAGGTGCGGGGCGGTATGCCGCTGGGCATCTCGACCGACTTCGAGGACGAGGAGTTCCCCGAGACCCGGCTCGACCTGGTGCCGGGCGAGACCCTCGTCCTGTACACCGACGGTCTGGTGGAGGAGCCGGGAGCCGACATCGACTCGGGCGTCCGTACGCTGATCAACGAGGTGAGCGCGGGCCCGGCGGGCGCCCAGGCACTGGCCGACCATCTGTCGGAGCGGCTCTGGGAACGCTGGGGTTCGGGGGACGACGTGGCTCTCCTGGTGCTCCGGCGCAGCCCGGATCCCGGATCGCCGCGGGCCCCGCGGCTGCACCAGTACATTCACCAGGCCGACCCGGAGGGGCTCTCCGACGCCCGCACCATCGTGCGCCAGGCCCTGGCCGACTGGGACATGGCCGAGCTCGCCGACGACGCGGAGCTGGTCACCGGCGAGTTGCTGGTGAACGTCCTGCTGCACACGGAGGGCGGGGCGGTGCTCACGCTGGAGGTGCTTCCGGAGCCCGTCCGCCGGGTCCGGCTGTCCGTGCAGGACCGCTCCAGTGCCTGGCCGAGGCGGCGCAGCCCCGGCGAGACCGCGACGTCGGGACGGGGACTGATGCTCCTGGACGCCGTCGCCACCCGCTGGGGAATCGAGCCCCGCGGGGAGGGCAAGGCGGTCTGGTGCGAGATCGGTACCCCGGTGCCGCCCGGGTCCACCACTCGGCCCGCGACGGAACCGGTGTGACGAAGCGCTCGCCCCGCCCCGGTCCGGGCGAGCCGGAGCACGGGGCTGCGATTCCGTCGGAGACGCCGGTGCGTTCAGAGACGCTGGGGTGTTCAGAGGTGTCGGTGCATGATGTGCAGTCCGACCAGCCCGCGCTCCGGGTGGTTGAACCCCTCCGGCAGGGTTCCCAGGATCTCGAAGCCCAGCGACTGGTAGAGCCGGACGGCGTGGGTGTTCGTCTCCACAACCGCGTTGAACTGCATGGCCCGGAACCCCGTCTCGCGGGCCCACTCCAGGCTGTACTCGCACAGGGCCCGGCCCACCCCCTGCCCCGAGTGCTTGGGGTCGACCATGTAGCTGGCGCTGCCGATGTGCGAGCCGTTGCCCATGTGGTTGTTGTTCATCTTGGCCGTGCCGAGGATCGTCCCCTCGTCGTCGACCGCGACAACCGTGCGGTTGGGGGACTTGAGGAGCCACCAGGTTTCGGCCTCCTCCTCGCCGAGGTCGAGAGGGTAGGTGAAGGTCTCGCCCGCGGCGACGATTTCGTGGAAGAACGGCCAGATGGCGGGCCAGTCCTCGGGGGCGGCTTCTCTGATCAGCATGGCAGCCAGGATGCCCGCACGGATCTTCGTCCGCGACCTGTTTTCCCACCCGTCGCGAGCCGCCCGTCTGCGTGAGCAACGGTTTCATCCCCTTTCGCTCCATCACGCACCGTGCGGCGCACGGCCCGGCCGGGGGCGCCGACCGCGGCCGCTTCCGGACGCACGCCTGCGCAGACGGAGCCGGGCGAGCAGGCCGGACGCGGGCCCCGCCACGCCTGCCGCAGCCACCCCCGGAGTGGGCGTTGTCGCGCACCCGGACGCCGGAACCGACCCGGGCACCGAGCCATGCGCCGGAAACCGACCGGACACCACGGCCGGTTCGGGCGCCGGAGCCGGGCCCCGCACCGCGACCGGCCCAAGGGCCGGAGCCCGACCCGGCGTCGCGTGCATGTCCGATGCCGGGAGCGGGCCGGGGACCACGGTCGGGTCGGGCAGCGTGGCCGGGCCCGAGGCCGGTGTTCGGTCCGGGGCCGGGAGCGGGCCAGGGGCGCGAAAAGGGTCCGGCATCGGTGCCGGGTCGGGCACGACCGCTGCAGGCCATGCCCCGGCTGCGGGCTCAGGGCTCCGTTCGGGGCCCTGATCGGTCTCCGCGCCGAAGTCGAGGCCGGCTTCAAAATCCGCGTCGGCTTCGGGCCGGTGCTCCTGCCCAGGGGCGGGGAAGGGGCGGGGGCGAGGACTCCATCCGGCGTCCGGGCGCGGAGCCGGGCGGACCTCCCGGGCGTTGTCCAGCTCCATGATCAGGCCGACCCGCCGCCACAACATCTCGTCCGGTTCGTCGGCCCGCATCAGCTGCGCCACCGTTTCCCGGGCGGACGGCGACGGCGATGTCGGCGCGAAGGCCGGTTCCGGCCGGATCCTGGCGAGGTAGGCGCGTTCGTAGGGGTCGTCGACCACCTCCGCCAACTGCACCGGATCCAACGCCTCGGCGACCACCGCCGCCCGTGCCCAGGGGTCTTCCGTGAAGTGCAACAGCCGCTCGATCCGGCGCGAACGCCAGTTCCGCGCACGATGGTCGGCGCCTTCCGCCAACCGGTCTCGCACCCAGGCCGGGCTCCTGCCCGTCAGGAGTTCGGGTTGTCCGGCGGCGAACCCGGCGAGCTCCTCCGCGAGGTAGAGCCAGACGACCGCCCGGTACCGGTTGACATAGAGCGCGATCGGAGTCAGGCATCCTGCGCGGGCGAGCCGGGTGAAGCGGTCGGGGCTGACGCCCAGTAACCGGGCCCCTTCCGCGGTCCCCACCGTGCGCACCTTTTCCCGCAGCGCTTCCGGGAACCCTTCCTGGGACCGGAGCCGTTGGACCTCCGCATGGCCGACCCTGGGCCTTCCACCGCCCTGTCGCGCCATCAGCCGGATCAGTCCCAGATGCACCGCGATGGCGAACTCACCACGCTTCAGCAGGAGTTCCCGCGCGGCTGTGCCCATGGCCATCGTGTCCGCGGTGCCGGCATCGGTGCCGGTGTCCGTACCCATGTCCCGCGCGCCGCCGGTCCCCGTGCGCACGCCTTCGGTAAAAGTCATGACACTCTCCCCCGCAAAGATCGATCACTCTCTGTGACCACCGTAACGCGGAAGAGGAATCGCCCGCCCAGCCTGTGGATAACCTCGCGGCCGGGTCAGTTCCCGTTGCCCTCCTCGCTCCCGGTCTGCCTCGCGGCAACACCGAGATGCTCCCCGACCCTGTTCACGAGCAGTGTCATCTCGTACGCGACCTGGCCGACGTCGGCCTCCGCCTCGCTCAGCACGCACAGACAACTGCCGTCCCCGGCCGCCGTCACGAACAGCATCGCCTCGTCGAACTCGACCATCGTCTGCCGGGGCTTCCCGGCCCGGAAGTGGCGCCCCGATCCGCGGGCGAGGCTCTGGAGCCCCGACGCCACCGCGGCAAGGTGCTCCGCGTCCTCGCGCGCCAGGTCCGTGCTCGCGCCCGTCACCAGTCCGTCGTTCGACAGCACCAGCGCATGCCGTATGTACTCGACCCGGCTCGTGAGGTCGTCAAGGAGCCAGTCGAGTCCCCTGTCAAGCGCCATTCCCTCGCTCCTCCCCGCTCATGCGTTCCCCGTGCCCCGTGCGCGTAAGCCTTGCGCACCGGTCACGCGGGGGCAAGCACTCCTTCGCCATGTAACTAGGTCCGGGCCCCCTTGGGGGAGTTCGTCCCACAGGGGCCGGAAGCAGTTCCGCCCGGGTGTGCCGAAGGGGCGGAACGGGGGGCCGAATCGTACGACGAAGCACCCGAAACACCTGGTCGCAGCGATCACGGCCGTCCGGCCGACTCATCCGTGCGGTGGGCCGGATCCCTCGCTCCGGCAAGGAGTTGCTCCGTGCACAGTGGCCGGATCCCACCGGTCACATGCCGGCGCGGTCCGTGGGCGCCCGATAACGGCATCGGCCGGGACGCGACACGCCTGTCGCCGCACCGCGCCGCCGCTCCTCCCTCGCCCGCTGCCCGGCGCCGCACTCCCGCCCCGGTGGAAGGTCAGCCGTACGAGAGGTTCGCGCACGGATCGTCGTCGGCCGACCGCGCCTCGCCGGCGACAGCGGGCGGGACGCCTGAGGATGCCGGTTTCTCCGGTGCGGCCGAGGGATTGGCCGCGTAGGAACTGCCGAGGATCACCTGGATCCCGGGGACGTCGGAGGCCGTTGCCCTGGCTTCGGCGAAGAGTCGCGCCGTGGTCTCCGCCTCGTCCCGCAGTCCCGGTCCGTACTCGACGACGGTCGTGGCGTGGTCCTGCCTGCTCGCCGTGGCCGTGGTGGTGACGGTGAAGTCCCGGGAACGCAGCAGTTCGGCGGCGCGGGCCGCCAGTCCGGTGACCGTGGTGCCGTTGTAGACGGCGACGTCGATGCCCTTGCCGGAAACCGGGGCCGCGGGCGGGGTCGGTTCCTTGTCCTTCTTTTCGTCCTTGCCCGGCCCCTTGCCGCTGGCGTCCTTGCCGTCGACCGTCCGGTCGGCCTTCAGCGCGGCCCACAGCTCGTCGGCGTCCGGTTCGACGATCGCGACGCGCGCACCCTCGTAGCGCCAGGGAACCGTGACGAACTTGGTGTTGTGCAGGTCGACGTTCTTCATCGACATGGCGAATGCCAGGAGCCGGTCGGCCGAACCGAGCCCGGGATCCACGGTCATCGCGTCGGTCGCCGACTTGGCCAGGGGCAGCAGGGTCGTGGGGTTCAGCCCCTGGGACTTGATCTTCTTGACGAGGGAGGCGACGAACGCCTGCTGGCGCTTGATGCGCCCTATGTCCGAGCCGTCGCCGATGCCGTGCCGGAGCCGGACGTAGTCGAGTGCCCGCTGCCCGGAGACGGACTGCGGGCCCTTCGTGAAGATCAGGTCGCCCCGGGTGGGCCGCTTCGGGCTCAGGTCGCGCTGGTAGATGTCCTTGGGCAGGCACACCGGCACTCCGCCGACGGCGGAGGTCAGCGCGGAGAATCCCGCGAAGTCGATGACGACGGTGTGGTCGACGCGCAGGCCGGTGAGCTGCTCGACCGTGTTCTGCGTGCAGGCGGGATTCCCCTCGGGCGTCTCCCCCACCGAGAACGCCCCGTTGAACATCACGGCGTGCTGCGGCGCCGTCCACTCGCCGCCCGGCTTCTTGCAGGCAGGGATGTCCACGAGGGCGTCACGCGGGATGGACACGGCGACCGCGTGCTTGCGGTCGCCGTACACATGAAGCAGGAAGGCGGTGTCGGAGCGCCCCACCGTCCCCGTGCCGCCACCCAGTTTGACGTTGTCGCCCGAGCGCGAGTCCGATCCGATGACCAGGACGTTCTGTCCGTTCGACGAGTCGGGCGGCCGGTTGTCGGAGATCCCGTCCGCGCTGAAGGTGGCGATGCTGCCGCCGAGCTTGAGGTAGCCCCACCCGACACCGGCGACGAGCAGCACGAGGAACGACAGCCCGAACATGGCCGTCCGCCGCAGGCGACTGCCCCTTCCCCTGCGCGTCCCCGCTGTGCGACTTCCCGTCATCGGCCACCCCATCCGTCCGGCTTCCACGGGGTAGGACGTGCTCCGCCGCCCCATGGTTGTACAGTTGCGCAATGTAGCAAGCATTGATGTCCGGGCGGATCCTCGAATCCGCCCGCAGTCACCCTGAAGCACTGTCCGCGGACGACGGGCGGAAACGCCGGCCGAAGCACCGAAAGGAAGGGCGACACGCACATGTTGCGCAACGGCCTCGAACCCTGGCACCTGCTGATCGTGGCGATTGTGATGATCGCGCTGTTCGGCTCGAAGAAGCTGCCGGATGCGGCCCGGGCCCTGGGCAAATCCATGCGGATCCTGAAGAGTGAGGCGAAGGCCATGAAGGAGACCGATGCGCAGGAGCCCCGTACCGACTCACGTGTCCAGGGCACCGGTTGACCAACGTACGTCACCTCGCCCCGCCGTTCACTTCAGGGCTTGCGCAATTGAGGGAACCATCGCCGCCGTGCTGTCGTTCCCTCCGGTGACGGCCGAAGGAAGCGCTGTTCACCACATCACCGAATCGCTGGACCAATTGATCGTTGGAGGATGTTCATGGGTGTGACCCTGGCCAAGGGCGGCAACGTCTCCTTGTCGAAGGAGGCACCCGGCCTGACCGCAGTGACGGTCGGCCTGGGCTGGGACGTGCGGACGACGACGGGTGCCGACCACGACCTGGACGCGAGCGCGCTGCTGTGCTCGAGCACGGGCAAGGTCCTCTCCGACCTGCACTTCGTCTTCTACAACAACCTCACCAGCCCGGACGGTTCGGTCCAGCACACCGGTGACAACCTGACCGGTGAGGGCGAGGGCGACGACGAGTCCATCAATGTGGAGCTGTCGACGGTCCCGGCGGATGTGGCCAAAATCGTCTTCCCGGTCTCGATCCATGACGCGCAGAGCCGTGGGCAGAGCTTCGGCCAGGTCCGCAACGCGTTCATCCGTGTGGTGAACCGGGCGAACGGCATCGAGCTGGCCCGTTACGACCTCAGCGAGGACGCCTCGACCGAGACCGCCATGGTCTTCGGCGAGCTGTACCGGCACGGTGCGGAGTGGAAGTTCCGGGCGGTCGGTCAGGGATACGCCTCGGGCCTGGCCGGTATTGCGTCCGACTACGGCGTCAACGTCTGATCCGAAGACGGTACGGACGACGGGCGCGGGCCCTCCCGCCCGGTACCGGGAAACCGGGAGGGCCGGCCCACCGTCATCGGCCGCGCGGGGCGACTCGGTACGTCCTCGCGCAGGAACAGCCGGGCACGGTCCGGTACGGGCAACGGACCGGTGACTGCGCGATCATGTCCTCATGGCCGACGACCACACGCATGTCCAGGAATTCTTCACGGCCCGCGCGATGGACTGGGATGCCCGGTTCCCCGATGACGGACCCGCCTTCGACGAGGCCGTCCGTTCGCTGGGGCCGAGGCCCGGGGACACCGTGCTCGACGCCGGGTGCGGTACGGGGCGGGCCCTTCCCGCCCTTCGTGCGGCAGTCGGACCCCGTGGCACGGTCGTGGGCGTGGATCTGACGGCGGCCATGCTGGAGTCGGCGGTACGGGCGGGCCGCGGCCGGGAGGGGGCACTGGTCCTCTCCGATGTGGCCCGCCCGCCCTTCGGGTCACAGGTGTTCGACGCGGTGCTCGCGGCCGGACTGGTCTCCCACCTCTCGCGCCCCGGCCCGGACCTGGCGGAGCTGGCGCGGGTGGTACGGCCCGGCGGACGGCTGGCACTCTTTCACCCCGTCGGGCGGGCCGCCCTCGCGGCCCGGCACGGTCGCCGGCTCACGGACGACGATCTGCGCGCGGAGCACAATCTCCGTCCGTTGCTGGCGTGCTCGGGCTGGCGGCTCGATGTCTACGCCGACGAGGACGAGCGCTTTCTCGCCCTGGCCGTGCGGCTGCCCTGACCGGCGCGCCGGTACCGTCCCGCCGTGCTCACTCCGCCGGGGCCGCGGGACGCCGGTCGTGCGGGACCGGGCAGCCGCCGACTCCCGGGCGCGGGAACGTACCGAGCGCGGAGAGCTCGTAGCCGTTCGGGTACCCCTTGATCTCCGGGTTCTGCCGGGCGTAGTGCGGTGCGGTGCGCGGCGGCAGGAGGCGCATCGCCCGGGCCCGCAGGCGCAGGGCGCCGTGGACGAGGCCGCAGGTCGCGGGTCCCGGGCGCTCGTACCTGAACGCTCTCAGCAGCGAATCGTCCAGGAGCGCCAGGGCGGCCTTCCGCGCGGCGGGGGCGAAGGGCCGGGGATACCAGGAGGCCATCAGGTCGAGCGTGGCGTCGGAGACCCGGCGCCCTCCCTCGTCCCAGCCGAAGTGCTCGGCCTCGTAGGCGTCGAGGGTTTCCTCGAAGTCCTGGTACGACTGCGGCAGGTCCTTGATGCCCATGTGGGCGCCCAGGGTGCGGTAGTAGGCGGCGCACGCCCGCAGTTCGTGATCGGACAGCCGGCGCCAGCCGTAGTCGTCGATCCACCGCTTCGGGGTGACGACGAAGGTGCACAGGACGTACCGCATGTCGTCGTTGCCGATGTCGTAGCTGCGGTGCATCTGATTGATCCGGCGCAGGGCCGTGCGTCCCGGGTCGCTTTCGAAGCCGTGCTCCACGACGGCGTCGAGGAGCAGCGCGGTGTCGTCGTAACGCTTCTGCGTACGGTCCGTCATCTCGGCGGTCCGGGCGAGGAGTCGGCCGATGCTGGGCACGGCGTACGTGCGGTACAGGGCGAGTTCGAGAGCGCGGGCAATGTCCCAGGGGAACTCGTACGTTGCCGTGATCCGGTAGATCCTGAGGAAGTCCCGTTCCGGATCGAGGCGCTGAATCTCCTTCAGCCGGTCGTACCGCTTCACTGCGTTACCCCCTCTACTCGGTCCGGAGGGCCAACTTATCGCTGATGGGGAGTACCACGAATACGTTCCGGCCAGTCGGGTGCGCTCACCGTTCCATCGGAGGCAGTCCGTTCCGGAGGTGCCGATCCGGTCTGCCGGACCGTCGGCGCGCCGGTCCGTGGGCATGGCAATTCGCCGCGGACGGCGGACGGCGGACGGCGGCCCGGGTGCCGCTCGGCCTCCTCGCCGGTCGAGGAGGCCCTTCGCGGCCCGCTTCCTCCTTTGTCAGGGCCTCGACGAGTGGGTTACCGACTGGTTAGGGTGCGCCGACGGGCAGGGATGACGGACGAGGAGGGTGCCGTGGCCGGGACGAACGACACAGTCGCCGATGACGACGCGCTGTATGTGCTGACCGCGGCGCTGCTGACACCGGCGCAGTTCCCGAGCCTCCTCGGCGACGACTACCCGGCCGCGTGCGCCGCGTTCGCCCTCGAACCGTACGCCGAGGGCTACGGGCTCGTCCTCGGGCAGGACGGCGGTGGTGCGCGGTGGACCGTAGTCGTCGAGGACGTGTCCCTGGTCGCCGTCGCCATCGCGGCCTGGGACTGCGGCATGGAGTACGACCTCTCCCCCGACGACCGTTCGGTGGTCTGCGCGCTGCCCGGCTGGCCCCTTCCGGTGGCGGTTTCCGCCCCGGGCGTGGCGGCCCCGCACGACCCGTTGCCCGATCCGGAGGCCGAGGGCACCGATCCCACGCCGCTGGCACCGCCCGACACGGATTCGTGGGGGCCCGCCCAACGGCGCATGGGGGCGGACGAGATAGCGCACCAGTGGGTCGCCTGGCGCGAACAGCTCGACGGCGATCCGGCCTTCGCCGCCCCGGCCGGGGCGGAAGCAGATTCCGTTTCCCCGTCCGACACCACCACCGACGCGGGTACCGAAGCCGGTTCCGATGCCGAGGCTGTCGCGGAGGCCGGATCCGAGTCCCGGGCCGATGCCGGATCCGGATCCGGTACGGACGTCCGGGCCGACACCGCCGCCGGGGAACCGGCCGGTGAGGCCCCCTCGGGCGCTCATCCCGGCGTGCGGCGGGCGCTCGCGGAGGCCCGGGGCTACCTCGACACCCCGCCGCCGCCCGGCCGCGTCCGGTCTTCCTTCGCCTCGGGCGATGCCCGGATGCTGCGCGCCGACGGCCCCGGCTGGTCCCTGGTCGCCCGGACCGACGACATCGCGTTCATCCTGCTGGACGAGGAGCCGGGCGAGGTCCTGCCGGTCGGACGCGGTACGGAGCTGCCCGGCCTGCTGAAGGCTCTCGACGCGCTCGCGGTGCGTCCGGCCTGAGCACGGCCGCAGGCGTGCGGGCGAAGGGCCGGGGCGGGTCTCCCGGCCGGTCGCGTCCTTCGCCCCTGCACGCGCTCCAGCGCCCGGTGCGGACCTGCGGGCAGTTCGACCTGGATCGGGTCGCCCGGCCGGACCACGCCGCCGACCGTGACGACGCCCATGATCCCCGCCTTGCGGACGATCCGGCCCGATTCGTCGCGGCCCACGACGTGCTTGAGGGGCCCGTCACGGAAGTTGTCGATCTGCAGGCAGGGGTTGCGCAGTCCGGTGACCTCGACGACTGCCTCGCCGCCGAGGCGCAGCAGGCTCCCGACGGGGAGGGCGAGAAGGTCGATCCCCCTGGTGGTGACGTTCTCCCCGAGGTCGCCCGGGGAGACGTCGAATCCGGCTTCCTCCAATTCGCCGAACAGTTCCTCGTGGATGAGGTGGACCTGGCGCAGGTTCGGCCGCGTGGGGTCCTGCGCGACCCGGGAACGGTGCTTGACCGTGACCCCCGCGTGCACGTCTCCCTCCACCCCGAGCCCGGCGAGGAGCCTGATGCTCTCCCGGTTCGGTTTGGTGAACGAGTACGTCTCGTTCCTGCTCACCGTCGTCACTGTCCCGCTCCACGCGGAGCCCTTCTCGTCAGCGCCCTATTTCCTTGCGCGTGATCCTGCGGAGCCTGCGTCGCTGGGAGGGGTCCAGGAGCAGGTACGCGACGGCCGGAACGCCGATCAGGACCAGCAACGACAACCAGAAACCGATGAACGGCATCAGGATCGCCGCTACGACGACTCCCCCGATGACGATCTTCGCGTTGTTCGACATCGTCCACGCCTCCTTCGCGGCCCGGAGCCGCTCCTGCTGTGAGAACGCTCCCGCACGCCGATCGGTTCCGGCCCGCCCGAGGTGCTCCGGTCCGGGGTCTCACCGCAGGGGTTCGCCGACCTCGTGCATGTGGCGCAGGGCCTGCCGGTAGGACTCGACCAGCCCGGTCTCCGTGTACGGCATGCCGAGCGCCTCGCAGTGGGCACGCACCATGGGCTGCGCCAGGCGCAGGTGCGGGCGGGGCATGCTCGGGAAGAGATGGTGTTCGATCTGGTAGTTGAGCCCGCCGAGGAACCAGTCGGTGAGGAGGCCGCCGCGTACGTTGCGCGAGGTGAGGACCTGCCGTCGTAGGTGGCCCCAGCGTTCGCCGTCGGGGTCGGGCATCTCCATGCCCTTGTGGTTCGGCGCGAAGGCCATGCCCAGGTGAAGTCCGAACAGCGCGTGGTGCACGAGTGCGAAGACGACGGCCTTCCCCGGGGACAGGACGGTGAGCAGCAGTGCCGTGTAGAGGCCGAGGTGGGCGACCAGGAGCAGCGCGGAGAGCGCGCGTTCCCGGGCGGGCTGCCGGCGCAGGTACTGGAAGCCGGAGACCTTCAGTGCGATGCCTTCGAGGAGCAGCATCGGAAAGAAGAGGCGGGCCTGGTTGCGGGTGAGCCAGCGGGCGAAGCCCTCCCGCTGGGCCGCCTGCTTCTGGGTCCAGACCAGGGCGCCGACACCGACGTCCGGGTCCTTGTCGATGTGGTTGGGGTTGGCGTGGTGGCGTACGTGTTTGTCGTTCCACCACGCCTCGTTCATGCCGAGCAGCAGGTTGGCGTGGAAGAGGCCGATGGCCCGGGCCGCCCTGCGGGCACCGGTTATCTGGGCGTGCCCGGCGTCGTGTCCGACGAACGCGACGCGCGCCCAGAAAAGCGCCAGTGGCAGTGCGAGCGGCAGGGTCCACCAGGTGTCGCCGAGAAGGAACATTCCGGTGATGACGGCGCCCAGGGCGATCAGATCGGTGGCGATGCGCACCGTGTACCACCCGGTGCGCCGTTCCATGAGCCCTTGCCCCTTCACCGTCCGCAACAGGGGGGCGAAGTCGCTTCCCTGGGCCGGGGCGGCCCCGCCGCCGTCGGCGTCCGTGGTGTTTCCTCTGCTGTCACGGGTGCCTTCCGCGACGGCGGCTACGGCATGGGACATGAGGTCTCCGGTTTCTGGAAAGCTGGGCTGACCTGTAGAAACGTAGAACCGCCGCGGTGTGGCGACCATGGCGCCAGCACCCGGACCCTCCGGGGACAACCCCCGGTGCCACAGGGGGGCCTGCCCCACCTCCGAAGGGTGGTTGCGTCCCTGGACGGTGTGTGTCCGGGCGCTCGGCCTCGCGGGAGGGAGCAGCCGGGCATCTCGGGGGTGATGTGGATCACGGCGATCCGTCGCGCGGGAGCGGGTGTCGATGGAGTACCCTCGGCGACTCGACTGCCCACTAGTCAAATTTGAGGAACTCGGCGTCACTGTGCACAGACTTCCTGCGGCAACACTTTCCGAGATCTCCGCTCTCTCCTCCTGCTCCGTGGTCTTCCTGCCCGGCGATCCCGCCCGGGCCGGCCGTCTCGCCTTCTGGCATCCGGACGGCAGCGCTCCGCCGGACGCCCCCGGTTCCGTGGAGGAACTGGACGTCGTCGGTGCCGACGCCCGGGTGTACTCCGTGTCCGCGCGCATGGTCCCGGTCCACGACGCGCTGCCCGTGCTGACGCGGGCGCGGGTCGCGGCGCACGCCTCCGCCGCGGCGGCGTTCTGGGGAGCGGCGACGCTCCTCGCGCTCCACATCGCGGCCCGGGGGCTGTTGTTGCCGGGGCTCAGCGCCACGGATCACGATGCCTGGCGGGTCGGACCGCTGACCGCCGACGACCAGTCACGGATCCGTGTCCTCGCGGCCTCGATGCCTCCCACGGCCCACGCGGTGCCGCTCGACGGGGACGCCGAGCCCGTTCTCCTGCCCGAACCCGAGGTGCTGCTGCGGGCGTTCCTCGACTCCGTGGCGGACGGTCTGCCGCGCTCCCCGGCCGCGGTGTTCGCGGGCGGCGGTCCGGCGTTCACCGCCGACGAGCCGCAGCGCCTCCCCGACCAGCGTGCCTGGGTGACCGATGTCGCGGCCGGGCACGACGCGGGCGTCCGGCTGTCGCTCCGGGTCGAGGTGTCCGGGCTGACGGCGCCCGACGAGGACGACGAGGAGTCCGCCGGGCCCGCCTTCCGGGCCGTCCTTCAGGTCCACAGCGTCAGCGACCCGGCGCTGGTCGCCGATGCCGCCGAGGTCTGGTCGGGCGGTGCGGGCGCCGCGGCGCTCGGCCCCCGGGCCCGGATGGACACCCTGCTGGCGCTGCGCCGGGCCGCCCGCGCCTGGCCCCCGCTGTCCCCGTTGCTGTCCGCTGCCGTGCCCGATTCCGTCGAACCCGCGGACGACGAACTCGCCGACCTCCTCGGTCCCGCCGGGCAGGCGCTCGCGGCGACCGGGGTCCAGGTGCACTGGCCCAGGGAACTGGCCCGCAAGCTCACCGCCCGCGCGGTGATCGGCCCGGTCGACGACGGGGACGGGGGCGGCGAGGAGCGCCAGGGGTTCGTGCCCGCCGGTTCCGACGCGCCGTCGCTCATGTCGGCCGACGCGTTGCTGGCGTTCGACTGGTGGTTCGCCCTGGGCGACCAGAAACTCAGCAGGGCCGAACTGGACCGCCTGGCCGAGGCCAACAGGCCGGTGGTGCGGCTGCGGGACCAGTGGGTGCTGATCGATCCCGAGGAGGCGCGGCGCGCCCGCGAGACCCAGGACCGCAAGATCGCCCCGATCGACGCGCTCGGGGCCGTGCTGACCGGTTCCACCGAGGTCGACGGCCGCCGGGTGGAGGTCCGGGCCACCGGTTGGCTGGAGCGGCTGCGCCGGCTGGTCGCCGACCCGGAGGCCGCCGGGGAACAGGACGGGGCGCAGCCGGTCGGCCAGCCCGCCGCGCTCGCCGCGACGTTGCGCGACTACCAGCTGCGCGGGCTGAACTGGCTGCACACCATGACCTCGCTCGGTCTGGGCGGCTGCCTCGCCGACGACATGGGGCTCGGCAAGACCATCACGCTGATCTCCCTGCACCTGCACCGCCAGGGCATCGAGGAGGCCGCCGGGCCGACCCTGGTGGTCTGCCCGACGTCCCTCATGGGGAACTGGCAGCGGGAGATCGAGAAGTTCGCGCCGGGCACGCCGGTGCGGCGCTTCCACGGCGGGGCACGCAGCCTCGCCGATCTGGAGGGCGACGGGTTCGTCCTCACCACGTACGGCACGATGCGGCTCGACGCGGCACGGCTCGCGGAGGTCCGCTGGGGCATGGTGGTCGCCGACGAGGCGCAGCACGTGAAGAACCCGTACTCGGCGACGGCCAAGCAGTTGCGGACGATCGGCGCGCGGGCCCGGGTGGCGCTCACCGGCACCCCGGTGGAGAACAACCTCTCCGAGCTGTGGGCGATCCTCGACTGGACGACGCCCGGTCTGCTGGGACGGCTCGGGACCTTCCGCACCCGCTACGCGCGCACCGCGGAGGGCGGCGACCCGGCGGCCGCGGAGCGGCTCGCCGCGCTGGTGCGGCCGTTCCTGCTGCGACGGCGCAAGTCCGATCCGGGAATCGCCCCGGAGCTGCCGCCGAAGACCGAGACGGACCGGACGGTGTCGCTGACGGCGGAGCAGACGGGGCTGTACGAAGCGGTCGTGCGCGAGACGCTGGAGGCGATCTCCGGTGCCGACGGTTTCGCCCGGCGCGGTCTCGTCGTCAAGCTGCTGACGGCCCTGAAGCAGATCTGCAACCACCCGGCGCAGTACCTGAAGGAGGAGGAGCCCCGGATCACGGACCGGTCGGGAAAGGTGGAGCTGCTCGACGAGTTGCTCGACACGATCCTGGCGGAGGGGGCGAGCGTGCTGGTGTTCACCCAGTACGTGCAGATGGCCCGGCTGCTCGAACGGCATCTGGCCGGGCGCGGGGTGCGTACGCAGTTCCTGCACGGCGGCACCCCGGTCGCGGAGCGCGAGGCGATGGTGAACCGTTTCCAGGCGGGCGAGGCCCCGGTCTTCCTGCTGTCCCTGAAAGCGGCCGGCACCGGCCTCAATCTCACCCGGGCGGGCCATGTCGTGCACTTCGACCGCTGGTGGAACCCGGCGGTCGAGGCGCAGGCCACCGACCGTGCGTACCGGATCGGCCAGACCCAGCCGGTGCAGGTGCACCGGCTGATCGCCGAGGGCACGATCGAGGACCGGATCGCCGGCATGCTGGCCCGCAAACAGGGGCTGGCGGACGCGGTGCTCGGCTCCGGCGAGGCCGCGCTGACCGAACTGACCGATGCGGAACTGGCCGATCTGGTGGAGCTGCGAGGGGGCACGCGATGAGTGACGGTTACGACGGGGACCGGTACGACGACGGCACGTACGGGGACGACGGGGGCGGTGCGCCGGGGCAGGAACGCACCTTCGCCGCGCTGCCGCCCGCGCACGGCCGGGGCTTCGCCGGTTCCTGGTGGGGCCAGGCGTGGCTGAAGGCGCTGGAGGACACCGCGCTCGACAACCAACACCTCAAGAAGGGCCGCCGGTTCGCCCGCGAGGGCCGGGTGGGCGCGGTCACCGTGCGGCCCGGCCGGATCACCGCGGTGGTCCGGGACGGGGACTCGTCCACGTACCGCAGCGACGTGCTGCTCCAGGAGCTCGACGAGGCGGACTGGGAACGGTTCCTGGCGATGGCCGTCGAACGGTCCGGGCACATCGCGGCGCTCCTGGACCGGGAGATGCCGCCGCACCTGGTGGAGGACGCGGCGGCGGCCGGGGTCGAGCTGCTGCCGGGCATCGGCGACCTGGAGCCGGAGTGCACGTGCGAGGCGTGGGACCACTGCCCGCACACTGCGGCCCTGTGCTACCAGGTGGCGCGGCTGCTGGATCAGGACCCGTTCGTGCTGCTGCTCATGCGGGGCCGCGGCGAGCGGCGGATCCTGGACGAGCTCCAGATCCGCATCGCGGCCCGCGCCGAGAAGCACGGGGAGCCCGGCCCGGACACGGACGACGGGGACGGTGTCCGGGGCGTGCGGGCGGACGAGGCGTTCGCGGCGCGGGACATCCTGCCCCCGTTGCCCGCTCCCCCGCCGCTGCCCGCGGAGCCCGGCGCCGCGCCGTCGCTGGACACGGAGACCGAGCCGCGTCCCGGGGTCGACCCGGCGGCCCTGGAGGTGCTGGCGACGGACGGCGCGGCGCGCGCCCACCGGATGCTGGCCGAAGCGCTCCGCGCCGGGCACGGGGAACAGCCGCCGGCCGCGGTGCTGACACCGGAACAGGATGCCGTGCGGCTGGCCGCGGAGGCCCGGCCGGGGCCCTGGATCATGGCGCGGCTGGCCACCGGATCGGGGCGGCGGCGGGCCGATCTCGACGCGGCGGTGCGTGCCTGGCAGCACGGCGGGGCTGCCGCGCTCGCCGTGCTCGACGAGGAGTGGACCCCCGATCCGGAGTCCCTGGCGCGGGCCCGGGCGCGGCTCGCCGGGGCGTGGGAGGAGGGGGAACGGCCCCGGCTGCGGTCGGCGGGCAACCGCTGGACCGCGGTGGACGAGGGCGTACAGCTCCGTTACGGGCCGGACGGGCGCTGGTGGCCGTACCGCAAGGAGGGCGGGCGCTGGATGCCGGCGGGTCCGGCGGACGACGACCCGGCGGCCGCGCTGGGCGGCTCGGCCGCCCCGGAGGGCTGACCCGCCCGTTCGTGCGGCCGGTTCGGCGCCCGGTGGCGGGCGGGGCAGCGTGCTCCCGCCCCCGCCCGTCGCCGCGTTCTGCCCTCCCGTTCAGCTGGACGTCACCATGCGTTGACGAGGAGGGCGGAACCTGGCGGCCGTCAAGCAGTTCCGCACCGCAGGAGGCCCCATGTCCGCTCGTGTTGTCCGTCGTTCCCTCGCCGTCGGGCTGCCGCTCGCCCTGCTCGGCACGGTGTGCGTCGCCGGGACGGCCACCGGGGCACAGGACCGGCACGGGCATCCGCAGCGCACCGCCCGGATCACCGGGAGCGCGGTGCTCGGTGACGTTCCGCTGGCCGGGTTCAGCAACCGGCTGCTGCCCGGGACGGTCGCCGACGACCGCGGGGTGAAGCTCGGCGGCATCGGCAGCGACATCTACCCCGCGGACCGCAAGGGCGAGTTCTGGACGGTGACCGACCGCGGCCCCAACGGGCAGATCAAGATCGACGGGAAGAAGCGGCGCACCTTCCCCGTGCCCGGCTTCGACCCGGCGATCGTCAAGGTCCGCGTCAGCGGGAAGCACCTCCGGGTGGTGCAGGCCGTCCCCCTCACCACCCGCTCCGGCAAGCCGGTCACCGGTCTGCCGAACCAGATCTCCCGCGACGAGGCGCCCTACACCTACGACGCGAGGACGCCCCTCCCGTACGACCCGAACGGCCTGGACACCGAAGGCATCGTCCGCGCGGCCGACGGCACCTTCTGGCTCGTGGACGAGTACGGGCCCTCCCTGGTGCACGTCTCGGCCCGGGGCCGGGTGCTGGCCCGGTACGTCCCGCAGGGGCTCGGGCTGACCGGCGCCGACTACCCGGTGGTGGAGGCGCTGCCGGGCGTGCTGCTGCACCGCAAGGTCAACCGTGGTTTCGAGGGGCTGGCGCTGCTCCCGGGCGGCGACCTGGTGCTCGCGGTGCAGAGCCCGCTGTCGCTGCCCGACCAGGACGCGGGCGAGTCCTCGCGCAATGTGCGGCTGCTCCGCTTCTCGACGAAGAAGCACGCGGTCACCGCCGAGTACGCCTACCGGTTCGACCCGGTGGACGTGGTGGACCCGGGCGAGGACGACACCTCCGAGCTGAAGATCTCCTCGGTCGTGGCGATCGGCCGCGACGACCTGCTGGTGGAGGAGCGCACGGACAGGGCGGCCAGGCTGCACCGGGTGTCGCTGCCGCACGGCTCCGGGATCCTGGGCTCCGCCTGGGACGACCCGACGACGTCCCCGTCGTACGAGGAGCTCACCGACCCGTCGGCGTCGGGTGTGCCGGTGCTCCGCAAGCGTCTGGTGGTCGACCTGGGCAAGGTCGCGGGCGTGCCCGGGAAGATCGAGGGCGTGGCGGTGACGGGCCGGGACACGCTCGCGCTCATCAACGACAACGACTTCGGGATGACCGACGGCGCCGAGGCGTTCGACGAGAACGGCCGACTGGTCGACAGCGGCGTCAGGACGTCGGTGACGCTGCTGAAGCTGCCGCGCCCGCTGCGCGACTGACCCTCGACTCCCCCCGGTACGAAGGAAGTTCGGCCCGCAGGGTCCGACAAGGACACCTCCCGCCACAACTCCCTTTCACGTAAGGGAAGTTCACTCGGCCCGGACCGGCCCTCGGTACGTACTCGTCCCCGAGGGCCGGTCCGGGCCGCTTCGCCGTCGCCGTCACCGTCGCGACATCGTCGTACATTCCGGTGTTCTCGCCGGCCGCGGAACCGATTTCGTCACCTGCCGTCTTCCCCCCGCCCTCGCCGCGCCCGTACGGTAGGGCGCACAAGACGCTCGGCCGTACTTCGGACAACGCATTCCGGTCAGCGGACAGAGGGAGTCACAGAGTGTCGGGGGATTCGGGCAACGGGCTGTTGCGCGACGCCATCGGGCTGCGCGAAGTCCTGTTCCAGAGCATCACGGCGATGGCACCCGCCGCCGCCATCGCCGCGTCGATTCCGGCCGGTGCCGCGTTCGCGGGCGGCAGTCTGCCGCTGTCCGTGGTGGTGGCCCTGGTCGCATGCCTGTTCACCGCGTCGTGCGTCGCGGAGCTGGCCCGCCACCTGCCGGCCGCCGGATCCGTCGCCACCTACTCCGCCCAGGGGCTGCACCCGGCCGTCGGCTTCCTCGTCGGCTGGGGCTACGTCTTCGTCGAGGCCCTGGTGCCCGCGCTGCTGCTGCTCCAGCTCGGTTTCACGACAGCGGGCACCCTGCACCAGGAGTGGTCCTCCTATCCGGCGGACCTGTGGTGGCCGTGGTCGCTGCTGGGCGCCGTGATCATCGCGCTCGCCGGGTACTTCGGCGTGCGGGCCTCCGCCCGGTTCGGCACCGTGCTCGGCGTCTTCGAGGTGCTCGTCTTCGTCGTCTTCGCCGTCCTGCTGATCGGGCAGGCCGGTTCGGACAACACCCTTTCGGTGTTCGGCACCTCGCACACGGCGGACGGTTTCGACGGCATCAGCGGGATCTTCGCCGGATCGGTCTACACGGTGCTGGCCTTCGCCGGTTTCGAGGCCGCGGCCCCGCTCGCCGAGGAGACGAAGAACCCCCGGCGCACCATGCGGCGCGCGGTGCTCGGCGCGGCGGTCTCCATCGGCCTGGTGTACGTCCTCACCACGTATGCGATGTCCGTGTACTTCGGGCCCGACAGATTCGCCGGTTTCGGCGGTTCGGGGGCGGCCTCCTGGGAGGGGGTGGCCCGTGCCTCGTTCGGGCTGTTCTGGGTGCTGCTCTTCCTCGCCGTGGTCAACTCGACGGTGGCCAACGCCAACGCGTCCGCCAACGTGTCGACCAGGACGGCGTTCGCCCTCGGCCGCATCGGGGTGTTCCCCCGGGCCTTCGCGAGGCTCCATCCGCGCCGCCGCTCCCCCGTCGCCGGAGTGGCCGTGCAGTTCGTGATCGCGGTCGGCGCGGCGCTCGGGCTGGGCTTCGGCTACGACCCGGTGACGGCGTTCGTGCTGCTGGCCACCGTGATCGTCACGGTGATCATCGGTGTGTACATCGTCGTGAACCTGGCCTGTGCCGGGTACTTCCTGCGCCGGCGGCGCGACGCGTTCAACCCCGTGCTCCACCTCGTGTTCCCGGTGCTGGGCATCGCGGCTTTCGTACCTGCGCTGCTGACGGCCGCGGGCATCCCGGCCTTCGACTTCGTCTCCGAACTCAGCGCGCCGGTCTCCTACGCCGGTCCGGTCGTCGGCGTCTGGATGCTGATCGGGACCGTCGTGCTGGCGGTGCTGCTGCGCAGGCATCCGGAGCGGGTGACGCAGACCGGACGGATCCATCTCGACGACGACCCGGCGCCCGCCGGGCAACTCGGACAGGAGCAGTGCAACGATGAGTGACCCCCGTGTCCTGACCGTCCGCCCCGAGGACGGCGAGTACGCCTGGACCTTCGGCGGGGCGGCACCGATCGCCCGCATCGAGCCGGGGACCTTCCTCGACCTGTACACGGAGGACTGCTTCGCCGGCCGGGTCCGCTCCGAGAAGGACCTGGTCTCCGAGGTCTGCGAGTTCCCCTTCCTCAACCCCCAGACCGGCCCGTTCCACGTGGTGGGCGCGGAGCCCGGCGACACCGTCGCGGTGCACTTCGTGTCCATCGAGCCGGCCCGGGACTGGGCCGCGTCGACGACCGTTCCCCTCTTCGGGGCGCTCACCTCCACCCACACCACCGCCTCGCTCCAGCCCCCACTGCCCGAAGTGGTGTGGATGTGGCAGTTGGACCGGGCCCGCCGCACCTGTCTGTTCAGCGCCCGGGACAGCGACATCCAGGTGGAGCTGCCGATGGATCCGATGCACGGCACGGTCGGGGTGGCCCCGGCCAATCTGGAGGTGCGGTCCGCGCTGGTGCCCGACGCGCACGGCGGGAACATGGACACGCCGGAGATGAGGGCGGGCGTCACCTGTTACCTGGGGGTCAACGTCGAGGGGGCGCTGCTGAGTCTGGGGGACGGTCACGCCCGCCAGGGCGAGGGCGAGACCTGCGGCGTCGCCGTGGAATGCGCCATGAACACGGTGGTGCTGGTCGAACTGCTGAAGGGCGTCGCCACGCCGTGGCCGCGCATCGAGTCCGACACCCATCTGATGTCGACCGGTTCGGCGCGCCCGCTCGAGGACGCCTTCCGCATCTCGCAGCTGGACCTCGTGCAGTGGCTGGCGCGGGACTACGGGCTGTCCGAACTCGACGCCTACCAACTGGTCAGCCAGGCCGACGAGGCGCCGCTGGCCAATGTGTGCGACACCAACTACACCTGTGTGGCGAAGATCCGCAAGGAATGGCTGCCCGCAGGTGATCCCCATCGCGGGCTCCACCGCCATCTGCGGGAGACCGCGGCACCGCTGTCCCGTCCCTGACCGCGTTCCTCATCCCCCCACACACAGGAGTGTTCATGCACCGCAGAAGGATTCTCCAGGGCGCCGCCGCGACGGCCGCCGCCGCCCTGCTCCCGGCCTCCGCCCGTGCGACGGCCGCCACCGCTGCGGGCGACACGGACTACCCGCTCGCCCACTGGAACCCGGCCTCCACCTCCAACTACACGGTGTCGAGCCGCCCTTCGGCCTATCCGGTCCAGTACGTGATCATCCATGTCACCCAGGAGACGTACTCGGACACGATCGGGATCTTCCAGAACCCGGCGAAACAGGTCTCCGCGCACTATGTGGTGCGCTCGTCGGACGGCTATGTCGCACAGTGCGTCCGGGAGAAGAACATCGCCTGGCACGCGGGCAACTGGGACTACAACACGCGCAGCATCGGCATCGAGCACGAGGGCTGGGTGGACCGGCCGTCGTACTTCACCAACGCGATGTACGAGAAGTCGGCCCTGCTGACCGCCTCGGTGTGCGACCGCTACGGGATCCCGAAGGACCGGGCCCACATCCTCGCCCACTCCCAGGTTCCGGGCAGCGACCACACCGACCCCGGTCCGAACTGGGACTGGGTGCGCTACATCCGCCTCGTCAATCTGTACTCGGCGGGCTGACGCGCCCGCGCCGCCCGGGCCGATCGTCCCGTGCGCCGGAGTTGTCGCGGCGGCCGACTGCGACGACGATGGGGTGTTCACGACGCCCCTGGACGGGAGGGTGAGTTGACGGACCCCTGGGTGGCGCTGGCGGCCGATACCGACCCCGGCGAGCGGATCGGCCAACTGCGCCGCGCACACGAGGTGTTCACCACGGCGGGCCGGGTGGAGCGGCCGGTACGACCGGTCGTGGGCGAGTCGTGGCGGCGCTCGGCCCGGGCCAGGGTCAGCCCGGACGGTGCGGCCCTGGTCGAGCTGGGCCCGGACGACCTGGGACCGTACCGGGACGGGCACCCCCTGGCCTCCGCCATGCCGGTGATCCGCGAGCTGATGGGCGCCTACGCGACGGACGGGGAACATCTGCTCGCGGTGTGCGACGCGCACGGCAGGCTGCTGTGGGTCGAGGGGGCCGCGGTGACCCGGCGGGCCGCCGACCGGATGAACTTCGTGGAGGGTGCCCGCTGGGCCGAGGCCGCGGCCGGGACCAACGCGCCGGGGACCGCCATCGCCGTGGACCGCCCGGTGCAGGTATTCGCCGCCGAGCACTTCCTGCGGCCGGTGCAGCAGTGGACCTGTGCGGCGGCGCCGCTGCACGACCCGCACACGGGCCGGGTCCTGGGTGCCGTGGACATCACCGGCGGGGACCGGCTCGCGCATCCGCACAGCCTGGCATTCGTGCAGGCGGTGGCACGCGCCGCCGAATCGCACCTCGCGCTGCTCGCCCCCGCACCGACCGGCGGGAGCATGCGGCTCAGCGCGCTGGGCCGGGACGAGGCGCTGCTGGTGGCGGAAGGCCGCAGGATCCGGCTCGGCAGGCGGCACAGCGAGATCCTGGTGGCGCTGGCCCGCCGCCCCGAGGGCATCGGCGGCGACGAACTCCTCGTCGAGCTGTACGAGGACGAGTCGGTGACTCCGGTGACGTTGCGCGCCGAACTCTCCAGGCTTCGGCGGCTGCTCGGCCCGGACCTCCTGCTCTCCCGCCCCTACCGGCTGTCCGCCCCGGTCGACGCGGACTTCGACGCGGTGGCGCGCAGGCTGGCGTCGGGCGCGGTGGCGGCGGCGCTCGGCGCCTACCCGGGGCCGTTGCTGCCGGCCTCGCGGGCCCCCTCCGTCGTCCGGCTGCGGCACCAACTCCAGGAACAGCTGCGGGCGGCGCTCATCGCGCGCGGCGATCCGGGGCTGCTGGCCGACTGGGTGTACAGCCCCTGGGGCGAGGACGACCTGCCGGCCTGGCGGGCACTCGCCGCGGCCGCGCCGGCTTCCCGGCGTCCGGCGCTGCTCGCCAGGGTCCGGACGCTGGACTCCGAGCAGCGGTAGCCGTTCCACGAGGCGTGCAACGGGGTTGCAACGTACCGCTGCCTACCCTCGCGCCGAGGGCCGTCCAACGGCGGACGGCACCGGATCCGGGAGGCCACAGAGATGACCCGTTACGCCGCGCCGGGTGCCGAGGGCGCCATCGTCTCGTACGAGTCCCGCTACGACCACTGGATCGGTGGCGCGTACGTGCCGCCCTCCCGCGGTCAGTACTTCGAGAACCCCAGCCCCGTCAACGGCCGCCCCTTCACCGAGATCGCCCGCGGCACGGCCGAGGACGTCGAACTCGCCCTGGACGCGGCGCACGCCGCCGCGCCCGGCTGGGGAGCCACGTCGGCAGGCGACCGCGCGCTCGTCCTCAACCGGATCGCCGACCGGATGGAGGCCCACCTGGAGGAGCTCGCGGTCGCCGAGAGCTGGGACAACGGCAAGCCGGTCCGGGAGACCCTGGCGGCCGACATCCCGCTGGCCGTCGACCACTTCCGTTACTTCGCCGGTGCGTTGCGCGCCCAGGAGGGCTCGCTCGGCGAGATCGACGACGACACGGTCGCGTACCACTTCCACGAGCCGCTCGGCGTCGTCGCGCAGATCATCCCGTGGAACTTCCCGATCCTGATGGCGACGTGGAAGCTGGCCCCGGCGCTCGCGGCGGGCAACGCGGTGGTGCTCAAGCCGGCCGAGCAGACCCCCGCCTCCATCCACGTATGGCTGAAGCTGGTCGCCGACCTGCTGCCGCCGGGCGTCGTCAACGTCGTGAACGGTTTCGGGACGGAGGCCGGCAAGCCCCTCGCCTCCAGTCCGCGCGTCGCGAAGATCGCCTTCACCGGCGAGACGACGACGGGCCGGCTGATCATGCAGTACGCCTCCGAGAACCTCAGGCCGGTGACCCTGGAACTCGGCGGCAAGTCGCCCAACATCTTCTTCGACGACGTGTGGAACGAGGACGACGACTTCCGCGACAAGGCTCTTGAGGGCTTCACCATGTTCGCCCTCAACCAGGGCGAGGTCTGCACCTGTCCGTCACGCGCGCTGATCCAGCGCGGGGTGTACGACGAGTTCCTGGAGGCCGGCATCGCCCGCACCGAGCGGATCGTGGCCGGGCATCCGCTGGACACGGACACGATGATCGGCGCACAGGCCTCCGACGACCAGTTGCGGAAGATCCTCTCCTACCTGGAGATCGGCCGGGAGGAAGGTGCGAAGGTACTCACCGGTGGTCAGCGGATCGAGTACGACGGGGAGCTGGCGGGCGGCTACTACGTCCAGCCCACCGTCTTCGAGGGCAACAACCGGATGCGGGTCTTCCAGGAGGAGATCTTCGGCCCGGTCGTGGCGGTCACTCCCTTCTCCGACTTCGACGACGCGATCGGGACCGCGAACGACACACTGTACGGCCTCGGGGCCGGCGTGTGGACGCGCGACATGAACACCGCGTACCGGGCGGGCCGTGCCATCCAGGCGGGCCGGGTCTGGACGAACTGCTACCACGCGTACCCGGCGCACGCGGCCTTCGGCGGGTACAAGCAGTCCGGGATCGGCCGGGAGAACCACAAGATGATGCTGGAGCACTACCAGCAGACGAAGAATCTGCTGGTGAGCTACTCGCCAAAGAAGCTCGGCTTCTTCTAGCGGCACGAAAGAAGGCGCCTGACCTGGGGATTTCCCCGGATCAGGCGCCTTCTTGGAGCGCACGGCCCCTCCCATGGGGGAGGAGTCGAAATACCCCCTTCTTCCAGTTCATCCCACCGGTATCCCAGTCCTGACCAGCAGTTCCGGGCCATACACGGGCCAGATTGCGGCTCAGCCCTTGGCGCTGTTGTCCTCGCTGCGCCGGCTCCACTCCTGCATCGACTCCTCGATGAGCCGGTTGGAATGCTCCTGAAGACCATCCAGGAACTTGGCGTAGTACTGGAAGAGCACTTGGATGCTCTGGCCGGCCCGGCGCGCGCATTCGGCAGGATCCACGCCGGAGTGCAGCCAGAACGAGATCCCGGCGTGCCGGAGGTCATAGGGCCTCTTGGCGAGGAGCGTCGGCTGCTCATTGGGAGTCAGGGCCTTCTTACGGGCCCGCTCCCATGTCTTGCCGTAGGCGGCTGCATCAACGTAGCCGTCGGCAGCATTGCGAAACACTCGCCCGTCGGGCGCCGCGCCGAAGCGATCGACGTGATTTCGCAGTGTGCGCACGAACGGCGGCGGTATCGGCACGGGACGTGTGGCCTTGACGGCTCGCCGCTTCAAGGAGTGCACTTCGTGGACCGAACCATCGTCCGTCCACTCCTTGCCGGCCGTGACGACCCCTCCGCTCAGGTTGAGCATGCCCCAGCCGCTCTTCGGCAGGTGGCACTGTGAGATCTGCAGGTGGATGACCTCTGCCGGACGCATGGCCGCGTGGTACATGCAGCCGAAGAACGCCTCAAGGTGCGGGCCGCGGCCCTGTTGTTCGCCGACAGCGGTCAGCAAGCGAGCAACCTGGGTCGGGTTCGGCACGCAGGCCGGGTCTACCTCCTCGCTCACTCCAGGAGCCTGCCACTTGACCCTTGCGAGCGGATTCTCCGCGAAGTATCCCCTGTCGACGGCAGTTCCGAGTACCTCACTGAAGGCCGATCGCTTTCGCAGGGCGGTCTTCGCCGCAGCGGACTCTCCGTCGATCTTCCGGCCGAGCGCGTCCAACGCCCTGCGCACGACGTCTGGTTCCATCAGCTCACTGACGGGCAGGGAGTGCTGCTGCATCCAGTCGAGGGCATGCTGCCATTCGGCGGACGGCTCACTCTCCCAGGCTCGCTTGTTGAACGCCCATGAATACAGCGCGCGCCGCAGGACCCTCGGCTCCGAGTAGCGCGCTTCGCGCCTCACCAGCGCGGGCGTGATGGTGGCGAGTGCATCAGCGAGGGTACGACGGGTGTTGCCAGGCGTTCGGTCCCATCGCTCATCGATGTAGGCATGAGCCAGGTCGTACCAGGTGGTCCGCTGCCGAATGGCACGGATCTCGGAGGCCGGCAGACCAGCCTGCTCGTCGAACGCCTCACCGTCACGCGCGGCCGTCATGAGCTTCGCTCGTCGACTCTCGGCCAGTCCCTTGGTGATGAAGGACTCCGACCGCTCGCGGCCGTTGACCGTCCATCGGACCTCGAACGGCTTGCGACGCTTCGGCCGCTCCCGGATGTCCCAGAAGCGGACCTTGTAACTCATCGCCATTCAGGCGTATCCCTTTCGCACGCCCGCCACCAGGCGTCAAGGTCTGCACGACGGCAGCGAAGTTCGCCGTTCGGGAGCTTGATCATTCGAGGAGCCTGGTTGCGGGCACGCAGACGGTAGAACGCCGAGGGACTCATGCGGATCTCCTCCAGGACCTCAGCGAGTTTGAGCGCAGGGGGACGAGCCATTTTTTTCCTTTCAGTCGGGAACAGGAAAGGCTACGCAGGTGCAAATCACAAGGAAGCACCGCATAGTCCCGGGACAGTGCGTCCGCCGGCTCCACTACCAAGCACGGCCGATGCGGACGAACATCAATGGTCGCGAGGATCGCCGGTTTGGCCAACCGGCGATCATGGGCTATGTTGCGCGCCCCGCGCCGATGAGATCGCAACACCTTGGATCACCAAATAGGCCAGCCACGCAGGCGCAGACGCGCAGTCGACAGTGAACGATTCTTAGCCACCAGACATTTTCGAATGGCGGGAGCAGACACACGAACCTCCTAAACAGGAACTGTTCCAGACCGCCAATCTCACAAGGCTGGGATTATCATCTCTCCGTTCCTGCCCGTCGAGCAGCTCCTCGTCCGACCTTGCATTTTCGGGACGTTGTACATTGGCATGGTCTCAGCCGAGGTTCCAGTCTTTTGCCGCCAACTCTCGTCTGCCGTGAGCGAATGCCCACTATCAATCCGCCGGGAAGTCGACAACTCTAGGCGCGATAAGAACTGCCCTGCAGATAGGCACGCGAGGGCACCGTCGTGCGATCCGCGGTGGCTGTCCGCTATTGCTGTGGTGTGGACCGGACGGGGGACTCGTCCAGGGCGGGCTGGGAGGAAGCGCCGGACGTTCGGGAAAACCCCCGCATCCTGGCCTGCGGATGCGTCATGATCACGGGCATGCACCCTCGTGACAAAGAGATATGGCGGGCGATCGATCAGGGCCTCAGGGCGATCGACTGGGAGGCGTGGTTCGGTTGTCCGGAGGGCGCCGACTATCTCTCCCCCGTAGGTCACGAGGTGACCGCACGCGCCGTGGCTGGCCTCACCGCGTTCTTCAACAGCCGCTGGCTGCCCAAGGCCGTGGTCCCCTCCCCCGCCCGGGGTCAGGCCAGCGGCACCTTCGTCGGCCTGGGCCGACACGCCCCGGTGCTCCAGTTCATGAACGGAGCCGCGCCGGGAGCATGGGTGGAGGCGGTGCGGTGGTGGGCCGCGTACGCCTATCTGGAAAAAGCCGGGGTGCCCGGCATTGCCTCGGTCAAGCGGGATGCACGCCGCGACGTCACCCTGTCCCGGTTCCTGCACTCCCAGGCACAGGCCCGGCTCGCGCTCATGGGGGCGGCCCGCGGACTCCCGGTCGAGCTGGAACCGGCGAAAGCCAGCGGTGGTCCCGGCGACGTCCGTGTCGGTCCCGTCTTCATCGAGGTCGTCACCCTCGCCGAGGACCAGAAGAGCCAGGACTACGAGAGGTTCCGCCAGAACCTCCAGGCTCACCTCTTCACTCTGGACAGGGGCCGTGACATCTACTGGGAAGGCGACCTCCCCGAACTCCTCAACGGTGACGCCTTCGAGGTATGGAAAAAGCGGACCGAGGAGGCCGCCCAACAGTGCGCTGCCTCGGGGGCCGCGGTCGATGTCCTCAGCAACGCCGGCAGGCGGCTGACCGTCCACCCTGGCACGGCGCCCCAGGGCACCACTCTGACCGGTGACACGGTGGAGAGCGACCAGGGCAGGCGGCTCCTGGGCAAGGTGCGTGCCAAGTGCGCCAAGACGGCGGGGGCGGGCACCGCGTGGATCTGGGTGGAGGACCACAGCGGCCTCTTCCACTTCCCAACGCCCTTCGCGGGGATGCCGCTCGCCGCCAAGTCCGATGCGCTCGCAGACCTGTTGGGGCCTCTGCTGACGGAGTACGTCCACGTTGCCGGGATCGTCGTCTCGAACGCGGCCCGCCAGCGCTTGCCGCTCCCTCCGGACGAGGACGCCCCCCGCCCCGCCGCGCAGGGCTTCCGGCGGGGGCTGCCCCTCGACCGAGTCCGGGAGACGATCGTGATCCCCCGGCGAATCCTTCTGCCTGAACAAACCAGCCTGATAGCCAGAATGTGCGATGCCGAAGCCGATGCGCTCGACTGGGCCCTGGGGAAGCTTGGTGTTCCTCAAGGCGTGGCCTCGCTGCTGACCGACTCGTCGACACCGCGCCGGGATTCCGCGCTGTGGACGCCGCGAGCGGACCGAGGCGGTAAAACGGCGTGAAGACGACATGCTGGGGTCCCAAACGTGGTCCCCGGATTCAGAAGCCATCTCATTTGGTGAGTCTGCGGTAGCAGATGAGGGTGCAGGCGATGCTGGTGAAGGCGAGGAAGTGGTCGGCCTTGCGTTCGTAGCGGCGGTGGAGTCGGCGGCAGCCGGCGAGCCAGGCCATGGTGCGTTCGATGGTCCAGCGGTGTCGGCCGAATCGCTGTGAGGACTCGATGCCCTTGCGGGCGATGCGGTGCCGGATGCCTCGCTGTGTCAGCCATTGCCGCAGGTGGCGGTAGTCGTAGCCCTTGTCGGCGTGAAGCTTTCCGGGCCTGCGCCGGCGTGGGCCCCGCCGGGATCTGATGGGCGGTATGCCCTTCACGAGCGGGATCAGGGCCTGGCTGTCGTGCAGGTTGGCGCCGGAGATGCCGACGGAGAGGGGCAGACCGGTCCGCTCGGTGATCAGGTGGACCTTCGACCCGTACTTGCCCCGGTCCACAGGATTCGGACCTGTCAGGTCCCCCTTTTCAAAGCCCGCATGTTCACCGAGTCGATCGCGCACCTCGACCAGTCCAGCTCGCCGCGGGATCCGAGCTCGTCGAGGACCAGGCGGTGCAGCCCGGCCCACACCCGGGCCTTCGTCCACTCGGTGAATCTGCGGTGGGCCGTCGCACCGGATGGACCGAACGACGCCGTGGGCAACTGCTGCCACGTGCAGCCCGACGTGGCCACGAACACGATCGCCGCCAGGACCTCCCGATCACCGTGACGACGCCGACCGCCACCCTGCGGCCGCGACGGCACCTCCGGCACCACCCGCTGGAACAACTCCCACAACTCGTCCGGCACCAGCCGCTCAACGATCCCCGCCATGACCAGCAGCCTGCCCAGCCAATTGAGATGACTTCTTACCCGGGCTGGGAGTACCTCGATGATCAGCGACGGTCAGGGCAACACACAGACCCCCATGGTGAAGGTTACTTCGAACGACGTGAGAAGCTAGAGGATTCCTTTCCATTTCCATGGGCGGGGCCCTCGTCTGCCTCGTATGCAGTCGACTCGGTACTGGGCTTGATTATTCCATTCCGAATTACTGGCCGCATGCCGTGTTGCGAACGCCACCATTCGCAGTTCACGGATCCGTGAGGCGATTGTGTAGTTGCTCCACATGGTTACGTCACATCCGTAGAGATTGCAGAATTTTTCGTATTCGCTCGAACTAACGACCCCAGTCGTTTTTGAACGTACTGCAGTTGAGACGAGGTCCCATTCGAGGGGACCGATCGAGAACCGCTCCAAGTCCATCAGTAGATAAGAGCCACGCACACGGACGATGTTGCCGGGCCAGGCGTCGCCGTGGATTACTCCTTCTGAATTACTACTTTTCTGCGCAGCAGCCCACTCCTCCGAAAGTTCCCTGTAGAGGCTTAGCAGCCATTCTTTGTCATCACCGTTTAGCGTCGTAGAGGCGGTGAGGCGCTCGTGAAGTCGAATGAACGGATCGAGCCGACCTACTTCGAAGTCTGGTATCGGTAGTGAGTGAAGGTCTTTCAATCCGCCCGCTACATCTGCGATGGTGCCTTGGTCGTGCTTGCCGATATCGACCCAGAAGGTGACCGGTCTACCTGCTGCGATGACTGGTTGTTGAACGTCGATTACTTGTACGGCTGGAACACCCATGCTCAGAAGCCAGCGGGCGACCTGGACTTCCCGTCTTGCCGTTTCCTGCTGGCCGATGGGAGAGATCCGCGCAATTACACCGTCGGGAAGGCGCCAGACTTCGTTCTCAGCTAGGCGTATTGGCTCTATGGGACTGGCGGTGAGTCCCACAGCAGCGCAGGCTTCTCGGAGCGCTACGCCGCCGTCTCGCACATTTTTCATGCTTTCAACGTAGCGTCGAGGCGTTCGCGGAGTGCGTTCACCTCAGGAATTTTCTGGTGGCGGTCGGCGAAGACTCGGAGCTCCCTCAGGTCGTCAGCAGCTCGCCGGGAGGTGAGGTTACCTCCGAGCTCGATGGCACGTTCCCCGATTGCAACGGCTTCCAGCGGGTCGCCTTTAGCCATGGTGAGGGATGCCAGTTTGGCGCAAGAGATCGCCCTGGAGCGAGTGAATGCATCGCCATGGCCGCGCACTGCTTTCCGGAAACGCTGGTTGGCCAGCCCGGGGCTCTGGTTCTCGAAGCCAATGGCCAGGTCGAAGAGGGCGTGGGCTGTGTCCCCGTTGTGTTGTGCCTCGTCGTAGTACGCCATCCATGGCGGGTCTTCGGAGGGGTACCGCTGGGCAAACGCTTCGTCGGCGGCTCCGACTGCAGCCAGGGTCTGTTGCACGTTCCGTAGTTTTCCGAACGCGCGTGCGCGTGCTGTGTGTAGCATGGCGCGCTCTGTCGCTGTGAGCCGGTCCGAGCGGACGAGTCCCTTCTCGGCGTGGGTGAGTCCAGTGTCGGCGTCACCGACCCAGATGGCCTGCCGTGCCAGGAAGGAGTAGCCCTTGGCCCGCAGGTGCCAGTGCTTGCCTTCCTCGGCTACTTCAACGGCGACTTTGAAGGCGAGCCTTGCTTGGTCGTGCTCATATGCGTCGAATTGAGAGGCTCCGGCGACAAGGCTCAAGCGTGCTACGGCAGCGAGGAAGTCGGCCTGTAGGGGTGCCGGGCATTCGACGGAGAGTAGCCTGACCGCCCACTGCACGGACTGTGTGGCCAGCTGCCGTACAAGGCCGCCGCCACCATGAGCGTTATCCCAGACGTGAAGACCTTCGGCGATGTCCAGAAGCTGCTTGACCTCCTTCGAGGTCACCCTGGCGGGCAGCGCCTGGGGGGCTGTCGGCATGAGTTGACGGGCGAGATCTAGTGGGGCGAGCAGGGCGAGGCTGCCAATGGCGAGAAGTGAGCGGCGTTCCACAGGTTCAGTACCCCCGGTTGACGAGCTTTGGTGACCTCCCTCCAGGATGCGCCCTTCGTGCGGCCGTGCGGTGCGGCGCTGCCCCTGACGGGCCGGATTATCCGCATCACGGCCCCGATTATCCGCATCGGCGAAGACCATGGCCCATGCTCTGGTGAACAGCCCGTCTGTCTGCAAGGCCTCATCGAGGCGGGGTGCGAGTGCTTCTGGGCAGCGGTAGTTCCCCTTCTCAATCTTCAGGAGTGCATCCACACCGACCTGCACCTTTGCCGCGAACAGACGTGCTGTCGCGAAGCCCGCTGCTTTACGTCGATGGCGGAGCTCGTGCCCGAACCAGGCTTCCGGTGAGCGGGCCGGGTCGAGGACCTTCTCTGGTTGCGGCATGACTTTCCAGCTTCCTGATGCGGATTTCTGCAGGTATCCGCATCAACTCCCGCACGCTTGCCTTGCGCGCTCTTTGAATAGGTGCTGATCGCTGCAAGACCAGTACACACCGCAACCGGGCACCTGCGAAGGCGTTCCGGGCAACGAACGGGATCCAACGTGGCGAACCATCTCGGAGCGGCGGAGCTTGTAGGAGCTCCACGCAGTGAAACCGTCTGCATGAACGGTCAGTTGACGATGCGTCTGAGCGTCAGCGCGGAGCTGGTTCGTCATGCGAGAAGGATCGTTGTGGAGCACGCCCTCATGTGGGACCTCGAAGAGCTGAGTGAAGACTTGGGACTTACGGTCTCGGAGTTGCTCACGAGCGTGCTTGTCCACGTCAGGCGCGGTGATGGTGCGCCCCGTGCCGAGCTTCTGGTTCAACGAACCCTTGATGGCGCGGTCGTCGTGGTTCATGACGACGACCCCACAGTTCCCCAAGAGCAACCCAGCGACGCCTGCGATGAGGGCGGCCGCGGGTTCCGGGTCATTCGGGGCCTGGGAGCGAAGCTGGCGATTACTCCCAGCCCCCAAGGCAAGGACATCGCAGCCGTCTTTCGTCGGCCTCTCGCTGCTGCAGGACAGGGGAGCACGTCGTGACTGGATGCGGATCCTCCTCCCGCGACAGAAGAACTCTGATGTGCGTGAAGGCCTGCAGCGTGCCGAACGCCCGGGACTTCCTTGCGCTTTCTCCCTCCCGCACCTGTCCATCGATTGGGGACGCCTCGTGTCGGTAGACCTACGGAAGTGCCATGCCGACAGGTCTGGATGGCCTCAGGTCGGGACGACAGCTCTGTGCCGAGGACGAGCAGTCGTTGTGCGCGTGGGCCTGGGCGTCTACGGCGAGAACTCGGTGTGGGTGCGACCGCTGTCCGGCGGTGCCGGCTGGGCTGCGCCGGTGGAAACACTTCTTCCCGACCCGGCCGAGAGCACGACGTGACTGCTGCGTGTCATCCCGCCGAACTGATCGTCTCGGCGGCAGAGGGCCCTGCCTGCATCAGTGAACGGCCGTGTCAGTGTTCCAGCGGCCTGGGCAGCTACAAGTCTGGCATCTCCTTACCCGTGCTGCCCGAAGCTCCAGTTTCACCAGCACAGATCGGAATCCCATGCGCTACCCCCGTATCGAGGACTACGCGTTTGTCGGAGGCAGGCGCACCGGCGCCCTCGTCGGCCGCGATGGCTCTCTGGACGGGTTGTGCCTGCCTCGATTCGACACGGCGTCCGAGTGGGACAACCGCCCTGGGCCCTTACGTCCGAGAAGTCCTGTCGACGCCCTGCGGTTGTGCGGCAGCGGCCCTCCTCAACCTGGGGTGGCGCGCCGCTGGCAGGCTGTCCTGCGATTCCGGGCTCTTCGTAGCCCCCTGAGACCGGCCACCGGGGCCGATGCGTGGCGGTCCGTACGCCATTCCCCGTCGGTTACGGCCCGCTTCTCCAGCCCCGGTGGCCTTTTCCTTTCTCACTTTTCTTCTTCGTTGCTCTTGAGGATGCTCATGTTCAGTCGTGGTCGCCAGCCGGTCATCGATGCCGGGAACGCAATGCGGGGCGTGCCCGGTGGTCTGGCGCGGTCTGCCGTTGGCGGGTCGCTCCGGGGACTGTCGGGCCAGCCCGCACATGGCGCCGACGGGGTGAGGCAGGGCAGTTCGGTGACTGCTCTGCGACCGGTGGTGGAGGATGTCGAGCAGCCGGTCGCGCTGGTGCTCGACGAGGATGTGCCTGCTCCGGGGAAGGCATCCCTCCTGGCCTGTGCCCAGAAGTCTTCCCTGCATGGTGTGACGGTGGGGTTCGGCGCGGAGCCCCATCGGGAGCTCCCGGACGTGTTCAGTGCGGTTCGGGTCAATATGGCCATTGGTCTGCCCGCAATCGGTCACCTGCTTGAGACCCGCAAAGCGGTGGGCCTGTTCCTGGTCTGCCGCCAGCATCACACGGTGCTGATCCTGATGAAGTCCGACGCAGCGGACAGCTGGTGTGCCGCGCACTCCGAGTGCAGTCGCCACACCAACGTTCGCACCCTCAGGTGCGAGCCGGGCTACGGTCCGCTGTGCCAGGCAGGCGTCTGGGTGGAGCCGCCCGGTCCGGACAAGGGCCCTGTGACCGACCAGGAGGCGTTGCACCACGCGCTCAGTGGGATGCGCTCGCCCGCGATCCGCGGTGAGAAGCGGTCGTTGCGGGAGGTGTGCTGTGCCTGATCGCCTCATCCGGATGCCTTCCGTCTTCGAGGCGAGGTCGGCCGCGCCGGTGTGCGCACCTCTTCAGGTTCCTGACGACATGAGAGTTTCATGACCATTCAGATAGCTGTCCTCATTTTGATCTGCGCCGGTGCTGTGGGTGCCGTGTGGTTTGGCCGGTCGAAAGCAGCGGCCGTGAAAGCGCTGACCATCCGGCTGGAGCAGGTGGAAAAGGCGCAGCAGGAAGTGGAGGGGGCGGCTCGTGCCGCGCGCGAGCAGGCGGACAGCACGGATCGGTGGTGGAGGCAGCAGACGCAGAACCGCCGCGACCGTGCGGTGAAGGCGCTGCGGCAGCTGGTGGATGCGGATGTGCCGGCGGCTCTGCGCGGCGAGCAGGTTTCGGTGGAGAGCGCTGCTGTTGTGGATGAGGAGGCGGCAGAGCTGTACGGGCGGCTGCTGGCCGTGGCTGCGGGTGCGGCCAGGGCGAGGGCGGAGGACCAGGAGTCGGCCCGGCTGGCCGTGGTCGCTCTGGCGCGCCGGGTCCAGGCCTCTGCGCATCTCGCTCAGCAGGTCGCGGACCAGATGGCCCGGGAGCATGCCGGCTTCTCAGAGGTCGTGGAGGGGTGCATGCGGCTGGATCACATGGCTGCGCAGCAGGGACGTCGTGCGGCGAGTCTGGCGGTGCTGTGCGGTGAGGTGCCGGGTCAGCAGTGGTCCGAGCCGCTGGCCCTGGTGGATGTCGCGCGTGCGGCCAGTGCCCGTATCGAGCCGTATTACCGGGTCGATGTGACGGGTGATCAGACTGTCGCGGTCCGCCCGGAGGCGGCCGAGGGGCTGATCCATTCGGTGGCCGAGTTCCTTGCCAATGCGACGCAGTCGTCGCCGCCCGCATCGCGGGTGACTGTCCAGGTCAGCACGGTGCAGCGGGGCGCGGTCATCGAGATCGACGACCGGGGCCCGGGGGTGACCGAGCACGAGCTGTCCTGGATGCGGGCGACGGTTTCGGGGCAGGCTCCGGGCGGTCTGGCGGAGCTGGGCGAAGTCCCGCAGACGGGCCTGCTGGTGGTCGGCCAGTACGTTCGGCGGCTTGGTCTGGTCGCGGATGTGCAGGAGTCGGTGTACGGGGGGCTGCGCGCGGTGGTCCGGGTGCCCGAGGAGCTGGTGGCGGTTGTGCCGCTCAGCTCGCCGGCTGCCGCAACCGTGAACGACCCGGGCCACGAAGTGAGCACGGCCGCGGTGGAGCCGGTGGACAGTCATCGGCCCGCGCAGGATTCCGGGGGTCTGCCCCGGCGGCGTTCGCTCCGTGGTGAGGCGGCTCCCGTCCAGCCGTCCGGGCCGCCCGTGGCAGAGGTGGCGCAGGAGTCGCCCGAGGCAGCCGGTAACTGGATGACCTCCTATTTCACAGGTGGCACGGCGGCCTCGGACGAGGCGGCCACGGGTATCAACGACTGGAAGGACACCGAGATCTGATGTCGGTATCGAAGAACGGGACGAACACCTGGCTGCTGGGCGACCTTCCGCAGCTGAAGGGCGTGAGCCACACTGTGCTGGTCACCAGTGATGGTCTGGTGAGGGCTTGCTGCGAGAACACCTCCCGGGAAAGGGCGGAGCGGACCGCTGCGGCGGTCAGCGGATCGCAGTCGCTGGCCAAGGGCCTGGCCGCCGAGTTCGGCCCTGCAGGGGCAGTCCCTCTCCAGTCGGTGGTGACGATCACGGGCGGGCACGTGTTCATGCGGGCGGCTGGTGAGGGCTCGGTGCTCGTCGTGGTCACGTCCTCGGCGGCGGACCCGGGCACGATCGCCCAGATGATGCAGCAGCAGGTGCAGCAGCTCGGCAAGAATCTGGTGACGCCCGCCAGGACACCGGAACATGGCTGAGAGCGGGGAGTACCGGGATCATCCCCTGCGGTCCTTCGTGCTGACGAACGGGCGGGGCGGTGCCTCCCGCCAGTTCAGTATCGACACGCTGCTGATCGCCACTGGCACAGACGACCCGCTGCCGTCGACGGCGAGCCGTCAGGCGCGGCAGCTGCTGGACCTGTGCTCCCGTCTGCAGTCCCTGGTCGAGGCCGCGGCCCGGCTCAACCTGTCGACCAGCGTCGTCAGTGTGCTGGCCTCCGACCTCGTCGACTCCAACCACCTGACCTGGCGGCTTCCCATTCCCAAGGCCGCCGCCCCCGACCGCGATCTGCTGCTTGAGGTGCTGCATGGTCTCCAGAGACTCTGATCCTTCCGGGCTGCCCGGGACGGTGACCACGGCGGTGAAGATCCTCATAGCCGGGCCGTTCGATGTCGGTAAGACGACCCTGGTCGGATCGGTCAGCGAGATCGCTCCGCTGCGCACCGAGGAGCCGATGACCGTCGCGAGCGTGGGTGTCGACACACCCGGCAGCCCTGCGAAGACCCACACGACGGTGGCCATGGACTTCGGCCGGGTCACGTTGAGTGAAACGGTCGTGCTGTACATGTTCGGTGTGCCGGGTCAGCGGCGCTTCTGGGACTTGTGGAGGGGCCTGGCCGAGGGAGCCATCGGCGTGGTGGTCCTGGTCGACACCCGCCGGCTGGAGGCCAGCTTCGACGTGCTCGGCGAACTGGAGCGACACCGCCTGCCGTTCGTGGTGGTGGTCAACGTTTTCCCCGACACGCCGCACCACAGCGATGAGGAACTGCGGGAGGCCCTGGACCTGCTGTCCGAAACCCCCTTGGTGAAGTGCGACGCCACCGACCGTGCCTCGTCACGGGACGCCCTGGTCACCCTCGTGAAGCACGTACTCGGCCCGACCCCTTCCGCGCCCTCTACCCAGGAGCTCGTATGACGACCCCGCCTCCCGGCTGCCCCGCCCACATGGCTGCCGGCCCAGTCCCGCTGTCCGCCATCACCGCCAGCGCCAGCCTGCCCGACACCTACCGGTGGCTGCGCGAGAAGTCGGGGCCGGTGGCCCGGGTAGAACTCGAACCGGGGGTGAACGCATGGCTGGTGATGGGGCATGCCGAACTGCTGGAACTCACCCGCAACGAGCGCGTCTTCAGCCGCGACTCACGCAACTGGGGCGACTACCGCAACGGCGTCGTCTCACCTCATTCCGGGCTGGGGCCGATGATGTTCTACCGGGACAACGTCACCGGCGCCGACGGAATGGAACACCGCCGCCTGCGCCGCCCGCTGGACGACGCCCTGGCGGCCGTCGACCAGCGGCAGATGCGCCGGGCCGTCGAACGGACATGCCAGGACCTCATCACCGCGTTCAGACACCGCGGCCACGCGGACCTGGTCAGCGAGTACGCCCGGATAATCCCCCTCCTCGCCCTCGCCCACGCCTCCGGCCTGAACCCGGAAGAAGGACACAACCTTCTGGAGGCACTCGCCGCGCTCTTCGGGTCGGCGCAGGACTCCCAGGAAGGCAACCGCCGGTTCGAGGAGATCCTCGCCCGGCTGATACGCGCCCGCCAGGCCAACAGTGCGCAAGATCTGGCCAGTTCCCTGGTCCAGCACACGGACCTGCGGTCCGACGACGAAAAGCTGCAGTCCCTCGTCGTACTGATCTCCGCCGGGCAGCAGACCCTCTCCGCCTGGATCTCCCGGGCCCTGTATCTGATGCTGACCGACTCCCGGTTCGAAAACCGGCTGCGCGGCGGACGCCTCGGCGTCGACGAAGCACTGGACGAAGTCCTGTGGCGCGACCCGCCCATGACCCACATGCCCGCACGCTACGCCCTCATCGACACCCACCTGGGCAATCAGGCAATCACCCGCGGCGACGCCCTGATCCTGGGACTGGCCGCGACGAACACCGATCCGCGCATCCACATCGACGGTGCGGAACCGGAGATCGGCAACCGGTCCCACGTCGGGTTCAGTACAGGCCCGCACCAGTGCCCGGCCCGCACTCCGGCCCGTCTGATCGCCCGCATCGCCATCGAGCAGGCCCTGTACGGCCTACCCCGGATCGCTCTCGCCGTCCCCGCCCAGGACGTGGTGGCCGAGCCCTCCCCCTGGACGCGGCACCTCGCCTCCCTGCCCGTGACCTTCACCACGACCACCAGCACCGCACCGAGTTCGTCCATCCGATAACCCCGCCCGCCCGCTCTCGCACCGTGCACCGGAGGTAGATCATGACAGCATCACACCGCACTGCCCCGCACGTTCCCGTTCTGCGCCTGGACCCCACCGGCGCAGACCATCAGGGCGAAGCGGCACGGCTGCGCGAGCTCGGCCCGGTCGTGCAGGTGATCCTGCCCGGCAAGGTGAAAGCCTGGGCCGTCACCACGCACCAACTCGTGTCCGAACTGGTGACCAGCCCGGCGGTCAGCAAGAACTGGCACCGGTGGACCGCCCTGCACACCGGCCAGATCCCCGACGACTGGCCGCTGACCGGCATGGTCAAGGTCACCAACATGGTGACGGCCGACGGCGAGGACCACCACCGCCTGCGCAGAGTCGTCACCCAGGTCCTCACCCCCGCACGCGTCAAGGCCATGCGCCCGCAGATCACCGCCCTCGCCCACCGGCTCGTCCACGAGCTGCCCCGCCACGCCCACCCGGACGGCGCGGTCGACCTGCGCGAGCACCTGGCCTACCCCCTGCCGATGGCCGTCATCTGCGACGTCATCGGCATCCCCGAACACCACCGGCCCCAGATGAGACACCTGGTCCAGAGCATCTTCGATTCCACCGCCGGCCCCGACGAAGTCCTCTCGACCCAGCACCTCATCTACGCGCTCCTCGACCAAGTCGTCGACGAGCGCCGCCACACCCCGGGCACCGACCTCGTCAGCGCCCTGATCTCCGTTCAGAACGACAGCCCGGACACCCTGAGCACCGCCGAACTGACCGGCACCCTCTGGCTGATGATCTCCGCCGGCCACGAAACCACCCTCAGCCTCATCACCAACGCGCTGCGCGCCCTGCTCACCCATCCCGACCAGCTCCGCCTGGCTCTGAACGCCGACACGGACATCTGGCCCGTCATCGTCGAGGAGACGCTGCGCTGGGACGCACCTATTGGGAATTTCCTCGCCCGCTACCCCACCGAGGACCTCCGCATAGGCGGCGTGACCATACCCGCCGGCGATGCCGTCCTCGCCCCCTACAGTGCGACCGGCCGCGACACCGCCCAGCACGGGCCCACCGCGGGCCGGTTCGACATCACCCGGCCTCCCACGCGCCATCTGGCCTTCGGCGGCGGACCCCACGTCTGTCTCGGCGCCCCCCTGGCCCAGATGGAAGCCGCGATCGCGCTCGAAACCCTGCTCACCGCCTACCCCGGCCTGTCCCTGGCCGTACCGCCCGAATCGCTTGTGCCCGTGCCGTCCCTGATCTCCAACTCCGTCCAGGCCCTCCCCGCCCGCCTCGACCGCCCCGCAACCACACACTTTCAAGGAGCCCGGCCGTGAACGCCCCCGCCACCGCCGTACCCACGGCCACCGCAGCCCACCCCGTCATCGCTCCGTCGGCCGCCCGGCTCGTCCACTGGCTGCTCGGCGGGGAACGCCACCATCACCCCGCCGACCGCTTGCTGGGCCTTGAACTCCTCAAAGTCGCACCGTGGTTCGAGGAGTCCGTGACGATCGGCCGCCGCTACACGCACAAGACCGTCGGCATGTTCCGTGACTGCGGGGTACAACAGTTCGTCAACCTGAGCAGCGGCCTGCCGACCCCCAACCCGCGCCTCCCCCACACCTCCGCGTCTGCCGGTCCGGACGCCACAGTCCTCCATGTCGACACGGATCCGTACGTCATCCGGCACGGCCCCGGACTCCTGCCCAGCGGGACACGACACCGCTTCCTGCACGAGGATCCGCAGAGCATGCACCGGATCCTGCGGGACCTTCCGATCTACGGCTTCAACCCACAGCCCATCGCGTTCCTGCTGCACAACGTCCTGGACCGCATCCCTTCCGCAGCCGACGCCCACGCCGTCCTGGCCCCGATCCTCAGCACGGCGCCGCCCGGAAGCGTCATCTCGCTCACCCACGCCACCGCAGACCTGTGCCGGGACGGCTCGGCCCAGGCCGCCGCCCGCTGCCTCACCGCGGCCGGACTGCCCATAAAGCTGCGCACCGCCGAGGAAATACGCGACCTCGTCGAACCGCGAGCCCACCACCGCCCCTGGCACATCCGCGCCCCCGGCATCGCCCCCGTGGGCAACTACCACCCGAGCCGGAGCCCCATGCCCGAACCCCCTGGCCCCAGCGGTGGTTACGCAGCCATCCTCCTCCACCCCGACGACCCCCGCTGACACCCCCTGACCAGCTGTGTCCGCGAGGACGGGTACTCCGTGCGGACACAGCTTCCCCGGGGCCTCTCCGGCCGGGGCGGCCACCGCAGGGCCGCCCGGCGACCCGGCACCGGAGAGGACGGCGCAGCCCCTGCGGGCGGGCCGGCCCTCGAACCCGCCCACAGCCCTGCGCCCCGGCTGCCTTCCGGGCCTGCCCGCCCAGGAGGCAGCCGGCCCAACCCACGCACAGAAAGAAGCACCGTGACCGAAACCGATTCCCACCACCGCCTTCCGCTGTCGGACTGGGCGCGTGTGCCCGGCGTGGCCCGGATCTGGGACTACCTCACAGGCGGCACCGACAACTACCCGGCCGACCGTGCCTTGGCCAACCAGCTCCTGCAGGAGGCTCCGTGGCTGCCGCAGGCAGTGAGGGCTGGCCGTTACTACGGTCAGCGGGCAGTGGAGTACATGGCCCGTGCCGGGATCACGCAGTTCCTGGACCTGGGCTGCGGAATGCCCTTCACCTCCCGCGGCGTACCGTCCACGCCCCTGCACGCCTACGATGCGGCCGTCCGCTTCTGCGCCCCGAGCGTCGTGTACGTCGACAGCGACCCGGTCGTGTACGGGCACGCCAAAATGGTCTTGGCGGAGTGGACGGGCACCGTCGCGGTGCATGCCGACGTACGGGAGGTCGGCCGCCTCCTGGACCACGAGGACGTGGCGTCCGTGATCGACCTCAGCCATCCGGTCGCCGTGCTGGGCCACGATCTGCTCTGCTGGATGAACGACGAGGACGCCGCCAGGGTTGTGGCGGATCTGCACGAGGGGCTCCCACCGGGCAGTGCCCTGTCCGTGTCCCACGCCACCACCGACACGGCCCCCGACGCGATGGCGGCACTGGGCGACCTCTACGCCGAGCACGGGATCGTGTTCCGGCCCCGCTCGCGCTACCACATCGAGCAGCTCCTCGGCCCATGGACGCCTGTCGACCCGGGCCTGGTCCCTCCCGCCCTGTGGCCAGCGCCGCCCGACTACCAGCTGCCCGGCACCGACCAGTGCCACGCCCACGCCGTCGTGGCACTGCACCGCCCGGCAAGAACCACTCCCCCCACGCCCGCGGCGTAAAGCCCCCCGTGTGCAGAACCCGGCTCCGTACCGGCCACTCCCCTTCTTGACCACGGCGACAGGAACGACCGTGACCACCGCACCCCAGGACGACACGGACAGGCGAACAAAACCCATCCATGTAGCACCGAAAGGCCCTTCCATGACAGCGAGTTGGACGTCAAAGACACCCGGAAGACTGATCGGCATAGTCGAGGACACCGGCGAGGCGCTCCCCGACGGGCAGATCATCGCCCCGCACCGGGCCCCCTTCGCCTAGCCGCTCTCGCCCGCACGTCTCCGTCCCACCGCCGCCCGTCAGATGAGGCCCGGCTCACGCCCCGCGCGAAGCAGCAACTTCACCGAGTCCGCGGCGAAGGGGGACGGGGGTACAACCCTCGACTGCATCAACCCAGAAAGCCACTGATGACCCTTGTACCCGTAAAACCCCAACCCGCCCCGACCAACGCCGATCCGTTGGCCGTTCTCGTGCAGGACGTGCGCGATTACCTGCGCCGACAGGGCTACCGGCCGGGGCAGGCGCTGCCGGCCGGCATCATCGCTCTGCGCCTCAGCGTGGAGTCCGAGGACGTCGCCCACGCTCTGGAAGTCCTCGCCGCCGAGGGCGGGGTCGTCCATCGGGCGGGGCCCTACGGGCCCGCTTTCTATGTGGAGGACGGTAAGTCACCACTCCAGGGCCGTGACCATGGTTGATCTCGAACGGGCCTACGCCTCGGTGTCCGCGCGCAACGCGCGCGCCTACCGCAGTTTGGGCACGCTGGCTGCGGCGGACTTCGATGCCGGCCTCGTGGTCGGCGCGAATACCCTGCCGCGGAGCGCCGCGGCCACCGGGCTGCGGAAACTGGCCGAGGCGGGGCTGCTGCTGAGCGCCGGGGAACATCCTGTCCGCGGCCCTCTGTATGAGCTCGGGCCGGTGGCCAGGAAGCACGCGCGGCGCCTGAGCAGGTCCTGCGGCGAAATGGACCGGCCTCTGGAACAGCTGGCGACGTGGCTGGTGACCAACTCGTCAGCAGTCAACGAGCTGGTGACCCCTGACCATGCCCGGCTGCGCCACTCGTGCACCAGGGCTCACCATCGCCTCATCTTCGCCACGCCGCACGATGCTCTCCAGTGGCTGGAAAGCCAGCACCGCAACTGCATGGTTGTGCTTTGCGCGGCTGCCGAGGAGGGCATGCACGAGTTTGTGTGGCAGCTGGTCCACGCGATGTGGCCCGCCTGGCGGCAGTACCGCAGGTATTCCGACTGGATTCTCGCCCACGAACTCGCGGTGCGGGCCGCCGATGCCTGCAAAGAGTCGGCCGCCTCCCTGGTCCTGGCCACCACTCTGGGGATCGCCCTGCGGTCGACCGGCCGTTACGAGGAGGCGCTGGCGCTGCTCACCGAAGTCCTGACCCAAGCCCGTCAGGATTCCGACCAGCGCATGGCCGCCCAGGCGCTGCACGAGATCGGCTCCACCCACCTTGCCTGCGACCGCTTGACCGCCGCCAGACGGGCACTGAATGAAGCACGGGCACTGCATATGAAAGCGGGGGCCTGGCTCGGTGCCGCGCTCACCGGCATCACGTATGCACGAATCGACCTGGTCCAGGGCCAGCCCGCGGTGGCCGCCAGGAGGCTTGTCCGGGCAATGGACCAGCTCACCAGGGCGGGCGACTCCTACAATGCCGCCCGGGCCCGCGCCTACCTGTCGCGCGCCTGCTCCCTGGCCGGCGACACCGAGTCCGCCCGGCACCACGCCCGCCTGGCCCACGCCTTCTTCCGGGCCGGCGCACCCCACCTCTGGTCGGCCCGCAGTCTGGAGTACCTCGGTCTCACCGAGCAGGACGCCGGAAACCCCGAAGCGGCGCGGGTTCTGTTGAGCGAGGCGTGTGTCGAGTATGGGCCGATCAGCCGGGCCGACGCCGAACGGCTGCAGCACCACCCGGTCATGGCCTGAGACCGCTTCCCGGCTCGGGCTCTTTCTCAAGCTGTCGCTCCTCCCCTCCTACTTGATCAAGGAAATTTGTGATGCAGAGCGGCTCGCCCGATCTCTCGCCCCGCCGCTGGCAGGTGGTGGCGCTCACCGCCATTGGCCTCAATCCCCATGAGATTGCCGCAGAGATGGGCATTACCGTCAGTGGCGTGCGATCCCAGCTGCGGGACGCGCGGCTCGGCACAAAAACGCAAACTGATCGTGCACTCGCCTACCGGGTGCTGGCCGGCGGGGGCGTCGACCTGTCCAGACTGCCCGCACCCCCGGACGATCTGCTGGACGATGAGCCAACCCGCCTGGTGCTGCGCGGCCTGCGCTATGACGTGCCGGACCACCAGCTGGTCACGGTCATCGCCCGAGAGGCCGACACACACCCAAACCGTGTCAGGGAGACGCTGAACAGCCTCCGCAGCGTCACACACCTGAGCGACTGCGGGCTGCTCGGTCTCGCCGTCGCGGAGGGCATCCTGTCCGGCCGGGAGGGGGTCAGCCCGCCACCGGGATCCGTACCGGCACACGCCTCGGCCGCCGGCACATCGGGCACGAGTCATCCGGGTGCGCCCGGTCGGCTCTACCAGCGGTCATCCTGGCCGTGGCCGGCACCGCAGCACAGGCCACGGTCCGCCGACTCCCTGAGACTTCTGCCCGACGGGCTGACGGTCCAGAAGGCCCCTGACTACCCCCTCGCCGGTCTCCAGGACCACACCGTTGTGGCCGGCATACACGCACAGCCAGTGCGGATGAGCCCCGAAGCCTGCCGGGACGTGCTGCGCCGCCTGCACCGCGACGGCTTTCCTCCCGAGCAGTGGGGTCCGGTACTCGGCAGCACCGAGGGCCACCACGCGCACCTCCTGCTGAGACCCGGCTCGCTGCCCGACCGGTGGCGGTACGCCGACTGCCGCGTCCTGAGACACGGCACCGTCCTGCACCTGCCTCCCCGCACCGCATCAGGCGGCCCCCTGTACTGGGCAGTGCCACCCGCCGTCTGGTGGCACACGGCCGAAGTCATGCGCCGGATCGAAGGGGACCACTCCGCAGCGCACGCGGCACACCCCTGACCTGGGGCACCCACCATCGCGGCCACACACCCCGATCATCTGTCGCACAGAGTCGGTATTTCCGACCGCATCTCTCCCATGTACCTCCGGATGCCCAACGTCCGCTTCGCCTCACCCTGGCAATTACCAGTCCTGACGGCCGTTCACGGTCCAAATCTGAGGGCGCATGACGGAACCAGAATATGCCGTCCCGGCCTGGAGTTGACAGAACTTCCCGACCTGAGCCATCCCGTCGTTCCCCGTGAAGACCTGGCGAAGCTACTTGAGCAGAGCCCGGACAAAGTACCCGGGCTCTTCGGCCGCAAGGATTTGATGCCGACCGCCTTTGGTCCCTGAACCAGGCCCATGACAGTGCCAACGAGGCCGGCATGCCTCTCTCGTTACCAATTCAGAGGGAGCTCATCGCGGCCGCAGGGAATGGCACCGCACTCTACAACTCGGACCTTCAACAAAGAAGAATAAGGAAAGCCCTGATGACGACTCACCAAATCACCCCCATTGATATCGAGAGGGCACCTGGTCATGTATCCGACTCGGAAGCACCAAGGGAAAGGGCTGCGGAATCATTCCTCTACGAGTTCGCATGGCTGGGAAGGGTAAGGACGCAAGGAGAAAGGGAATCCAGAATCGGGAATCCGGACATATTTGACCTTCTCGTAGAAGTCGCTTCCCCTGAGCCCTGGTGGGACACCTACTCCAAGCATCCCGAGAACATCGGCGTTCTCCAGTACTACATCAATAATACTTTCGCTCGGGCGATTGATGACGGGGCGGTGCTCCTGGACCACGAGAGTCGGGCGGCTGTCTTCAACACGGGCCTCTCGACGGAGAACCAGGAAGGCATCTACGGAGTCTTTGTCGCCAACTCTCGTGAGGACCTCAAGCCATGGTTCTTGAAAAACTGGCACGTTTCTGGCAGCAGCCACCTGGAACGGTTCCCCGAGCTTCCCGGTCCGGCGGTCTATTCCAAAGAGCCGAGTGATTACTACCTCGACTGGAACCTCCCGCTGGAGTCCAGGATATCCAGCATCACGCACTTGGTTTCGGTGAACTTTTCGCGCGCCGCCGAAGAGATTCCCTACGGGCTCGGGCTCGCGATGAGGGCCGCGGTGGAGCATGCCCGCGACCTGGCCGCGCGAATGCCGGGCACAGCTGTGCCGTCATAGAATACCAAGAAATCAGCGGTGCAGATACTTCTCCCGCTTTTCCTCTCCACCCCTGCCCGCCCTGACGCGGCCCTCGCTTTGACGCGAATTCGCGACAGCTATGTGGCGGAAGAAGTGATCTCGCTGGATTCGGCCTACAGGAGAGCCCGTCTCGTGACTCGGCCGCACGCCCCCTGGCTGACCTTCTAAAGCTCCGGCTCAACAACTCCGCTCCACGCAAGAACAAGGCAAAGCGAAGAAGAGGATCCATGCTGGAAGAGAGTTCATCAGGTAATAACGAGTGCCTGGATTCAGTTGGGCTGCCAGCCGGTTCAGGGAGCTCCGCCCCCGGAGCGTGTCCGTCCGACACTCCGGACGAGGAACGAGTCCATCACACTGTTCGACCCTCTGCATCTGGCCGCGGGGCAGCCGCCCCATCACAACGGACGTCCGTCGCCCTCTTCTCGAAAGATCCGCTTTCCCTTTCAGGAATTCAGGCACTGCTGCGCCCGAGGCCGGAGATCAATCTGCTCCACAAGAAAGAACTGCAGCAGGCTCAAGTCGCCGTAGTAGTGGCACACACCATCGACGACGATGTGCTGGTGACACTGCGCCGAATCCAGCGGTCAAGCCGCTCCTGCATTGTCCTCGTGGCCGAGAACGTCAACAGGATGCAGCTGGCGAAAGTCACGGAATGTGGAGTCACTGGCCTGGTGATGCGTTCCGAGGTGACCCCAGAGCATGTGGTGAACATTATCGAAACTGTCGCGCACGGTGGCGGCCATCTGCCGTCCGACCTGCTCGGTGATCTTCTCGGCGAGATTGGCCGCCTCCAACTCCAAGGGCTCCGGCCAAACGGAATCCCTTCCAACAGTCTCACCGACCGGGAAATACGAGTGCTCCGTATGTGCGCCGAGGGGCACAGCACCGCAGAAATAGTTGACAAGCTCAATTACTCCGAACGTACAGTCAAGTACATATTGCACGCCCTGATGGAACGGCTGCAGTTGCGCAATCGATCCCACGCTGTCGCATACGCAATACGAATGGGTTTCTTCTGATATCCCGGAACCCTTCATCGGGCAGCCGGTCAAACACTCGGAAAGGTTAACCAAATGCTCCTCACGGACTTCCTGATCAAGCCGAAGGGAAATCTCCGGTTCTGCACGTACAACATGCTCGACGGTGGACTCGACGGATGGAAAGGAAACCGCACCAGCACCCGCGGTCTCTCGGCTGGCCGTTGGGGGCGGCAGATGGAGCTTTTGAATCTGTTGGACCTTGACATGCTCCTCCTGCAGGAGGCCAAATTCTTCGACTCCGATGAAATGGCCATGGCCCGGGCCACGGGTGAGGCCCTGGGAATGGACTGGCGGTTAGCCCCGTCCGGCAGCCACGGCTGCCATCTCATGACGCTCGTACGGCACGGGCGGGCCGCATTCCGTGATTTCGTGCCTGACGCGGCGGAGGGAAAATTCCATCACACATTGTCGCGTGCCGACATCGTCACGGAATCCGGATGGGGCGTCCGCGTCTTCAATGCTCACCTCGCGCCGTTCTCACCGGAGGCTCGCAGTATCGAGGCCGGCTGGATCACCGAGTTCGGATGTGCCGACGACGTCATTCTGGCCGGTGACCTCAACGGCATGTGGCCCGGCGACCCCGAACCGGCTTCATGGGACTGGCTCCCACCGCATCTGCACTCCCGTCACCGCCGCCTCGACCCCGGCGGCGCCTACGGGCCATCGAACCGTGACGCCCAGGCGAAACTACAGCTCGCTGGATTCCGTGACCCCGTGAGCAGCCTCGGATACCCGTGGGCCGCGACCGTCGGGCACTGGTCGGAGACCGAGCGGTATCCGATGCGGTCCGACTACATCCTGCCCGCCGCCGGGACAGCCGCCCTGCTGACGGGCTGGGCCGTCATCCGCACACCGGTCTCCTGCGAGCTGTCCGATCACCTGCCTGTGGTCGCGGACTTCTGCCCCTCCGCCCACCGGCGCGCAGCCGAGATCTCCGTCCCCGACGGCCCGGTTGACCGCATAGCCGCCCGTCTCCGTCCCATCCAGCGCACCTCTAGGGAGTGCTCATGCTTGCCCCCGCCGGCGCAGACGGCTTGAGCCGGGAGACGGACCGCGCTGCGGGCCACCTCCTGACGGGTGCCGCCTTGGCTGCACTTCAGGACCACCAGGGCCTGTCATTACAGGAGTTGGCCCAAGTCGTGTTCCAGACCTTTCTCGCCTACACCTGGTTTCGAGAACGTCTTGCCGGGTTGGGCCAGCAGGCGGAACCCGTGAAGAGCGAGCCGGACCGGGCCGGACGGGCGGGCCGCGGCGCCTGGTCGCTGATCGGCAGGTCCGCGCTGGCCGGACGTCATCGCGGCACAGACGGAGCCCAGCGGATCGCTTCCCGGATTCTGGCCGTCAGCCAGGCGACGCAGGTGTCAGGGACGGTTGGAGCATCTGTTTTCGGGATGCTCCTGGCTCCATCGCGAGGGGTGGCGTGGCGATGAGCCCGGGATCAGCGAAAGCGGAGCGCAACGAGGAATTACTCAGGCACCTGGAGACTCTGGGCTGGTCGATCAGCGGCTTCGCCCGCCGGGTCGCCGCACGCTGCGAGGCAGTACGTCTGCCCTACAGCGTGGTCACGAGCACCGTCTCACGGTGGTGTAAGGGTGCGACTCCCGGCGACGACCTCGCAGCCGCCGCGTGCCACGTACTGTCGGCGGCCCTGCACCGGGCCGTGACACCGGAGAGTCTGGGCTGGCCGTCCGACACCGGTCTGGTCGCGGCGCAGTCGCTGGAGTACCTGGGCGTCTCCCACTCCGTACGCATGCTCTCAAGGTTGTGGGCGCTCGACGCCATGCGCCGGCGCAGCGTCGTCAAGAGCGCGTTCTCTCCAAGTGTGTTCGGTCCCGCCTCGCGGGAGGCGCTCGTGATGCCGGCGGACGCCGACATCAGTGGCCACGGGCAGCGCAAGGTGACGGCAGTGGACATCGACCTGCTCGACGAGCAGACGCGGCTGTACGGAAAGCTCGACTCCCAGCACGGCGGGGGCAAGTTCCGCGGTGTATTCGCGTCGTTGATGGACATTCATGCCACGCCGATGTTGAACGGGGCTTTTTCCGCGCGGACCGGGCGCAGGCTGTACGGAAGCGTGGTGGATGCCTCTCTCGCGATGGCTTCGATGGCCTACGACGACCAGCTTCCTGGTCTGGCCCAGCGCTACGACCTTCAGGCGATGCGGCTGGCCCAGGCGATCGGTGACCGTGCCCGCATCACCCGGGTCCACATTCACCAGGCCCGGCTGGCGGCGGCCCAGAAAGGGCAGGATGATGTGCTCGCGCACGCGCGCAGTGCTGTGCTGGCGGCGGAGGGAGCTCCTCTTCTCGTCAGGGCGTACGCATGTGTGACCGAGGCCCGGGCGTGGGCGCTGAACGGGCAGCCGGACCAGGTCGTGGCGGCAGTGAAGCGGGCCCGTGAGCTCTTTGCGCGCGCTCAGAGCGGCCCCAGCCCGGCCTGGCTGGAGTGGTTCGACCTGCGCGAGCTGGAGGGACAGGCGGCATGGGCGTTCGCCGTCGCCGGGCTGGCCGAGCAGGGTGTCCAGGCCCTGAAGAAGGCGTCGGCCTTTTCGTCGGACCGGACGCGCGACACGGTGGATCTCATGATCACTGAGGCCGAACTGGCGCGGCTGCGCGGTGACTCGGCCGCGCACGCGGCGGTGGCGAAGCGAGCCTCCCAGGCGGCGCAGCACCTGATGAGCAGGCGGCTTTCCGAACGGCTCGACCACCTGAACGCGGGCAAGCCGCTGCACGGTTTCTGACGTCCTCGGCTCCTGCCGGGGCACGTCTGCCCGCCGGGGTTGAGCTGCCGTGCGCCGTGGTCGACGCGGCTGGGAAATGGCTCGGCCAGGCGGGGGTGAGGAGGGCATCCAGGACTGGGGCGGGGAATCGGGTCATCCGGTCATCTCCCGGACCGGGTCACGCTCGGAGGCCTCGTGTGGTGCCGGCGGGGTCATTCTCGGGTCGTCGCCAGCCACGCGCCGGAGGATCGGGGCGGTGGCCGCGGTGGTGATGACGGTCATGATCACCAGGAGGGTGAACAGGGGCTCGGTGATGACGCCGGTCTTGAGGCCGATGCCCAGGACGATGAGTTCGGTCAGGCCGCGGCAGTTCATGAGTGTGCCGACGGCGGCCGACCAGCGCCAGTCGGAGCCGGTGAGCCGGGCGGCTCCGGCCGCTCCGCCCCACTTGCCGATGACGGCGACGGCCAGGATCGCTGCTCCCCAGCTCCACTGTCCGGCGGGCAGGGTGGAGAAGTCGGTGTGCAGGCCGGTGTCGGCGAAGAACAGCGGCAGCAAAAGCGGCAGGACGACGGCGCGGATGCGCGTGGCGCTGCGTTCGATGGCCGGGAGGCCGCGGGGGGCTGCGGCGCCGAACAGGAAGGCGCCGAAGGCGGGGTGCACGCCGATCTGGTCGGTGGTGTAGGCGCTGAGGCACAGCCCGGCGAACAGGAGGGCCAGGACGAGTTCGTCGCCGGTGCGGGCGGCGCGCTCGGCCAGGGTGCGCAGCAGGGGGCGTATGAGGGTGAGGCCGGTGGCGAAGGCGGCGGTCAGGGCGAGGGTGGTCAGGGCTGACAGGGTGGTGCCGGTGGTGGTCAGGGTGATGGCGGCGGTGAGCAGGCACCAGGCGAGGGCGTCGTCGGTGGCGGCGCAGGCCAGGGCGAAGGTGCCCAGGGGGGTGGTCTGCAGGCCGTGGTCGGCGAGGATCCGGGCGAGGACCGGGAAGGCGGTGATGCTCAGGGCGACGGCGACGAACAGGGTGAACGGCAGGTGTCGGGTCCCGTCGGGGGCGAAGTGCGGGTAGAGGGCGGCGGCCAGTGCGGTGCCGAGGGCCAGTGGGAGCAGGAGTCCGGTGAGGCTGACGGCGGCGACCGCGCCGTGGGTGGTGCCCAGGCTGCGGAGGTCGAGTTCGAGTCCGGTCAGGAAGAGGAACGCGAGGAGGCCGAGGTTGCCCAGGGCGGAGACGGTGGGCAGGGCCGGGGGCGGCAGGAGGTGGTGCTGGACACTGGGGGCGAGCCAGCCGAGCAGCGAGGGGCCGAGGAGGATCCCGGCCAGGATTTCGCCGATGACCGGTGGCTGGCCGAGGACCCGTACGGCCCGCCCGCCGGCCTGGCAGGCGAGGATCACGACCGGGACGGCGAGGAGCACGGGCAGCAGCGGGTCGGGCACGGCAGCTCCAGGAGTCGGGCAAGTGACCGCACGGCGGCCGGGCGGGGAGGAGGTGGGTCAGGCGCGGGTCAGCGGCAGGGTGGTGCAGCGCAGTGAGCCGGGGATCCGGGTGACCTCGGAGTAGTCGACGGTGAGGACCTCGAGTCCGCGCGCGGTGAGCTGCGCGGCGATGCGGTCGCTGCCTGCGGCGACGATCACGGTTCCCGGGGAGAGCGCCAGGACGTTGATCTGGACGGCGTGTGCTTCGTGGTCGGTGACGTCGATGAGGTCGAAGTGCTGCTCGAACCAGCGCAGTTCGGGGGGTGGGAAGACGGCGCGGTGGATGAGCGCGGTGCCGGGAGCGACGATGGTGAAGTGGTCGTCCAGGTGGACGATGCCGTCGACGGCGAAGTGGATGGGGTGGACCTCGCGGTCGACGCCGTGGTGGTCCAGTGCCCGCTGCAGCGCCCTCACGCCTGTGGGGGACGTCTCCTCGCCGAGGCCGACCAGGACGGTGCCGGTGTGGAGGCTGACGTCACCGCCTTCGATGGTGCCCTTGTCCAGGTGGGCGACGTGCGGGGCGCCGGTCAGGAGCGGGGCGAGCGCGTCGGCCTCGGGGAGGCGGTGCGTGGAGTTCAAGCGCGCCGTGACGAGGACGTGGTCGACGACGAAGGCGATGTCGCGGGGGTAGTGCTGGACCGGACAGCCCGGCGCGGCGTCCAGGAGCGTCACCGTGGTGCCGCGGCTGCGCAGCAGGTCGATCAGGGTGTCCTGCTGGGTTCGGACGGTGGCCGGGTCGTACGGTTTCCAGGAGCTGGTGGTCTTCTGGCGGGTCAGGACGGGGTGGACACGGGGGCCGTCGATGTCGGGGATGGTGTTGCCGGCGTAGCGCATGGCGACGTGGTGCAGGGTGCCGTACTCGCTGGTGGCGTGCGGGGTGAGCACGATGAGTTCTCCTGGGTGTGGTGCGGGACGGGTCGGACTGCGAGCCGGCCACGGGGCGGAAGGTCCCAGGAGGGGCGGGGTCCGGGGGCCGGCAGGTCAGGCTGCCGGCCCCCGGGGGTTTCGCGGGTGTCAGCCGACGGGGCTGTGCTGGGTGTCGGGGACCTGGGGCAGCCAGTTCACGGCGTTGTCGCGGAAGGACTGGTTGACGGGGACGAGGTCGGCTCCGCTGGTGTCGTCCAGGGCGGTGACGACGATGCCGAGCTCGGGGACGTCCTTGTCGATCGCCGCGAGGGTGCTGTGGCAGTTCGGGCAGGAGCCGCGCTGGGCCTCGTCCTTGAAGGTGTCGTACCAGGCGGGCTCGGTCCCGCTTTCCCAGGTGACGTCCTCCGGGGCGAACCCGGCCCACCAGATCATGGGGCCGCCGCCGAGCTTCTGGCAGTGCGGGCAGCTGCAGGTGTGCGGGTAGACGGCCTTGCCCCTGACGGTGAAGCGGATCTGTCCGCACAGGCATCCGCCGGAGCGTTCCTGGGATGCTGCGGCGGTGTCGGGGGTGGCGTTCATCAGTTCATCTCCGAGGCACGGTGGGTGAGTTGAGCCCACCAGTGTGTCATCCCTTCGGCGATCACCAGGAAGCCGTCGAGGGCCTGGGGCAGGTCGAGGTGGAAGAGTTCACTCTCCTTGATGAACCGGGCGAGCCCCTCGATGTGGGCGGCCTCCACACTGAGTCCGTCGACCTGCGCGGCCTCGTGCCCGTCGTCGAGGTGGAGCTCGTAGTAGTGGTGCAGGTTCTTCAGCTCGCTGCCGCTGCGCTGGATGGTCAGCTCGCCGTAGCGGTTGGTGATGTCGCGCAGGATCTCGGTCTCGGCGATCGCCACGGCCTCGGTCGCGTAGTAGGCGCCGGCGATGAAGCTGGGCATGTGCGAGCCGACCATCCACTGGTGGAGGTTGACCAGCGTCTGGGTCTCGGGGGCGGGCACGTGGCCGTTGACGAGCAGGCCGAGGTCGGACAGGAGCGCGTTGGTGTAGAGGACGTAGTGCGCGGGCACCTTGCCGCGTTCGCCGCCCTCCTCCAGATGGTTGCGGCGCAGCTCGTGCGCGAGCTCGGGGCAATAGCCCTCCACGGCGGTGGCGGCTGCCTTGAGGTACTGGGCGTTGTAGCGGGCGAACACCGAGAGTTCCTCGATGTACATCCGGGCCTGGTGCTCGTTGAGGTTGGCGGCGTCGACCTTCTCGGCGATCCTGGCGTACGTCCAGCCGACCATCGGGGCCAGGTGCTTGGTGACCAGGGCGTTGCCGGAGGCGAACTTGCCCAGCAGGGTGCCGTTGACGGCGCTGCGTGTCTCGGGGTGGGCCTTCAGGTATGCCTGGACGAGGCTGTTGTCGGGGGTCATGCGTCGGCGTCCTTGGTGTCAGCGGGGCGGGGGGTCAGGTGCAGGCCGCCGGTGGTTCCCAGGGCGCGGACGGCCTCGAGGTGTTCGGCGTTGTCGGGCAGGACGAGGGTGTCGCCGTGGTTGAGGGCCGAGACCGTGTCCTGGTCCAGCCCCGCGCCGCCGAGAGCGACGCCCACCTGGTGGCCGCGCAGCAGAACCCGGGAGGATTCTTTGTCGTCGTCGGGCACGGTGGTCACCTGGTAGGGGGCGATCAGGCGGATCGCGGCGCCCGGGGTGACCTTCTCGGGGTCGAAGGCGTCCGCGGCCTCCTTGCGGGCGAGGTCGTCCTCGACGAGTTCCCAGCCGCCGTTGCTCAGCAGTGTGGCCCACCGCTGCTCGGCGTGCTGTCGGGCCGCTTCGCGGACGCGGTCGGCGGCGACGGTCAGCAGTTTGCTGCCGACATTGGCCAGCCGGTCGGCGACGGCGCCGGGCCCGGCCGTGGTGTCCGCCATCGCGGAGGGCTCGTTGAGCGGGTCGTCGGGTCCGTTGCCGGCCAGGCCGGCGAGGAGATCCGGGATGATGCGGCTCTGCAGGAGCTGCGCGTACGGGTAGGTGTACAGCGGCATGGCCACTGAGACGGAGAAGGTGTCCTGGGTGCCGACGTGGAAGACGCGGCGGGGCAGGAACAGGGCGTCGCCCGGCTCCAGCAGGAAGTGCTCGGCCTCTTCCAGCAGCGCGTGGTAGTCGCCGTAGGTGGGCTGTTTGCCTCCGGTGAGCTTCTCGTACTGCTCGGCGGGCCAGCAGTAGAAGTTCTTGGCGTTGGGGCCGAGGTGGATGAGGAAGGCGTCCTCGTAGCCCTCGTGGATACCGAACGCGGTCCCGGCGTAGTTGCCGGCGAAGGCGACCTGTTCGGCGCCGCCCAGCGGCAGACCCCACCCGTCGATGAGGGACTTGAGGAAGGTGCCGAGGCCGGCGGCGAGGGCGGGGCTGACGGTCTCCAGGTTGTTGATGACCAGGGAGAACCGCTCGGCGCCGGCGAGGTCTTGCATCCACGGCACGAAGCCGTCCACGCCCCCGTTCCAGGACGGGGCGGTCAGTGCCTGGGGCAGGAGGTCATCGCGGCGGTCCTCGCCGACGTAGACGCGGGCGTGCGCCTTGACGCGCGTGCCCGCTGTGCGCGCCCGGCGGATGGACTCGAACCCGGTCAGGACATCGTCCGGGCCGGCCGCGGTGGCGGGGATGATGCCCTTGAACAGGAAGGGCGTGGTCCGCCCGGTGGTGTGGTCGGGGAAGGTGCCGGTCCAGAAGCTCTGGTCGGGCGGCCAGGGACAGGCCGTGGTGTTCATCAAGGATCTCCTGACGTCGGGTCGGACCGTTGTGGCCGGAAGCGGGAGAGCAAAGGGCAGTGCACGGGGGTGCCGGGGTTCAGCTGAGGTAGTCCTCGGGTCCGCCGCGGCGGACGGTGTCGAGGGTGAAGCAGTGGAAACCGCCGCCGAACAGGCGCCGGTGGCGGTGGCGGACGGGGACGACGGTGAACCCTCGGCTCTCCAGCACCTCGATCAGCTCCGGGTAGAGGGAGTTGACGACGACGGTGTTCTCGTCGATGGACAAGACGTTGATGTCCATGTACCGGCTGCCGATGGGGATGACGAAGCCGAGGTCGCTGTAGTCCGGGAAGTTGCTGTCGTCGGTCTCGGGGGCGTAGATCACGTCCCAGGACTGCATGTCCGTGGGCAGGTACTTCAGGTAGGCCGGGGAGCGCAGCAGCATCAGGCCGGGGCGCAACGGGACCAGGACGCTGTCGATGTGGTTGTCGGCCATGGCGTCCAGGCGGTGGAACCGAAGGCCGGAGATGTTGTCCCTCAGCCAGCGCAGGGCGAGTTCGTGGTTGTGGTTGGCGACGTTGACCAACACGTCGCGGCCCAGGCGCATGCACTGCGCGCCGTCGAAGACCATCTCCAGGCCCAGGCCCTCGATCGCGCCGGCGCTCTCGCCGTCGGTGGCGCGGTGGATGTCCAGGTTCTGGCGGGTGAAGTAGGCGGTGTCCAGGGAGTCGCGGGCCAGGGCCGGTCGCGGCATGCTCAACCAGTTCGCCCCGTCCCTGTAGTAGCGGTAGAAGGCGGGCTTGAGCAGGTCGTTCTCGAAGATGCGGGCGCGGACGTGGGGTGCGGTCTCCACGATGGTGTTGCCGAGGATGATGGTCTGGTCGCGGACGTTGAGCGGCGGGGTGGCCCTGGCGTCCCAGTGCGGGGAACGGATGTCGACGTCCTTGCCGGGTGCCGCGGGCCGCAGAACCTTCACCCCGCATCCGGTCAGGGCGTCGGCCAGGCCGGCGATGTCCTCGTTGAGCTCGTCGACCAGCTGCGCGGGGATCGGCAGGAGCTCCTGGCCCGACGGGCCGGTGTGCCGGCCGAGGACGGGGGCGACGTTGTCGTAGAAGAACAGCCGCCACGAGGTGTCGGTGTGGTGGGCGTCGTAGTGATCGGCACGGCCGAGGACGACCTCGTCGAGTCGGGTGAACTCGTCGAAGCTGTTCAGGGCCGGCGGCGAGGCGGGCGCGGACTGGGGCATGATGGGCCGCCTCCTCGGCGGCGGGCGACGGCGCTCCCGTGTCTCCGGTGCGCGGGTACGCGCCGGGGCGGGGTGGCGCCGTACGGGATGCGGAGGTCGGGTTCAGGGGCGGGGCCGGGCTGCCGGGGCGTGGCGGGGCGGGGAGCAGCTGGCGCCGGGGGCGGCGAGCCGGGTGACGATGTCCTCGATCACGCACGGCTGGCCGGGGGTGGAGCGCCGCCGGAAGAAGTAGCCGGAGCACCACGGCACTTCGGCAAAGCGCGGCAGGTGCTCGGCGGTAAGGGCGTGGGCCTCGGGCAGGCGCTGCCAGGGAATCTGCGGGCACCAGTGGTGGATGGGGTGGAACATGTCGTCGAGGTGGCCGCCGAGCAGGTGCCGGGTGAGCCAGTGGGAGGTCCAGCCCCGGGTCTGCAGGAGCACGTCGTCGTTCTCGATCAGCCCGGCATGGTTGCCGAGATCGGTGATCCAGGTGACGACGGGCCGCACCAGGACGAGGGGGAGCAGCCAGTAGAGCAGGAGATACGGCACGCCGCCCACGGGCCACAGCGCGGCAACGACGCCCGCCCACAGCACGGCCCGGGTGGCAAGGGCCCGCCAGGTCTCCCCCGGCGCGCGGGTGACCAGGGTCAGTACCGCGGTCTTCGGCAGCCGCCACAGGGCGTTGCGCACGATGACCCGCAGGACGAAGGCGCGGCGGCTGGGCATCCGGCCCGCGGCGCGGATGTTGCCGGCCCGGTAGGACTGGAACATCGGGTCATCGTCGCAGCCGAGCTTGGCGTGGTGGACGTAGTGGCTGCTGCGGTAGGGCTCGAAGCCCTCGCCGAGCAGACCGGTCAGGAGGTAGCCGATGATCCGGTTGGCACGGCGGGTGGCCATGAGCTTGGAGTGCACGCACTCGTGCCCGAGGTTGGACAGGTGGCGCTGGCGCACCCCGATGTAGCAGACGGCGAGCAAGGGGCCGACGACGTGACCGATGAGGTGGCCGGCGGTCGCTGCGGCAGCGATCGCCATGAGGTCCCAGGCGACGTCCCACAGGCCGATGGCCGGGCGTCCGCAGAGCTTCTCCAGGTCGGCGATGAGCTGCTGCCCGAGGGCCTTGCGCACCGGGCCGGAGGCTCCGGTGCCGTTGCGATTCCTTCCGGCGGCGGGCCTGCCCATCAGGTTCTCCAGTCGATACGGTGCGGATGGAAGTGGGACGTGTCCCGGCGCGCCCCTCGGGCAACCTGCCGTTGGGGCACGCCGGAGCACGACGCAGGGCGGTTCAGCCGCGGGTCAGGCCGCGGCGAAGGCGCTGTCCGGCCGCATCCCGGCCCTCAGCTCGACGGCGTCGGGGCGCATCCCGAGCTTCAAGTCGGCGGCGTCCGGCCGCATGCCGGCCTTCAGCGCGGCGGCGTCGGGGCGCATCCCGGCCTTCAGCGCGGGGACGTCGGGGCGCATCCCGAGCTTCAAGTCGGCGGCGTCCGGGCGCATGCCGGCCTTCAGGCCGGTGTCCGGGGTCATTACGGCGGTAGCGGTCATCGAGTTCTCCCTGTTCGGTCGCGGATGGTCCGCAAGTCCGGGTGATCGGGCGGTGGAACTGCCGGGCCGCGGGTCCGGTGAGGTGCTGAACCATCGGCTCGGCACGCCATGGCGCGGGCGCACGCCGGTGGAGAAGGCCGAGCCGGAGCACGTCCTGTCCACCTTCGAAGGAGCGTGACTGGCCACGCCGGGCGCTTGGCCAGTCACGCTAGAACCCGGCCGAAGAGGGCCGCAACGGCTCGGGCCGTTGCGCCGGTTGCACAGGACCGTTGCGTCCCCGTTGCGTCCCCACCCTGGTTGAGCTGCGAGAACGTCAAAGTTTGTTCCTGAACGGCCGCTGTATCGGGCCCGTTGGCCGTGGCAGGGCCGGTCGGAGGGCTTCTACTGCTCGTGCGGGCGCGGCTACGTTGTGGTCCCGCCGAGGCCCCCCGCACCAGAGATCACCGCGGGGCCCGGCTCCCCTTCGCCTCCGCCCGGACACAACGGCCTTGAGGAGCATCCATGCTCAACCCCGTCGTCATGAAATCCGACCTGCTGTTCAGCCTGCGGGACATGCTCCGCGCGGAGACCTTCGTCGAGGTGACCACCCCGACGATGCGCAGAGCCGACCTCGGCCCGGGACGCCGTCTGTTGGTGGACCATGACGGCGGGCGGTTCCTGCGGGCGATGATCGGCCCGGCCCTGCGCGTGAACCTGGAACACCACCCGCGGGTCTTCGAGATCGGCGCGTGCTTCCGGCCCGAGAAGCCGGACGAACTGCACGCCCCCGAGTTCCAGATGCTCGACCTCTATGCCGCCGACGAGGACTTCAACTTCCTCATCGCGCTCGCCGAGAGGCTGATCGGCCCGCACATCCCGTTCACCCCGCAGCGGGTCTCCGTGGCCGGCCATGTCCGTGACCAGTTCGGCATCGACCTGCACCGCGAACCTCTCGGGGACCTGCCCGCGCGGATGGCCGCCCACCTTGGCATGAGCACCGGCATGCCGTTCAAAACGGTGCTCGGGCAGTACGTGGAGCGCGAGCTGGAGGCGCAGAGCACCGGCTCCGCGCTGTTCCTGACGGAGTACCCGGTCGGCGGGGACGAGCCGTGCGCCCGCCTCATGCCCAACACCGTTGCCGTCCTCAACCGCTTCGAGGTCCTGGTCGACGGTATCGAGGTCGTCCACGGCTACGAGGACGAGCCCGACCAGGCCGCGTTCGCCCAACGGGCCCGCGCCGTGAACCTGTACGACGACGAGCAGGCCCTGGCCTGGGAGGCGATCGGCACGGGACGTGTGCCGGCCGGCAGCGTCGGACTCGGCATCGGCATCGAGCGGCTGTGCATGGCCGCCTCCGGGATCAAGGACATCACCGTCTTCCAGCCCTCGCACCGGTTCTGACCGGCCAGATCACCGTCCGGAAGGAGTGACGATGGACCTGTCGCTGCGCCCGCTCGACGAGAGCGGCTTCGGCGCCGTCGTCGACTGCAACCTCGCGACCGACGCCGAGCACCTCGCGCCCCGGCTGACGGCGGCCCTGCATCGGCACCGGCTGCTGATCGTGCCCCGCCAGCACCTGAACCACGCCGATCTCCTGGCCGCCGCCGCCTGCTTCGGGACGGTGGACACCAGAGTCGACCGGCGGTACGCCGTCGGCGGCTTCCCGGGCCTGACCGTCATCAGCAACATCGTCGAGGACGGCGAGCACGTCGGCGTCTACGACGGGGACAACGAGGAGGAGTGGCACGCCGACAACAGCTTCAAGCCCGGCCTCACCGCGGCGACGATGCTCTACTCGGTCATCACTCCCGCCCAGGGCGGCGAGACCCGCTTCGCCGACGCGACCCGCGCCTACGCCGACCTCCCCCCGACGATGCGGCAGCGGATCGAGGGGATGCGCGCGGTGCACTCCATCGAGCAACTCGGTGCCCTGCAGAGCCAGGCCAGCGGCGGCCAGTCGTCGGCCGCCGTCGGGAGCCTGGCCGACCACCCGGAGGTCGAGCACCCGCTCGTCCTGACCCACCCGGCCACCGGCGCCCGATCCTTGCTGCTCGGCTCCATGGTGATCAGCGGCATCACCACGCTCGCCGAGACGGAGAGCCGCGCCCTGCTCGACGAGCTGCTGGAGCACACGACCAGCGCACCATACGTACACAGCCACCGCTGGGAGCAGGGCGACCTGGTCGTGTGGGACAACCTCGCCACCCTCCACACCGCGTCCCCCTGCGACAGCTCCCTCCACCGCCGGCTGCTGTACCGCGTCGCCGTCCGATAGCCACGAACCTCGTGTTCACACCGTCGGATGACCCGCGGCGTGAACACGAGGGCAGCCCCCGCCGCCGACCCTAGGGTTTGCCCATGACCGCCAAGGTTCCCCTGAAAGAGACCGCCCTCAACGCCGAGCGCATCGCCCGCATCGGCCGCGAAGTCCACGCCGTGTGCCCCGAGTTCGATGCCCACAGCTTCGTGGCGTCGGTGATGGCGGACCTCCCCCGGCTGGAGCTGGGAGCCCGGATCGCCCGGACCAGCCAGGGCCTGCACGACCACCTCCCGGTCACCGGCCCCGACGCGCTCGACATCCTGCTGCGCTCGCTGCCGCCGACGCCCGCAGCCGCCGGCGTGACCAACGACTTCGGCCTGCACCTCTACTCACCCCACTCCGACTACGTCTCCCGCTACCTGCGCACCGCCGAGCACCTGGACCGGTCGCTCGCCGCGCTGGCCCGCATGACCGGATACTTCTCCTCAGAGCTCCCGGTACGGCACTTTCTCGCCGACTTCCCCGAAGAGACAATGCAAGCCGTCAACACGTGGACCCGCCACGAGGACTTCCGGGTACGCCGACTGGCGAGCGAGGCCACCCGGCCCCTGCTGCCCTGTGCCCCACGGATCCAGCTGCCCGCCAACGCCGGCCTTCCCATCCTCGAGACCCTCTACGACGACCCGCACCCCTACGTCCGCACCTCCGTGGCCAACCACCTGTCCGACACCGCCTCCACCGATCCCGACCTCGTGCTGACCACCCTCCAGCGATGGAAAACCTCGGGCCGGGTCACCGGCAAGCAGTTCGCCTTCCTCGCCCGCAACGCCCTGCGCAACCGGCTGAAGGCCGGCTGGCCGCCCGCCTACGCCCTCCTCGACTACTCCCACGACGCACCCATCACCCTCACCCCGCTCGACCTGGAGCGCACCGAACTCCGCGACGGCGATGCCCTGGCCTTCTCCGCCGCTCTCACCGCCACCGAGCCCGCCCCGGTCCACGTGATGCTCGTGATCTCCACTACGGGGCCGGGCGGCCGGCCACGGGAGAAGGTGGCCTTCGTACGCCGTGCCACCGCCGAGCCGGGCCGGGAACTGCGGCTCGCCAAGGCGTACCCGCTGCGCTCGACCGCACGGTGGCAGGTCTCCCCCGGCTCCTACTCCCTCGCCCTCCAGGTCAACGGCCGCCGCTTCCCCGCGGTCACCTTCACCATCCTCGGCGCCTGACCCCGCACCTGCCCTTCCAGCCTCGATCGCCCGTCCCAGGCCGCCGTCGGCGTGTGCCGCGGCCTGGTCCGTTGTGCCGGAGCACGGCACTTGTCGTACGCCGGCCCTCCGGCCTGCGGCTGGGCACCGAAGTGGCACGACAGCTGTCGGGAGATTCGCACCGTACTTGTCGTCAACCCCTTCCAGGAGGAGGCGCACGATGCCTCAGCCAGGCGTTTACCCAGATCAAGGCGCCGTACGACAGATTCCGGGCACCGACGACAACCACCGTGCCCAGGCTCACCTGGTCATCACGTCGGTCAGAACCTCGTTCCGGGAGAGAACGGACCGCAAGCCATCGAGTTGCTCAACGAGCGGGAGTCGACCAAACATCCGTACTCCCTATCACGATCAGCCGCTGTCCCAAGGTGGTTGGCCGCAGGCAGGAAGATCGGAATCGCCACGCGCGAGCACGAAGAAAGGGGAGTTGCGTGATGTTCTCCGCCGAAGAGCGGGACAGCATCCGAGACCGGCTACTCGCGAACGCCGAAGCCGACGAGACCATCGTCGGTGCCGCGCTCACCGGGTCGCATGCCATCGGAGTCGGCGACCGCTGGTCGGACACCGATATCGTCCTCGCCGTCCGCGGTGATCTCACCGCAGCGCTCAACCGATGGACGAGTTGGCTATACGACGAACTCGACGCGCAACACCACTGGGACCTGCAAGTCGGCACAAGCACCATCCGCGTCTTCCTCCTGCCCGGGTGGCTTGAGATCGACATGACCTTCGCGCCGGAGACCGAGTTCGGCCCTCGGGGCCCGCAATGGCGGACGATCTTCGGTCAGCCGCAACCGCTCGAACCCTTTACCGGCCCTGACTGCAACACCCTGGTCGGACTCGTCTGGCACCACGCCCTCCACGCCGGAATCTGCATCCGACGCAGGCGCTGGTGGCAAGCCGAGCACTGGATCAGCGCCATCCGTGACCACGCGATCACACTGGCCTGCCTGCGGCTGGGGCGCCCCACCGCCTACGCCAAGGGCGCCCACCTGCTGCCCGATGAGCTGACAGCACCGCTGGAGACGACCCTCGTCCGCTCACTCGCCGAACCGGAACTCCACCGCGCGCTGAGCGCAACCATCACCGTGGTGACGGCCGAACTGGAACGAACCGATCCCGCGCTCGCCGCTCGTCTCCGACCCATGCTCGCAGAACTCCTAGCTGAGGTGGGCGAGCGGCTGAGTCCAGAGAAGGGGATCAGAGAGGGATGACGACAGTTGTCGTGCAAATACGACACCTATCGTGCTCAGGCTCATCCGTGCTGTCCGCAACCCCCCGAAGGAGTGACCCGACCTGATCGAACGAGTTTGAGCGGCGACACCCCAGAGCCCGCACGACCCGACCCGGCATTAGAACTCGCATTCACCAAATGCCCTCCGATCGGCCGTGACGGGGATCAGATCCACCGCGTTTTTAGAGCATCAGTGCCACACCGACGCCCAGACGGAGGACTCCATGCACCCCGCCCCTGCCCCCTTGCAGCAGCCTCCCGGAATCGAACAGCGACGGCCCGGCGTGATCACACGCAGCGTTGGCGGCACGTGCCCCTCAGGACATCCGGATGCGGGGTGGGCGGCATGAGTGAGCCCACCGATGCATCAGCCGACAGCATTCCGGGACCGCGCACCGCCACCTCGCCGCCCGCCACCTCGCCGCCCGCCACCTCGCCGTCCGCCACCTCCGCGACCGCCCCGTCGGCGGCGGCTTCCGCGCCCGAGGCGCAGATGCGGTACGTCGACCTGACCGGAAGCCGCGAAGCGGCCGGCCGCTCGATCCGGATGCGCGACATGGCCCGCCGCCTGCCGCAGCTGGTGCGCCGTTCGCTGGCCCTGGCCTGGCGCGTCGACCGGCGGGCGACCGTCGGCCTCCTGCTGTGCCAGACCGTCGCCGGTGTGATGCAGGCATTGGGCCTCGTCGCCATCGCCGGCACCCTGACCGCTCTGCTGCGCGACGGCGACGTCTACCAGAGGCTCCTTCAGGCATGGCCATCCGTCGCCCTGCTCGCCGGGGCCGCCGGCGTGCGCGCGCTCCTCGGCATCACCGTCAGCTGGCTCTCCTCCCGGCTGGGCCCGCTGATGTCCCGCGAGGCCGAGCAGATGCTGCTGACCGGCTGCGCCGAGGTCGAGCTGTGCGCCTACGACGACCCCGGCTTCAACCGCGACCGTGAGGCCGCTGACCGCGGCGCCCAGGTCACCGGCGACCTGATCAACGAGGGCCAGGACCTGATCGCTTCGGCCGCCGCCTTCCTCGCCGGAGCCATCGTCCTGGCCGGCGTGCACTGGGTCCTCCTCCCCCTCCTCGTCGCCGCCAGCCTCCCGCAGGCACTCGCCCAGGTCAGCGCCGCGCGCGTCCGCTACCTGGCCAACCTCCGCAGCAACGGCGACAACCGGATGCTGTCCGTGCTGCGCTGGCACATCTACACCAAGGACGCCGCCGACCAGATCCGTGCCGGCACCATGGCCGATTTCCTCTCCGGCCGTTACCAACACACCGTCGCCCGGATCAACCGCGAGGACCGGGCCGCGGCCGACCAAGGGGCCCGGATGTCCCTGGCCGGCGCGATGTGCGGAGGTCTGGGTTCGGCCGTGGTGTGGGCGGCGGTCGTGTGGCTGCTCGCGACCGGCCGGATCACCGTCGGTCATGCCGGCACGGCCGTCTTCGCCCTGCAGACCGTCGGCACGTCGGTCCGCGGCCTGGTGTCCGTCGGCGCCCGCGCGGTGCGGACCGGACTGTACATGGACGACTGGACCGGGTTCCTCGACAAGGCCGGCGGCTACCGCATGCGCCGCGGCCCGCACCACCCCACGGCACCGGAGACGATTGAGGTCAAGTCGGTCACCCACCGCTACGCCGGCAAGGACCGCGATGCCCTGTCCGGCGTCTCCCTCGCCCTGCGCCGCGGTGAGGTCACCGCGCTCGTGGGCTTCAACGGCTCGGGCAAGTCGACGCTGTCGAAGCTGGTCAGCGGCCTCTACCTGCCCACCGACGGGCAGGTGCTGTGGGACGGCGTCCCCACCGGCGACTGCGACCCGCAGGCCCTGTGGCGGCAGGTCGCCCTCGTGCCGCAGGACTACGCGCACTGGCCGCTGACCGTGCGCGAGAACGTGACCCAGGGCCAGCCCACCGCGCGCGGCGACGCGGCGGTCCGCGAGGCGTGCGAAGCGGCCGACGCCGACGAGGTCGTCGGCAAACTCGGCGCCGGCCTGGACACCCTCCTGGCCCGCGAGTGGCTCAACGGGGAGGAACTCAGCGGCGGCCAGTGGCAGCGCATCGCCCTGGCCAGGGCGTTCTTCCGCCCGGCGGGTCTGCTGGTCCTCGACGAGCCGACGGCCAACCTCGACCCCCGCGCCGAGTTCCGCATCTTCCAGCGACTGCGGACCCTCGCCCGGGACCGGGCGGTGCTGCTGGTGACCCACCGCATCACCAACGTGGCCATCGCCGACCGCATCGTGGTCCTCGACGAAGGCAGAATCGTCCAGGAGGGCACCTACGCGCAGCTCTCCCAACAGCCCGGACTCTTTCAGCAGCTGCTGTCCTACCAGATCACGTCCGAGTCGGACGGTGACAAGCACGAAGCCCCCGCGTGAGCCGCCCGGCACCGCCGCCGCGCCCCCACCCCTCTTCCGCCGTCCCGAGGTGATGACATGCCGCTCTCCCGCTCCCGCATCCGCACAGTCGCCGAGGCGTACCTGGCCCGGCATCCGCACGAGCGGGACTCCCTCGCCGGGCTCATGTCCCTCCTGGACGGCGCCGACGACCCGGCCGACCGTGCGACGCTCCCCGGCCACATCACGTGCAGCGCGGCCGTCATCGACCGTGAACAGCGCGTGCTGCACATCGCTCACCGGGGCACAGGACTGCTCCTCACCCCAGGAGGACACATCGAGGGGGACCGGACTCTGCTGGCCGCTGCGCTGCGGGAAGTGTGTGAGGAGACCGGCCTGCGGCCGGGCGACCTGTGCCTCACCCCGCAGGTCCTCGGCGCCCCGATCGACATCGACGTCCACGACATCGACGCCAACCCGGCCAAAGGCGAAGGTGCCCACCAGCATTTCGATTTCCGCTTCGTCTTCTACCTCGTGCCCGAGCAGCACCCCCGGCTCGCCTTGCAGGACCAGGAGGTCACCGGCGCCCAGTGGCTCGAGTTTACCGACGTCCGCTCCCCGACCTTGCGCAGCAAGCTCCTGGACGCCCGAGCCCGGGGACTCGACGGGCAGCCGGAGCCTGTCAACGCCAGTGTCCTGATCCACGACGTGCATGGCCGGTACCTGCTTCATCTTCGGGATGACCGGGAGGGCATCTGGGAGCCCTGGGTGTTCGCCCTTCTCGGTGGCGGCCGCACGGTGGATGATCCCTGCCTTGAGGCGACGCTGCGGCGCGAGCTCGCTGAAGAGGTACCGGGGCTGGAACCCTCCGAGCCGGCGCCGTATGCCGTGGAGGAAGCAACGAGCGTCGACGGCCTCGCGGTGCCCATCCAGGTCTATGCCGGCCGCTGGAGTGGTGACCCCGAGGCGGTGGAACTCCGTGAAGGTGTCCTGCTGAAGTGGTGCACCGTGGACATGCTCGACCGGCTGCGTCTGAGTCCCGGGCTCGGGGAGCTGATCCGGCGTCATGCAGCTGAGCACCCTGTGGCGGAGGGACTGCCGGACGATGCCCGTCCGCTGCCTGGCGAAGCTCCGGCTGGAACCGAGCTGCACATCGTCGGTGTCCACCTCTACCTGGAGGACACTCACGGCCGGATCCTTCTCGGCCTGCGGCACCCCGACTCGGCGTACGCGGGCAACACGTGGCACTTCCTGGCCGGGCACTGCGAACGTGAGGAGGCGGTCAGCGCCCTGGTCAGGGAAGCCCAGGAGGAGGCCGGGCTGGTCATCGAGCCGGACGGCGTCGAGCTCGTGCACCTCGTCCACCACGTGGACTCGCCGTCCGCCCGCCCCCGGATCGGCCTGATCCTCCGGGCCCGCACCTGGTCCGGTACCCCGACCGTCCGGGAACCCGACCGGTGCGTCGAGTGGCGGTTCTGGAACCCGAAAGACCTCCCGGACGCCGTCGTGCCCTACACCCGCCAGGCGATCGAGGGCGTGCTCGCCGGGCGCCTGTACTCGCACATGGGGTGGGACCGGCGATGACGACCCCGGACACGAGCCCGGCAACCCCCGGCCGGACACCCCGGCCGGCAGCACGGTCGGCCGGTACCCACCCGCTCTCGGTCGCGGTGGACCCGGCTGCCGCGCGAACGGCGTTGGTCGCCGAGCTGGAGGCGAGGCACGGGCTGCGGCCCGGACGGCCCGGACCGGTGCGCGACGCGCTGCTGGCGCTGCCGCGCGAGGTGCTGATGCCGCAGGCGTACGTACGGCGCAGCGCGCCGGGCGAGGAGCCGCCGCGGTGGGATCTGCTGGACTGGTCGGCGCCTCAGGACCGCCCCGAGCTGCTCGGGCTGCTCCATGACGGGGGCAGTGTGCTCGTCCAGCACGACGGGGAGCCGTTGGTGGGCCGGGCGGGCGGGACGCGCTCGGGAGCGTCGATCACGTCGATGTCGACGGTGATGGGCCTGACCACCTCCCTGCTGGAGGAGCTTGAACTGCGCCCCGGTCAGCGGGCTCTGGACGTCGGCACCGGCGCGGGGGTGACCGTCGCGGTCGCGTGCGAGATCTGCGGTGACCGGGGAGTGGTCACCCTTGACCGGGACCGGCATCTCACCGACGAGCCCGATACTGATCTGCGGCGCCTGCTCGAGTCCGCCCTCGCCGCCATGGTCCACGACCACGGCCTCGTCCCGGGAGCCTCACCAGCCGCGACCGTCTCCATCGTCCGCCACCGCGATGACCACATCGACACCCTTGTGCCGGCCGACAGCCCCGTCGTGGCCCTCACGACCAGCGGGCAGGTCCACCAGGTCCGCGACGACTGGCTCGCCCGGCTGGTCGCCGACCGCCCGGAGCGCGCCGCGTACCGCGCGGCGTTACGCTCCGGCCAGGGGTTCCAGAACCCGGAACACCGCACCCTGCTCCAGCAGTTGCGTGCCCACCAACTGCTCCACGTCAACCGGGACGTCCCCGGCGGGTACTGGGTCGCCGAAGCCGTCCCCGAAGCCGCCCGGCATGCCGTCGTACGCTCCTGGCCCGCCGCGGACATCGCCGACAAGGCCCTCGCTCACCTGCGCCCCATCCTGACAGCCGAGCCGGCCTCGTGAACCGGCCACCCGCCGTACGCCGCGTAGCGGGCTGTCTGCTCCCGCCCCCGGTTCGAACAACTCAGCACCCATGCGGTCAGCGGCCGGTGAGGCTCCTCGCCCACAACCGGGCTTGCCGGACGCCGTCCCTACCTCAGGGCGGGGGCCCGCCGTGGCCGGTGGCCTTTGACGAGAAGCTGCGGGCGGCGGCCGCTGTCCTCTCCCGCGGGCCGGAGCGCGATCTCTTCCGCCGGGTCGGCGTACCGGGCCGCCGTAGCGAGCGCCGACCCTGCAACTCGCCGACTGGAAAGAGCCCATGCGGATGACAGACACCACCGGGCGAACCCGTCCGAGCATGCGGCCGGCCGATACGGCTGCCGGGTTCTCGACGACGCTGGAGCAGTACGCCGAAACCGTCCCCAAGGCAACTCTGTGGGCGTGCCTGTACTTCACGGACGAGAGCGACCGGCCGCTCCAGGTCCGTTCCGTCTACTCTCCCGGGTACCCGTGGCAGCTGGTGGGAGGTACGACGGACGCCGGCGAGGACCTCTGGCGGACGGCTGTGCGGGAGTGTGAGGAGGAAACCGGGATCACGCCGTTTGGGCCGCCCCGGCTCCTGGCCACGGTGTTCAGCCCGCCCGGCGGGGGATGGCCCTGCAGCACGCTGGGCACGATGTTCGACGGCGGCCGGCTCACTGCCGCGCAGATCCGCGGCATCACACTCGATCCGGAGGAGCACGACGAGGTCCGTGTCCTGCCGCTGGCCGGGTGGAAAGAGCTGATGCCGCCCGGCGACTTCGCCCGCCTTGCCACCGTGGAGAAGGCGCGCCGGACCGGCGTGGCCGCGTATATCGATTCCTGGGAATGGGGGAACAGTTGAGCATCATTCTGATGGCCGACCCGCAGGTGGCCGCGGTTGCGGTCGCGGACTGCGGCGAGCCGCTCGTCGATGTCCGCTCGGGCTCGACGGCCCTGCTGGTCGACGGGCGCAGGAGCGATCCCGACGGGGCCTTCGCGCACCTGCGTCAACGCGTCCGCGACCAGTTGGTGGAGGCTGAGCGTCATCTGCCCGAGGGGCTTCGTCTGCTGGTCGTCGAGGGCTACCGGCCCCTGGACCTGCAGCGGAAGTACTTCGAGCGGTACGCCCGGAATCTTCGTGCACTGCATCCCGGCTGGACGCCGCAGGAGGTACGGACAGCGGCCAGCCGCTACGTGTCGCCCCCGGAGATCGCCCCGCACAGCGCCGGCGCCGCTGTGGATCTGACCCTCGTCGACGCCTCGGGCCGGGAGCTGGACATGGGGACGGCGATGAACGCCAATCCCGAGGACAGTCAGGGCGCCTGCTACACAAACGCCCCGAACATCTCCGCGACGGCCAGGTCGAACAGGGCGGTGCTCACCACCGCCATGACAGCAGCCGGATTAGTGAACTACGGGACGGAATGGTGGCATTTCAGTTTCGGGGACCGGTACTGGGCCCTGCTGAAGGGACACCCGGCTGCCCTGTACGGGCCGAAGAGCTGGCCCTGATTCCTCCCGCCCCGGCACCCGCGGGCGCCGGGGCCCGCACGGACCGATCAGGCGTCCAGAACCGTAAGACGAACAGGAGCACGAGCGTTGAGGCATGTCCGAAAGCAGACCTGGCAGGAGCATTACGACGCGGGGCTGGGGTTTCGTCCTCTGAGCGATGCCGAGCAGGCGTTACTGGCCGAGCACGTCCCGGCGCCCGAGGGCGGGCGGGCCCTTGATGTCGGGTCCGGAACCGGTGAACTCGCCGTTGTGCTGGCCCGCATGGGATATCACGTCGACGCGGTCGACTGCACCGAAGGCGCCCTGGTCCGGGCCCGTGCGGAACACCCCGGGGCGCAGGGGGTGCGGTGGCTGTGCCTGGACATCGAGCATGACGTGCTGCCCAGCCCGCCCGAGGGTGCCGAGGGCGGATACGACCTGGTCACCATGCGGCTGAGTGCCGCGTTCATCCAGTCCCGGTCACGCGTCCTGCGCGCTCTGGGCGCGCAGTTGCGCGAGGGCGGTGCGCTCGTCATCATCACGCCGGTCGTGGAACACACCCCGCAGGAGCGTCGGCACATCGCACTGGACGAGGACGAGCTCAGCCAGATCACGGACGGTTTCGAGGAGGCCTCGAGGTTCGATGCTCAGGGCCTGGCCGTGCTGGTGCTGCGGGGGCCGGGCGGGTCGTTCACCGCGGTGGAGAAGGGCCGGCCGGCCCCGCAAGCGGTCATGGGCGCCGCGGCCGTGGTCACCAACGCTGCCGGGCACGTCCTTCTGGGCCGCTCCACCCGGGGCATGTGGGAGCTGCCGGGCGGCCGCATCGAGGCCGGAGAATCCGCACAGACAGCTGCCGTAAGGGAGTTGGAGGAGGAAACCGGTCTGACCGCGTCCGAGAAGAACGCCCACATCATCGCGGTCCTTCACGACGACCGGCTGGACATCCGCCGCATCTCCCCACTCGTCCGTGTCACCTGCTGGGAAGGCGAGCCGGGACTGCCGGAACCGGAGAAATTCTCGCGCTGGGAGTGGCACCCGCTGCACACCCTTGCCACCCTGGGGAAAATTTTCATGCCCTCCGCGCAAGCGCTGAACGAGGTGTGGCCGGGGACGCTGCCCGGGCTGCCGCCCGTCCATTCCTACCCGTGCGCCACCACTGTCCCGCCCGTCCCCGGCGAGCCGGCCGAGGCCGCGCTGCTGCGTGCCCGGATGGCTGATGCCGTGGTGGCCAAGGGCTGGGCGCAGTGCCCGCGGGTCGAGGCGGCACTGCGGGAGGTCCCCCGCCACCGGTTTCTCCCCGAAGCCCCGCTGGAGCAGGCCTATGACGACAGCCTCGCCGTGGTGACAGTCAGGGAGCCCTCCGGGTCCGCTCTCAGCTCCGTGTCCGCGGTCCGGCTTCAGGCCGGCATGATCGAGAGCCTTCAGCTGGAACCGGGCGCGGCCGTGTACGAGGCAGGGTCCGGTGGCTACAACGCCGAGCTGCTCGCCCATGTCGTCGGGCCGGGCGGACAAGTCGTCACGAGCGACATCGACGAGTACGTCGTGCGCCGCGCCCGCCGCTTCACCGCGGAGGCCGGCAGCGGACGCGTCAGCGTCGTCCACGGCGACGCCGCCCACGGTGCACCGGCCCATCTGGTCCCGCGCGGCGGGTTCGACGCGATCATGGTCACCTACAGCTGCTGGGACATCGCACCGGTCTGGAAGGAGCAGCTCGCCGAGGGCGGCCGGCTCGTTCTGCCGCTCGAACTCGGCGGCTACACCCGCGCGATCACCTTCCAGAAGCAGGGAGATGTGCTGCTCGCCCGGCGTTTCACGCACTGCGGATTCGTCCCCGCCCAGGGCATGCACGCCCGCAGCACCCCGACCGTGAGCCTTCTGGATGGCCGGCTACGGATCCGCTTCGAGGACGGCCCCGCCCCGGGCATGGAGGGGCTGGAGGAGTGGCTGGAGGAGGCGCTGCGCGGGCGCCGGTACGAGATCGCCACCGGCGTCACGACGGGGCCGGGTTCCTCTTTCGATTCGCTGCAGCTGTATCTCGCCACGACGGTGCCCGGCTTCTGCCGCCTGGCGATCCCCGCCGGCCAGGAGACCTCGGCCGTTCTGATCACGCCCGGCTCAAACGCACCGGCCGTCCTGGGCGACGCCTCGCTCGCGTACCTCACGTACGTGCAGATCCGGCCCGGCGAGGCCGGTGAGGAGCAGGAGTGGGAGTGGTACGTCCACGCCTTCGGTGACCAGGGCCCCGCCGTCGGCGAGAAGCTGGCGGACACGGTCCGGGCCTGGGACCGTGACGTGCGCGGCGACGATCGCAGGAACGCCGATCCGGCCGTGACCGTGCACCCCGCCAAAACCCCCGACCACCGTCTTCCCTCCGGCGACGTGGTGGACAAGCCCCACTGTCGCATCGTGGTGCGGTGGCCCGGCCGTGACGCCCTTCTGCCCTCCTCCACTAACCGGGCCGAAGCGCACGCCGTCGCCACCGGGGGGAGCATGTGACCGTCGAACCGGCACCGAGGGCGGTCTTCGCCGCCCCGGCGGCGCATGACGACCAGGCGCGGATGCGGCACGCTCACACCGCCGCGGCACGAAGCCTCCACGTGACCGCCTCGGGTCCGGAGGTAGGGGGCCGGCAGGGCCGCACCCTCAGCCGCCGGACCGGGACATGCTGGCTGCGGGTCGTGGCCGCACCCGTCGAGAAGCAGGGCGGGCGGCCGTGGGAAGGAACAGTCCTCGCAGACGCCCTCGTGCCCCGTTCAGTGCCCCGGCCCCGGCTGCGGGACCTGCTCGACTGGACCACCGGCGAGCACGCCTACCGCGCCGAACTCACCGAGTACGTCTCCGTGCCCCCGCTCGCCGTCGGCACCCCCGTGCTCGCCCGGGACATCACCCTTACCGATGCCTGGTGGGCGGACCTGCGCACCGCGCTGGAGACGCTCGCGACGGTGCCGACAGAACGCGAGTCGGTACGGCAGCGGTGGGTCGACAACAACTTCCGCCGGTTTCTCGACATCGAGCCGATCCGGATTCACGACTACACCACCGGCCACGGCGATCTGCACTGGGCGAATCTCACAAAGACCCCGCTGGTGCTGTTCGACTGGGAGAACTGGGGCCGTCTGCCCGTCGGTTACGACCTGGGCCTCCTGCATGCCTACTCCCTGACCGCCCCCGTGACCGCGGCACGGATCCGCCACGAGTTCGCACATGTCCTTCAGACGGCTACCGGCCGGGCCGGAGAACTCGTCGCGCTCGGCCAGCTCCTGCAGGCCTGCAGCAGGGGCGTCCACCCCACACTCGCCCCGCTCATCGCACGCTGGGCCGAACACCTCACCAAGACACCCGTCCCACCTTCTGACCGACCGCCGTTCAACTCCCGTACATGCAGCCGAACGAGGAGACCATGTCCGCCTCGCCCCGACCGCCCCACCGGGCTGCCCGCACTCCTGACCGGTTGGGATGATCTTCTGGTTGGTCGTGCTGGGAGGGGTGGTCCGTGGACAGCGCGACACCGGTCGAGTGATACGGGTCTGCCGTGCCCGACGCGGGTTCCCGCCGGCTGCGGTGGTGTGCAGCGGGAACCCGCGTCGGAGACCTCAGGCCGAATAGCCGCGCGCAGCGATCCAGTGGGCGAGGCGGGTGGTTTCCATCCAGTACCAGCCGTATCCGTTCGCATCCGCCGGGTCGGCCAGTTTGGCACTGGCTCCGTCGTTGCTGTAGCCCACTACGGCCAGGTAGTGGCCGCCCGGGTATGAGTGGGCGTCACCGTCGGTGTCGACCGCGGTGCCCACCACGTTGGCCACGATGGGGTAGTTGCGGTCGATGTCGTACACCAGGTCCCAGCGAAGTCGGCTGATCTCGGCCGGTGTCGCCATGTTGCCCGGTATCCACTTGGTCTCGTAGAAGCCGGTGCGACCTAGGCTGTTGAGGACTCGGGTGGTGTCTGCGGCCGAGTTGGTGCCGTTCGTGGTGGTGCCCAGTTGACCAGCGATGTAGTTCTGCGAGTAGTACTGGCCGCGTCCCGTCAGCGCGATCCGGGTCGCTGCGGGGCCGCAGTAGTAGTAGTTCTCCTGCCATTGGAACTGGTAGTTGAGTACCTTCGAGGGCGCCGCCTGCGAAGGTGTGGCGGTGATCAGCAGGCCGCCGAGGACGGCGAGCAGCACCGCAAGGATGCGGAGCGATCCGTGTCTGAGTATCCGAACCGACATCTTCTGTGCCTTTCGTTAGACAGTGGAGTTTTCGAACTCGCGTTGAATCCAGGAGCACCGAACAGACGGTATGGCATTGCTGCCGAGAAGGGTCTACAGATCAGCAAGGAAAGCGGTCTCGATCCCTGGCAAGAAGCAAGTCGATGAGTGAACTCATAGATGTGTCAGAACGCTTGCGCCGCTCCGCCAACTCGGCTCACCAAGGCTCCAAGTAATCCGGAATATCGGCCTGCTCGGCAGGATTTTGCCCCCCTTCGCGGCCGGGGCACCCCCGGCCATTGCGAGCTGATTAAAGCGCCACAGGTACAGGAATTCTGGTTCACCTTGCCGTGCTCTCGCAGGCACCGTTGCTTGTTTAGCTGCTGAGGAGTCGAAGCTGTTCACGATGTCTCGAACCGCTTCTCGACACGCCGGGCCGCAGCCCTCTTCCCGTCGCGGCCACCGCTTCCTTCTCGCCGGAACCCCAACTGCCCCGGGCTCCCACACGACCGCGGCGGTCGGCCGGGACCTGCTCACCGACCGTGTCCGGCCTGGAAAGTCGGAAGCGCCGTGTCCTGCGGCGTGGGCCTTCACTCGCCATGAGCCGGGACGGGGGTGCTCAGTGACAGATGGCGTCGTTCACCATGTTGCGCAGGGCAACGTTCTGGCCGTTGCCGTCCGCGAGCAGGGGGGTGTTGTTGACCCCGCTGAACAGTGAACGCTCGCCGTCGCCGACGGTGATGGTGGTGTAGCCGGCGATCTGCCCGCTGTGGCCCCACACCTCCTTGCAGTCGGTCTTGAACTTGACCAGGCCAAGGCCGTAGTCGCCGACCTTGTCGACCGGGAGAGTTGTCTTCATGTCGGTCAGACGGTCCTTGGACAGGACCCTGCCTTCAAGGAGTGCGTTGACGAACGAGGTGAGGTCGCGGCCCGTGGAGACCACTCCGCCCGCCGCGCCCCACACCGCCGGTTCGAAGTTGGTGAAGTCGGCAAAGGGCAGACCGTAGGAGGACAGGTAGCCGCGGGCAGAGGGTGCGGGCAACTGCTTCTCCCCGGGGCGCGGGAAGAACGTCGACTTCAGGCCCAGCGGGTCAATGATGCGCGTCTTGAACTCTGTGGTGAGGTCGTTTCCGGTGGTCTTCGAGATCAGCATGCCCAGCAGGACGTAGTTGGTGTTGGAGTACTGGCCCTTGGCACCCGGTTCGGCCTGCTTGCCTGCCTTGGTGCCCTCGTTGACCATCTGCTGCTCAGTGGGGGGCTTGATCTGCCACACGGGGTTCAGCACCAGAACAGCAGTCTGCAGCAGGTCGCCGTTGACGAAGCCGAGGTTGTCCTTGATGCCGGAGCGGTGCTGGAGCAGGTGCCGGACAGTGATCTTGCTTGCGTCGATTCCTTTGCCGCGTACGACGCCGGGGAGATATTTCTCCACCGACTCGTCAAGGTCGACCTTCTTCTCGTCGACCAGTTGCAGGATGATCGCAGCGACGAACATCTTGGTTTGGCTGCCCGCTCGGAAGCGTGTGTTTTCGTTCGGACTGGCCTGCGGGAACACCTGGGTGCTGCCGCTTCCGTAGCCCTGAACGGTGTCGCCGTCGCGGACGGTGGCCGACGCCCCGACCGAACCGGATGCCGACCGGTAGCGGTCCAGTTCCTTCTGCATCACCGCAGGGTCGGACTGCGCGGCCGCCGTCGAACCAAGCGACACCAGCAGGGCGCTCGCCAGGGTCGCGGTGGCAGTCCGCGTCAGGAACCTTTTCTTTCTCATGGCGTCCTCGTGCCTCTCACGGTGTGGGGGGATTCAGTGGGGGATGCCGCTGTGTGACAGGCGCATCTTGACTGGCTTCCAGGACACGGTCGTACACGTGGCGGGGGTGTACGGGCCCTCCGCCTGACGCCACACATGGTTCTTACGTGCTCATGGCAAATGCAAGTCCCGTTAGCTCAGGCTTACAGCGAGGTGGTGATGATCCCGTTCCTCCCTTGCGGTGCGCCCTCCCGCGCACCGCGGGGATGAGTCCCGTTCCCCACGCAGCAGCACCGGCTCCGCTGGAACGAATCGGGACCCACGGTGACCGGAAGAGGTTCAGTGAGGCGGTCCAGTCGTTCGTACAGGGCCCGTACGAGCCAGGCGCAGTTCTGGGCGCAGTGAGCCGTGCCCTGCATCGGTTGGGACAGGCGCCCGGCGGCTTCGCGGAGGACGACTTCGGCGAGGGCGCCTCGGCCGTTGTTCTTCGGCAGGCCGGCGACATGCTGTTGGACTTCGGCTACGACCGCGCGGGCATGGCCGGTTACTGAGGTTTTCGGGTCGTCGTCGGGTAGTGACGGTTCATGATCCTCGCGGTATGCCGGTGAGATGAGGTATCCGGGAGGTGGGGGCCTGACCGCTGAACGTCGGGCGTTTCGTGAGGGGATCCGGCTTCAGGGCGGGGTGCGGTTCTCGGCGGGTGAGAAGACCACGGTGATCGCGAAGGATCTGCGGGTGAGTGTCCGGTCGGTGGAACGCTGGCGTCGTGCCTGGCGCGAAGGCGGCATGGAAGCCCTGCGCTCCGCGGGACCGGCCAACTTTCCGACCGTCACCGACGGCCAGTTCGCCGTGCTCGAGGAGGAACTCGGCAAGGGACCGGCCACGCACGGCTCCGATGATGAGCGGTGGACTCTGGCCCGCGTGCAGACGGTGATCCGGCGCCGGCTGCGCCTGACGTTGTCGGTGGCGACGGTCTGGCGGCTGCTGAAACGGCACGGCTGGTCCTGGCAGGCACCCGCCCGCAGAGCGCTCGAGCGGGACGAGCACGCGGTGGAGCTGTGGAAGAAGGAGGTCTGGCCCCGGGTAAAAGGATCGCGGCGGCGCGCGGTGCCTGGATCGTCTTCGAGGACGAGGCCGGCTTCTCGATGACTCCGCCCCGGGCCCGCACCTGGGGCCGACGCGGGCGCACCCCCGTCATCCGTGTCCGCGGCAGGTCCCGCCGCCGGACCTCCATCGCCGCACTGTACTGCTACAAACCCGGCGAGAAGAGCCGCCGCCTGCTCTCCCCACTGCTGCCGCCCCACGGCTACTCCCCCGACTTCCTCACCCCCACCTCCGGCAACCGCACCACACTCCGGGCCGCCGTCGACACCCTGCTCGGAACACCGCGGCCGAGACTGCACGCGGAACTGACCCGGCTGGCCGGGTCGACGCGGCTGCCCGGCTGGGCCGCCCCCCTGGTCGAGGGCGACACGGACGCGCTCGCCCGGCTCGGCGATGCGCTCCACGCCTACCAGGCGGAAGCACTCGTACCGCACTGGCGGCACGTCCGCGCCGACCTGGAGGCGGACCGGGCACTGCGGACACGGCACCTGATGGACGGCGGCACCGAGGCACTGCTGGCCGGGCTCGGGCCCGACGTCCGCTGGCGGCCGCCCGTACTGGAGGTCACCTATCCGGTCGACCAGCACCTGCGGCCGGACGGGCGGGGGCTGGTGCTCCAGCCGTCGTTCTTCTGCCGGCCCACCCCGACCACCCTGGCGGACGGCGGCCTGCCGCCCGTCCTGGTCCATCCCATCCACCACACGGCCGACTGGGCCGGGCCCACCGGGGCGGCGGAACCGGCGACGGGCCGGGGTCCCCTCGGCCGCCTGCTCGGGCAGACCCGTGCGGACCTGCTGCGGGCCACCCGCACCGGCTGCTCCACCGTGGAGGCGGCCCGGATGCTCCAGGTGACCCACCCGGCCGTCAGCCAGCACATGAACGTCCTGCGCGCGACGGGCCCGACCACCACCGTCCGCACGGCCGGCCGCGCCTTTCACGTCGCGACCGCCGAGGGGCGTGCACTGCTGGCCGCGGAGGACCGCCGCACCGGGCTCGGACCGGACGGAGAACCACACCCGTAAGCCTGGACTTACACCGCTTGTGCCCGCCTCGCCCGGACCTCCACTCTGACTCCTGTCACCGCACCGCACCCGGCCGGACGGCCCCCACACCGTCCCCGCGCCGATGTTCCCGTACGGCCCCGCCCCCCACAGGAGCCCCCATGCGCGCGAGACTTGTCCCCAGCATGCAACGGCGAAATCTCGCCGGTCCTTCGTCATGAGCCCGGTGGTCGACAAGCTGGCCCCGTGAACCAGCGTCCCGCCCCCGCGGTGCTCCGCCCACCGCAGCTGCGCGAGGACAACCCGCTGAACCGGCCCCGCCGGGGGAGCGGACGCCGCGCATAAGACCGGCTGCCGGCCTCGCAGCCGACCACCGTCATTGCTGTCATGGGCCTGACATTGGCATGAGCTTGAGCCACTCTCTTGCCCTCCACCAACCAGGAGTGCTCATGTCCAGACGTCGTCAGACGACTGCCGGATTCCGTTTCTCGTTGCTGGCTCTCACCGTCACGGCCGCTATGTCTGCCACCGGGATCCAGGCAGCCGCCGCGCCACAGCAGGAAAAAGCTTCGATGAGCGCTGCCTTCGAGCGGGCGGCGAAAAAACACGGCGTCCCCCGGGACCTGCTGGCCGCTGTCGGCTACAGCGAGACCCATCTCGACGGCCACGGGGGCCGACCGAGCCAGGCACGCGGCTACGGCGTCATGCATCTGGTCAGCAACCCCGTCAACCGCTCTCTGAACCGGGCTGCCGAACTCACCGGCCACTCTCCCGCCGAACTGCGCCATGACACGGCGGCGAACATCGAAGGGGGCGCGGCCGTCCTGCGTGCGCACGCCGACGAGCTGGGCCTCGACCGCGCCGAGCGGCACGACATCAATGCCTGGTACCCAGCCGTCGCCCGCTACAGCGGCGCGAAGGGCCCCACCGCCGCCCTCTACGCGGACGCCGTCTACGCATTCCTGGCCCAGGGCGTCGATGCCGCGGTCGGCGGCGAGAAGGTCACCGTCACCGGGCGCAGCGTCGCCCCGGACAAGGGCGCGTACAAGAACAGCGGCTTCGGCACGACGAGCACCGACTACCCGCCCGCCCGATGGATACCCGCCTCCTCCAGCAACTTCAACGGGGGGCGCTCCGCTGCGATCCGCCAGATCGTCGTCCACGTCACGCAGGGTTCGTACGCCGGCACGATCAGCTGGTTCCAGAACCCCGCGGCGCAGAGCAGTGCGCACTACGTCGTACGTTCCGCGGACGGCGAGGTCACGCAGATGGTGCGGGACTCCGATACCGCGTGGCACGCACGCAGCGCCAACTCCTCGTCCCTGGGGATCGAGCACGAGGGCTTCGTGGACAACCCGAGCTGGTTCACCGACTCGATGTACCGGTCATCAGCGGCACTCACCAAGCACCTGGCCAACCGCTACGGGATTCCAAAGGACCGTGCGCACATCGTGGGCCACGTCGAGGTCCCCGGCAACGACCACACGGACCCGGGTCCGCACTGGAACTGGGACTACTACATGCAGCTGGTGGGCGGCTCCGGCGGCAACCCGCCCCAGCCGGGCAACCGGTACTGGGTCGACACCTTCGCCAACGCCTCCGGATACGCGTCACCGACCAGCACGACTGCCACCGGCACACTGAACGCGGGCACCAACTACGTCTTCTGCAAGGTATGGGGCCGGGAAATCCGCGGCTCTTCCGGTGGCTACAACCACTGGTGGCTGCGCACCGACCTCGACGTGGGCCCGGCCGACCAGTACGTCTCGGCGTACTACCTCTCCCGCTGGGGCAACGACCAGGCAAGGGACAACAACGGGACCGTCATCCCGGACTGCTGAGGGGCAGCGTCGGCGGTGTCCACCCGCCGACCGCCGGCAGGTCCTCAACGGGATCCTGTGGAAGCTGTCCACCGGTGCCGCCCGGCGGGACCTGCCGGAGCGATACGGGCCGTGGATCACGGCCTACGAATGGATCCGCCGCCGGTCGGCGGTCGGCGGTCGGCGGACTGGCCGTGGGACCCGCTCCTGGCTCACGGCCGGCAGCACGCCGACGCGACCGGCGAGGTCGACGGGTTGAGCGCGTGCGAGGCCAGCAGGTGACATGGTCCCTGGTGAGGATCACACGGATTACCGTCCGCTGGGAGGCATCAGGGACGCCTGGGTCGCGGGGAGGCAGATGGCACAGACCGTATAGGTGCCCGACGTTCTCACCGAATTGTTGAAGGACACGGTCCACGTGTCGTCCGCGGACGGACAGGACTCGTACTGCCGGGCGGTGAGGTTGTTGCCGCCGAAAGGTGGGCCCTGACCCCGGATCTTGGACACCGGAGAGACTTGGATCTTGATGGTCCAGGAGAACGGAGTCCCCGTGGGGATGAAGCACTACCCCGCCGAGTTCAAGGCGGACGCAGTCGCGCTGTACCGGTCGCGTCCGGGAGCGACGATCAAGTCGGTCGCCGCCGACCTCGGAGTGAACACCGAGACACTGCGGAACTGGATCCGGGCCGCCGACGGGCGCCGCTCCGGCGCCCACTCCGCGCCGACGGCCGCTCCGCAGTCTGGCGGTGACGCGGTTCAGGCGGAGCTGGCCGCCGCGAGGAAGAGGATCCGTGAGCTGGAGGAAGAACGCGACATTCTCCGCAAGGCTGCCCGGTATTTCGCCGGGGAGACGCGCTGGTGAACCGCTGCCAGTTCGTTGACGATCATCAGCGCCGATACGGCGTCAAGCGGCTCTGCGTAATTCTCGGGATCGCCCGTTCCAGCTTCTACTACTGGCGCCGCACCGCCCCCGCGCGGGCGGCCCGCCAGGCCGCCGAGGACCGGCTCGCGGCCCGGATACGCCAGGTCCACAAGGAATCCGACGGCACCTACGGTGCCCCGCGGATCACCGCCGAACTCCGCGACGACGCCGGCCGGGCGGTCAACCACAAGCGTGTCGCGAGGATCATGCGGACCATCGGGATCGAGGGAGTCCGTCTGCGACGCCGGCACCGCACCACCGTCCCGGACCCGGCCGCCGCGAAGGCACCGGACCTGATCGGCCGGGACTTCACCGCCGGGGCCCCGAACACGAAGTACGTCGGCGACATCACCTACCTGCCCATCGGCGGCGGGAAGTTCTGTTACCTCGCGACCGTCATCGATCTCTGCTCACGGCGTCTGGCCGGCTGGGCGATCGCCGACCACATGCGCACCGAACTCGTCACCGACGCCCTCACCGCCGCGATCCGGACCCGCGGCAGCCTCATCGGAGCCGTGATGCACACCGATCACGGGGCCCAGTACACGAGTCGGGCATTCGCCGAAGCCTGCAGGTCAGCGGGGGTTCGGCAGAGCATGAGCGCGGTCGGCTCCAGCGCCGACAACGCCGCCGCCGAGTCGTTCAACGCGACCTTCAAAAGGGAGACGCTGAAGGGGCGAAAGGGCTGGCCGAACGAGTGCGAGGCCCGACTCGACGCCTTCCGCTGGCTGTCGCGCTACAACACCCGACGCCGGCATTCCCGCCTCGGACAGCGATCCCCGATCGCCTACGAGAACACCTTCCACTCAGCATCAACTACCCTGGCCCAAGCCACATAGGCGTGTTCAAGATCCGGGGTCAAGGCCCCTCCTCGCCCTCGGCGTAGCAGCGCAGTTGCGGGTTGGCCAGGTGGCGGCGCTTGATCAGGTCCAGCAGCTTGTGCGGGGTCAGCAGGCGGGCAGGCAGGTCCGGGTCCGTGAGACGGCCGCGCGCGAAAGCGGCCCCCACAGAGCCCGGCCCGTCCCAGCCGAGAGCTTTCTCGATGTGAGTGACGAGCCGGTGCTCCATGGATTCCCTTACTCCTTCGGAAGGTTCAGATCGCGGTTCTCGCCGTCGTCGCCGGCACTGTTCTGCGAGCTGGTGACGTCAGACCGTTCGGACTCGCTACGGTCGTGCGCGGTCGCCAGCGATTCCACCGCGATCAGAAGCGCGGGGCCCGCCCCCGACATCTGTGTGGACGCCCTGTCTGCCATCGACGCTCTCCTCTCGGTCACTACCACCCGGTTCCAGGCGAACGTCTGAGTTAACCCGCCTCCACCACACGGCAGTAGGGCGGGATTCGGACAGTGCTGCAGGATGCGGCCGCCCCTTTTCAGGGAAGGAGGCGAGAGCCTGGTTGCCGCCTGGACAACTGCCTGAGGCGGGCGGAAGGAGTGTGATTCATCGACCGGGCGTGTGAGCGAGGGCCAGAGTGACAACAAGGGCGCTCACCATGGCGGCGAAAGGCAGGACTTCGGAGCCCCGTCAGGCAGGGCGACTACCGCGGAATCGCCGGTTAGCCAAACCGGCGATTCCGCAGATGATTGATGGTCCACCGCCACTACCTGCCGGTACGTCGAGAGGCATCACCGAGGCGACCATCGAATCAACGCGTGGAATCGTGATCGGCCAGGACCCGTTAGGGCTTCACGCCGCCGCGTAGCTCATGCGGAACAGCTCCTGGGCGCGCTCCACATCCCGGAGTGTGCGCAGCTGTACCTCCAGGTCGCCCGTGCCGTGGTGACCGAGACCCGTCACGTCCCGGGTGAACCCAGGGACGAGGTCGATCTGCTTCGGGTCGACCTTGAGGTAGACGAGGAGCTTGGCCCTCTGGGGCGGGCACACGCAGGCGAAGTTCCGCAGGCGCTGGTACGCCCGGTACGTCTTGCGCTGGACGGAGTTCACACCGTCGCCCAGCCCCAGCAGCGACTCGTCAACCGCATGCGCCAGTTCAACCAGGGCCACGCTCTGGCCGCCGCCAGGCCCGGCCGCCTGTCGGCGAACGCGTCGGGTGACCGGCGACCGGCCGCTGACCGAGGCCACGGTCTCAAGGCCGAACAGGTCGCTGCCGAATAGGCGGTAGCGGACCAGGTCGATGCTGCGCCGGTGCTCGCGCACCGCGTGCACGTCGTAGCGGGTGAAGTCGCCAGCGACGCAGATCAGCCTCGGGCCGCTCCACAGCACCTGTGCCGCGGCCGTGACCCCGAGCCGGTCGCGGACCAGGTGCTCGAACTCTGCCTGGTGGTCCATCAGCCAGCTCAAGTAGAACAAGCCCTGGTTGATGACGCCCGAGTCGATGCCTCGCTTGTACTCGACGATGACCGGAGATCCGTTCTCGTCGAGACCGAGCGAGTCGATCCTGCCTCCGTGAACCGGCCCCGTGCCGTACTCACTCGCCAGGAACCGGACGCCCAGCAGCGTCTCCATGTGTGCCTCAACGAGGCCCTGCACATCCGCCTCAACGTCAGCAAGATACGGAACGACCTCGGTCACACCGCTTTCCGCCACGTGGAACAGCTTCAGGCCCAACACCTTCCTCTCCCTTGCTTGGGAGCGTCAACGTCGGGTAGAAGCGGATTTGTTTCCGCGAGGAGCTTCGGCGCAGTGAAGAAAACGTGAACACAGGCGGGACGTCCGCACCTCGCCCGGCCCGCCACCAACGGGATGACGATTTTCGGGGCCCTGCGGCAGGTGATACCCGAGTGCGCTCCCCCTGCTCGAAGACAGCCCCAGCATAGATGGCGTCACCTCTACAGCCCGGCTGTTGCAGCGGAGCGGGAAGGGCATCTGACCGGACCGGCACCCCGCCACATATCAGTCAACGATCAGGCGACCTGAACGAAGTGACCTGAAAGATGAGTCGCCCAGACCAGGGGCGCGACCACCCCAACCAGGCAAGCGATTCAACGCTCAAATAGGCATCTGCCAGAATCCGCCACGTTTAGCCAGCGTTCGCCACCGCACTCTAGTCGGCCAATCTTTCGAGGCCACCGCCTCTTTGGCATGAACAGATCGCCATTTCGTTTGCCGATCATATTTTCACCTCGCAGGAACGCCCTTTCGAGGGACGCCAGACACCCCTTTCCCGGGGCTAGGATCACTATCGCCCTCCATCGCCCATGAACTTTCACGGGCACATGAAAGCGGAGGCCGGTCGGATCACGTCCACCCGTGGGCGTGGCCCTTCCCTCTCCTATCACCACAGGTCAGGACCGAAAGGGTAGGTGACACGCATGTACAGCAACGGCGTTTCAGCGAAAGCGATCACGGACGTTACGTGGGTGAAGTCTTCACTCAGTGACGGCATCGGCGGCAACTGCGTTGAAATTGCACAACTCGGGGAAGGCTATGTCGCTCTTCGCAATTCCCGGGACGCCGACGGCCCCGCACTGGTCTACAACTCCGGGGAGTGGAAGGCGTTCCTGCAGGGAGCGAAGGACGGCGAGTTCGACGGCATGACTGTCTGAAAAGGGGATAGCTGACCGCTGTCCCGGCATCGTTGACTCTTCGCTCTGGAATACTGGCCGCCTGGCCGGTGGCGGGACGAGGAGTGATGATGTCCGATCGGGATTTGGGTGTCGTTCCGGACGGTGGTGGCGGCAGGTCGCCGGCCGTCGCGGCTGACCTCCTGGGGAGGCATCTGCGACGGCTTCGCGAGGAAGCCCGGATGCTGCAGAAGGACGTGGTGGCAGCCGGGGCGATCGGCTCGGCGTCGATGCTCAGCAAGTACGAGGGCGGCAAGGTCCAGGTCCACGAGGCCCAGGTCCGCCGCTTGGTACAGCTTTACACCCAGGGTGATCCGGGCGACCTGGAAGCCTGCCTCGCCATGGCCAGAGAAGCGAGCGCGAAAGAGTGGTTCGCCGAGTACCGGGACGTCATCCCCGACCACGGCAACCGACTGTTCAGCCAGGAACGCGACGCGAGCGAGATCCGCACCTTCGAGGCTCACCACGTGCCGGGTCTGCTACAGACCCCGGAGTACGCGCAGGCGATCATGACAGAGGCGGCAGCGGACGCCGAGGGTGTGCTCCACGAGCCGGATATCGCAGCACTCCGCCGCCGCATGGCCTTCCGCTTAGAACGCCAGATGCACCTATTCCTGCCGGGCGCACCGGACTTCTACGCGGTTCTGGACGAGAACGTGCTTCGGCGCACGAAGTACAGCACCCCTGTCATGCGTGCTCAGCTCCGCTATCTGCTAAACATCGCGGAGAACAGCCAGCGGATCCACATCCGGGTTCTGCCGTTCGACGCGCCCGCGGACCTGGTCCCCACGCACAACTCGGTGACACTGCTGACGATGCGGCCGGGGCACGGCGACGACCTCGTCTATATCGAGTCCAGCAATGTGGGCGGGACATACCTGAGGGACGAGAAGAACGTCGAGCTGCACCGCCAGCGGCTCACCACTCTGTTCATGGGAGCCGCCGGCAAGGAGGCGACAATGAAGATCATCGACGAGCACATTCAGCGGCTTATCGGCAAACGCTAAGGCACACGGGCCACACCGCCGAACTCGACCCACTCCTTCGTCTTCTGCCGAGGCCCGAGCTCACCGTCCGGCCGCCAGAGCGAGACCTCGCACGGCGCCTGGGCCTCCACCATTTCCAACCCGTCGAAGAACCGGTTCACCTCGGCCAGGGAGCGGACCTCGCCCCAGTTCCCTCCGGTGGTGTCCCGCATGAACTGCGTGATATCAGAGCGGAGTTGCGGGTCGTCGCTTGCGAGCTGGGAGATCACGAGGTAGCTACCTGACGGCAGTCGGCGCGTAACGTCCCGGACCAGTTTCCACGGGTCGTCCTTCTCGGGTACGCAATGCAGGACTGAGACGAAGAGGCATGCGATCGGCTTGTTGCGGTCGATCAGCCGACGGACCTCTTCGCTTTCGAAGATGGCGTCGGTTTTCCGCATGTCCTGGAGTATCACCGCGGTGGTTGCCGTGTCCTCCTCCAGCATCATCTTCCCGTGCCCGAGAACAATCGGATCATTGTCGACGTACACTACCCGTGCAGCGTCAGGATGAATCTCCTGGACAATTTGATGAACATTTGGTGACGTAGGAAGACCGGAACCATGGTCGATATACTGCGTAACGCCGCACTCTTCAGCCAGATAACGAACTGAGCGGACGAGGAAAGCACGATTAACCAGCGCCAACTCGCGCGTACTAGGAGCTATCCGCAAGAGCTCCGCACAGGCTTCCCGGTCAGCTGAATAGTTGTCACGCCCACCGATTAAGTAGTCGTACATTCTTGCCACGCTGGGCGTGTCGAAGTCGGGTTGGATGACACTTCTCCCCGCAGCCCGTCCGCGCCACATCACCCCGTGCGGCGTCGGATCCCTTTCGGGTAGTGGCCCATGCTAGGAGTTTCTCTCTACAAGGGCCAGCCGCTTCACTACTCCGAGGGACGAAAAAAGACTGGAGGCGCTACTTTGAGTCACCGGCCAGCGTCTTCAGCACCGGGAGAAAGGCCGCGCCGCAGCCCATCTATGTCATATGCATATGCCGGGCCTCAGTCACCCTCCTTGCCGCGTACCGCAGCATTCCGTTGACCTCCAACTCGTCAATGCCCATGAGCTCTGCAGTTTCCGCCAGCCCGATGCCCAGGCGGTAGCGCAGCACGACGGCGTCGGCGTACAGGCGAGGAAGCACTCGGTACACCGATCCGCAGGACCGCAACCGGGCGCGATCGCTGCACCTCTCGCTGATCAGCCCCCAGGACAGCGCCGCCGGCGACGCACTGCGCAACGCCTTCTCCCAGACGGTCGCGAGATCCCCGAGAGCCTCCTGCGCCACCTCCCTGCCAGTACGCGGACACCCAGTGCAGGCTGCAGCAAACCGCACGTAAGCGGGCAGCCTGGCCGTGCAGAACGCGGTGAATGTGACGGGCATCCGAAGCTCCAGCACTGCCTCGTGGGGCCCCAGAGACGGCAAACTGCAGGAACGGGCCCCCTCACCGCGCCATACCGACACGCCACACGCAGGCTGGGTACGCCGGGCGCGCTCCGCACCCCGGGTTTCACTCCACTTCTGCACTATCGCCGCCCTCATCACGGGAGAGGAATTCAGGGGTGCTCAAGGCGGCGCGGCGAGCCTGCTCCCACAATGGCTGAAACCGTTCAGCACTGGCGCCGAAGTCTTCGACCAGTCCCCTCACCACTTCCCAGTGCCCCAGGAGGCCGGGCAGGGCCGGCTGGTCCAGGAGCAGACGCGCCTCGGTTTCGTTCCGGGCCGAGGGGCCGGACAGTGAGGCGAGCCGGAGCCCTCTGAGTGCCGCCTGGAAACGGTCCACCGCCCTTGGGCGGGATAGCGGGCACTGCGGTCGCTGCCCTCGGGCCCACTCCCAGAGCCAGCGAACCTCGTCGGGTGAGCCGCGCATCACGGAGATGACCGTGAAGGCCGTCGGCCAGGCCGGCACCACGTCACCGTCGAGAATCGCCTTCACGCGAGCGGGCTGGATCCATGAAAGGTCAGCGACCTCATGCACGGTCAGCCCGCTCAGCCAGAACAAGTTTCGCAGTGCCTGGCCGAACAGTCGTCGACCGTCCGGCGCTCCTGCGCGTCCGCGGGTGCTTCGCGAACGCTTCGAGCGGAAACGGCGACGATCCCCCGCAGCGGCGAGGTCACGCTCGTACTGCGCGCGTCGCCGACAGGCCACCTGGCAGTACATCCGCGGCCGGCCCGCACCCTGTCGCTGACGAAACCGGCGCCTGCACCCCTGGAATGCGCAGTCGCTGAAGACCACCATCCTCCCAGCACGTCGCTTCTCGTCCCTAGCGCCCGTCACTCCGCCCCCACTCCCTCGGCCACTCTTCAACCCCCTTCCGGCGACACGCCCTCGCTTGGGGCGAGCCCCGGAGAGGCCCGCCCCTTCCAACTAGCGGCGCCGGATACGGAAACAGGTGAGAGCAGTCCGGTCCGCCCACACCACAGGCCCGAGAACTGCAAGCGCCTCGTACGACGGCGGCTCGCCCTTCAGGACAACGGCGGCCACCAGAGCACCCAGCAGCACGGAACTCCACCGCAGCGTGAAGCCGAAAACGCTCAACAGCGAAGTTCGGCCGGCACTAAAAACCGGAATGGTATTCTCGGGACATACCAGAAACCTGCTGACAGGCTTCTGGTCAACGTGTTCGATCACTCTGCGCTCCCTCTCTTGTTGGAACCGGACGGACACGTGAGGGCTTCGAGGGGTTCACCGCCTGCCTCGAAGCCCTTACACGTTTCCCTGAACCACAACGTAGCCAGGGTTGGAGAGCCGCCACCATTCCAAGAAAGTCCATGAAAGCGGAATGACCTTGTACCGTCCGGCGCGGCAAGGCAACGATCGGCAAGGCTGGTTCGCCAGATTTTCACCCGCATTCCGGAAAAATCGGAAGGGAAAGCGGGATGAAAGTCGAGCCGGAAGGCGCGCCCTCAGTGAAAAGCCCTTCCGTTCCGCGGCACCAGCCACCCTAAAGAGTGAAAAAGCTGCTTCATCTTTCTTCCGAGCATGCAAGTGCACCTGAGAACCAGAACTCCAGCCCAGGGACGCAGAGGGAAACCGTCACTGGATAACCAGCTTCACCGCCACTTACCAGCAACTGAACTTGAATAGGTGATGTCGGACCCCGGCCGCCCAACGTAGGGGCCCTGAGCTGTACTGAGACGTCATCCGCTTATCGATGGCGGGGCTGGTCTGGTCGAACAGGGTTCTTGTTCGGGTGATCGCGCGAGGGCCAGCGCATGACAGCAGGGCCTCTTGGTAGGTCGGGGTGCGAACCAAACCAATCACCAGGAGGCCCTGTTGCCGCGGTCTTTCGCGCTCATCTGTGTGGAGTCCAACTCGCCGTCCCTGTCGTGTGACTGCCTCGCACACGGGTTCGATAACGCGGCCGACGGGCCGGAGCGCGTGCGGTGTTACGACTCGGACATGACGGATGCGGAATGGCAGGTCATCCAGGCGGTGCTACCGGTGCCCGCGTGGCTTGAAGGACGGGGCGGTCGGCCGGAGAGCTACTGCCACCGTGTGATGCTGGAGCAATGCCACGAAGTTAAGCGTCAGTTGACGTTGTCAAGCGCGACCGCAACGCGAGACGGGCCTCTGCTACCCAGGGGATCGACCAAGATCTTCTGAGAGAGCAGAGGCCCTGTGACACAGTCTGTCACGTACGGAATTGATGATGTGTTCGCGCCAGGACACGTCGGCGAATTGACACAGGTCATCCCAACCGAACTGGTGGATGCGGTGTTGGAGGAGACCGGAACTCGCGAGCGACGGCTACGCCTTCTCCCCTCGCGTGTCGGGGTGTACTTCGTGCTCGCGCTCGGATTGTTCGAGCACCTCGGCGCCCGGACTGGCCGTTGCGGTGCCACAGACGTCGGAGAAGGCCCTTCGCGACGTGCGTCGGAGGATCGGAGCGGCCCCGTTCCAGCGGCTGTTCGAGGTGATGGCAGGCCCGTTGGCCCAACCGTCCACCCCCGGCGTGCGGTACCGACGCTGGCGGACAGTCGCCTTCGACGGCTGTGGGAGTCTGAACGTCCCCGACCACGAGCGCAATCGGTCCTGGCTCGGCCGCACGCCGCGCCGGCACGGCCCTTCTGGCTACCCCCGGCTGATGCTGATGACCTTGTGCGAAACCGGCACCCGCGGACTGATTGCTGCCGCCTTCGGCACCGCCTCGAAGGGTGAAACCGACTATGCACACGACCTGGTCCACCACTTGACGTCAGACATGCTCCTGCTGGCAGACCGCGCCTTCGACAGCAACAAACTACTCGCGGACATCGCCGCTCAGGGGGCACAGTTCCTGATCCGCGCCACCAGCACCCGGCGCCCGCCGGTGCTCGCGCTGCTGCCCGACAGCTCCTACCTCACCCGGATCGGCGGCGTCCGACTGAGGGTGATCGAAGCCGAGATCCGCTCCCGCTCCGCCGACGGCGACTTCGGCGGAACCTACCGCCTGCTCACCACGTTGAGCGACCACCGTACAGGCCCGGCAGACCGCCTGGTGGGTCTCTACCACGAGCACTGGGAGATCGAGACCGCCTACCTGGCACTACGCCACACCCTGCTCAAGGGGCGCGTTCTACGGTCGAAGGACCCGATGGGCCTCACCCAGGAAACATGGGCACTCCTGACCATCTACCAGGCCCTGCGCTCCATAATGGTGACCGCAGTGGAAACAGTGTCCGGCTGCGATCCTGACCGAGCTGGCTTCACCGTGGCCCTGGAAGCCGCGCGCGACACGGTCGTCAGCGCCCCTGGAACGACCGCAACCGCAGCCCCGACCAGACGCCCCGACCTGGTCGGACACATCGGAACCCGCGTCCTGCGGGCACTGCTGCCCAAGCGCCGAATGCGGCTGTCCGCTCTCATCGTCAAGTGCGGAACGTCCCGCTATGCCATCTGGAACCGTGACGAGCGACCTCGCGACAGCACGCCGATCACCGCCATCGTGATCACCGTGCGTCCACCGGCTCTTCCCACCGCGCATACCCCGGACCGGCTCGCCGCCGGTCGCTGGGGGCAGGTCTGCCGGATTTTGGCGGAGCACCTCAATCAGGCCATGCACGCCCGCGACATCGCAGGAAACCTCGGCCTCTCTGCCTCCGGACGCGTACTCAGCGGATTCAACGCGCAGCTCTGCTACTGGGCACGCAACGGCCGACTCGTGCGCACGGCACCGAGCACGTGCAAGCTCCCACTTCCGGAGGTCTTGACAACGTCAACTGACGCTTAACTTCGTGGCATTGGATGATCAAGCGGTGGCCGTACCCGTTCCCAACAGGGTCCGCGGCAAGGTCGCGAAGCCGGACTGTAAGCACTCAACTCATCAAAGCGAGTGCTCGTGAGCCTGGCGGGACCGGCACCGACAGAGACGACCGGGAACCGGTCGACGGCGGGGGCACGGGTGGTGACCCACCATTATGGCGACGCCTCACACCCCGGGGAGCGAAAGCGTCATCTTCCGTGACCGGCGGCATTGTGCCGTCCCGGCTGGCGTCGGCCTCACACGAGAAGAGTGACGGTCAACGGATCATCCAGGGCGCCGAGGCCCCGCACACGGTCCCGGGAGATCGCGATGATGACGTCCCGCAAGCAGGTCAGTTCGGCCAGCGGAGTGACGTCGATGTCCCCTTCCGCCGCCATGTCCCCGCTCAACTCACAAACCACCAGCCCGGGGAAGACATAGGGCAGCCGCCGCACCGCCGCCTGGACAACGCGGTCACCGCCTCCTCCGGACAGCTCCAGATGAGAGACACCACCGAGGACCGCGTCCGACGGCAGTGCCTCCAAGGAAACGGCGGTCGTGCTGAGCTCAGTGAGACGGGACAGGGAGCGGATCTCGGCCCACTCCTCGGCGGAGGCGGGGCACGACGGGCTGTTGAGGGTGAGGCTCTTCATTCCCGGGAAGTCGCCGATGCCCCGCACGCCTCCCTCGGGGCGCATGCTGCCCGCCACCTTCAGTACGTGGAGTGAGGTCGACCTAGGTAGGTCCGCCAGGGACCAGCGTAGATCCGCGGGGCCGGTGAGCGTGAGCGTCGTCAGCTCCGGCAGCTGGGACAACGGGCGCAGGTCCAGGTCGGAGCGGGTGGTGGAGATGTCCAGATAGCGGATCGGGAGTCCGGTCAGGGCTGACAGATCGGTTAGATGAGGGCAGTCGTCGATGATGAGGGAACGCAGCCGCGTCTGCCCAGTGAGGAACTTCAGGTCGGTGATCTCTTTGCTGGACACGGAAAGAGACGCGAACGGTTGCTCGGCGGAGTACATGGCCAGGGCTTCCAGGGAGACCCCAGTCCTGATGTCCAGGCCGTCTGGATGCACCCTGAGACGGATCAGCTGACGCAACTGCTCGTCGGACTGGATCGTGCAGCTTAGCCCGGTCAGGTCCAGTCGCGCGACGACCTCCTCGGCGTACCGCGCCGTGTCAAAGCGTGACCAGGCCCAAAGGAGATGAAGGCGGATTGGCACGAAAGAGTGGTCGGCGAAACGGGAGAGGAAGGCGACGGCGGCGTCGGACTTGATGTGTGAGGCAGCGACGACCACGTTGAAGGCGGGCACGTCGTCATTCAGTTCATCGGGCCCGGGCAGGAGGTGCAGGATCAGCGGGCCGACTTCGGCGAGGGCCTGGGCCTCCGCTTCGCTTCCCGGCGGGACCAGGGTCGCGGTGCGCTGTTCCACGGCCTCGCGAATGGCGGGATCGAGGGCCGTGGCGTGCTCCAGACAGGCGGCGGCGAGCAGGTAGATCCTGGCCTGCACCCGCTGCTCCACGGCCCGGTCCCCCTGGGCCAGCAGCGCCTCGAAGATCGTCACGCGTTCACGGGCGCGGGCCAGGGCGACTGCCATACGGATGACGTCCTCCCATTGGTCATCGGCCGCGTGCTCGCTGAGCAGACCGAAGTCACCCTCTTCGAGTGCCGCCCGGGCACCGAGGAAATCCTGGAAGGTGCGGTGGATGAAGTCTACGGAGTCGAGGGAAGGCTCGCGGAGCAGCCCGCTGCGCTGCAGGAAGTGGTCGAACACGGCTGACGCGTCGCCCAGCGCGGCCACTTCAGGCACCGAAGGAAGGGCCCGGCCGATGATGGACTCGGCACGCGCACGGTCCATCTCGGTGTGGCCGTTCTTGATCAGCCAGTACGCGAGCCGCTGGAGTACGTCGAGCTGGGGGTCGTCGGCCAGCTCTGGACCCTCCATGTCCCGCTCCCGGTCGCGGCGGCTGAGGAGCATCGAGAGCGCGGCCTCGTAGAGGTCCTTGCGGCCGTGAGGGAGGTAGCCCCGGCGGTCACGGTGCAGAGCGCAGATCAACCCGCACATCAGAGGGTTAGTAGCCAGCCGGGCCAGCCCCGGGTCGGTGCGGACGGCGGTGAGCAACTGCGCCTCATACCTCTCCAGGTCGGCGTCGTCCTCGCCGTCGGCGCACGCCGCGTGGTGCCAGCGGCGGATGAACGTGGCGATGCTGGAGGGGTCCATCGCCGCAAGGCTCAGCCCGGTGAAACCCTCTTCGGCGAGCCAGTCCCGGTCCACGGCCGCCGGACGGGACGTGATCAGCCAGCGGTTATCACCGTCGTAGGTCTCCACGAGGTCCCGCAGCCACCTCCGAGCCCGCTCGCGCTCGCGGTCCGGTATCTCGTCGATGCCATCGACGAGGAGGAGACCGCGCCCTGCGAGCAGCACCCTGTGCTCCCAGCCATCGGGCTGGGAGCCGTCGAGGGGGCAGCTGGTGGCGGCCAGGAACCGCTTGGGGGAGGGGAGGTCCTTGCCGTTGCGTGTCAGGGTACGCAGGGGGAGGACGAACGGGATGCGGTCGTACAAGTAGTCAGCGTCGTCAGGGAGGTCCTGGCGGGCGGCGGTGACCGCGAGCCACTGGACCAGCGTCGTCTTGCCCGACCCGGCCTCGCCGCGCAGCAGCACACGGTGGCTGGTGGCGAGGGCACGATCTGCGGGCTGAGGGGTGAACAGGCCCGAGTGCAGGCTGTTTAGTGACTGGCTGAGCTCCCGAAGGAGAAGGCCCGCCCGACCGGGGTCGGCGGGCTCGCGCGCCGGGTGCTTTCTCGTCTCCGCCCGCAGTGACCACAACTTCTCCACGGAGGCGGAGTTCAACACGACGCATTCCCCGTCGTCCGTCGCGGACCGGACGGTCGCCGCGCTCAGCAGGACGGCCGCACGCTCATCGGAGGTTGCGGCTGCGGCCGCGTCACCGAGGAGCTGATCCAGTACCACCCGGTTCAACGATGGTGACGTATGGAGGCTGAGATAGGCCACGTCCAGCGGCCACCGTCGTGGGGAATTGTTGAGGTCGATGCCGTAGATGGTCAGCTTGCCCTGCTTCTTCGCCACGTGGGCGAGATACCGCTGCTCGAAGACGGCGTCCTCACCACCAGGGAGCGGGTTGCGGCGGATCAGTTCGTCGAGCTTGACGACGAGTTCGCCGAGGCTGCGGGCCTGCTCGACCAGAGCGTGGGCGACGAACGTCGAGCGCCGCGTGAAGAAGTGCAGGATATGCAGGCAGGCCGTGTCGAGCAGACTCTCGTAAAAGTACGTGCCGTCGGCCGACAGATGGCGTTCGGGGGAGCCGCTCGCACGCCGCAGGGAACGGGCGAACTCCGAGTGGCCGAGGCGGACCGCGTCGAGGTCGGTGACCGTAATGTCGCCGAGGGCACGCAGCGTGACTGCGAGGGCGTCGGTGACGGCCTGCTGTTCGTCGGCCGCGACGGGCCGCTCGCCAGCCCGCAGGGCCTGTTTGACGAGCCGGTCGGCCAGACGGCCGACATCGGCGTCGGTGAGGGTGCGCTTCTCGCCCCTGAAGGAAACGTACGCCGAGATGCGGACAGGCTTGTCGACCAGTCCCGCCCCGGGGCCCTCGCTGACGAAGAGCTTCTTGATGAGCGGGCCGATGGCGGCCGAGGCCAGCCGCGCGCCGATGACCGTGGGTTCCAACTCTGCCCCCTGGAACTGCGATGACCCCTGCACTGCGATCCTACGGCGTCCTGGGCGGTCCGTACCGGCCCCGCCCGGAAGATCCGCAGCTCAGCCGAGCCGAGGGCACTGTCACGTTGGCGGATGGCGTGGGAGGGGCCTCGGGTTGATCATGGTGGAGGGGGATCGTCCGTGGGGAGCACGTCGCCGTCGTACAAGGGGCACCGGTACCCGGTCGAGGTGATCTCCCACTGCGTGTGGCTGTACTTCCGCTTCCCGCTCAGCTTCCGCGAGGTCGAGGAGCTGATGCTCCAGCGCGGCGTGATCGTCTCCTACGAGACGGTCCGGCGGTGGTGCGCCAAGTTCGGGCAGGCCTACGCCGACGGACTGCGTCGCCGCCGGCCCCGGCCCGGGGATAAATGGCATCTGGACGAGGTGTTCATCAAGGTCAACGGGGAGCGGGAGTACCTGTGGCGGGCCGTCGACGCCGACGGCAGCGTGCTCGACATCCTCGTGCAGAGCCGCCGGGACAAGGCCGCCGCCCGGCGCTTCTTCCGCCGGCGGATGAAGAAGACACGCGCGGTGCCACGCGTGATCGTCACGGACAAGCTCCGCTCCTACGGCGCAGCCCACCGCGAGGTCATGCCCTCGGTCGAACGCCGCTCCCGCAAGGGCCTGAACAACCGGGCCGAGAACAGCCACCAGCCCACTCGGCAGCGTGAACGCGCGATGAAGGGCTTCCGCAGCGTCGGCGCAGCCCAGCGGTTCCTGTCCGCGTTCAGCGGCATCTCACCCCACTTCCGGCCCCGCCGCCACCTGATGACCGCCCCGAACACCGAGCCGAGATGACCATCCGCTTCGCCATCTGGGACCAGATCACCGGCGCTGTCGGCCGGCCCACCACGGCCTGAACACAGGCCCGGACCACGGGCCCACCATGCCCCGACACACCACCAGACACTCACACACCCAACAACGTGACAGCGCCTGCCGCAGGAGGTTCGGACGCGGCCGGCTCATCTCCGCTCGCGCAGAGAGCACTGCGGGGCATCAGATCTCCTCGGCTCGGTCGCCGGCTCACCTCCGCTCGCGCAGAGAGCACCGCTGGGCCGGACTCCGGACTGGAACAAGTGGCGGCTCACCTCCGCTCGCGCAGAGAGCACTCGATGCCCGGGGTCTCGGTGGGGTCGGCCATCGGCTCACCTCCGCTCGCGCAGAGAGCACGCCGGGGCGGCTTCCTGCCGGTCCTCCTCGTCCGGCTCACCTCCGCTCGCGCAGAGAGCACACGCGACGGGCCACCTCCGCTTGCGCGGAGAACGGCTCACCTCCGCTCGCGCAGAGAGCACCCGCAGGTCAACGAGCAGGAGGCCGGTGCGGCCGGCTCACCTCCGCTCGCGCAGAGAGCACACCGCCCCAGCGGGCCCGGCGGGTGTCCTGGGCGGCTCACCTCCGCTCGCGCAGAGAGCACGCTCGCGCTCATGCCGCTGCCCCCTCAAGGTCCGGCTCACCTCCGCTCGCGCAGAGAGCACGCGGCCTGGCACGACTGGCGGGCCGTCCTCGACGGCTCACCTCCGCTCGCGCAGAGAGCACTCCCGCGCCATGGCCTGGCTCGGGTCGCGCAGCGGCTCACCTCCGCTCGCGCAGAGAGCACGTCCAGATCTGCGGGTTCTGCCCCGTGCAGGCCGGCTCACCTCCGCTCGCGCAGAGAGCACAACAACGGGGCCCGCCGACTCCGAGAAATGATCGGCTCACCTCCGCTCGCGCAGAGAGCACGCGCGGGCCGACATCGAGTCGCTGCGGGGCGACGGCTCACCTCCGCTCGCGCAGAGAGCACTCCACGAGCTCCCGGATCCGGTCGTCGATGAGCGGCTCACCTCCGCTCGCGCAGAGAGCACAAAACGCAGGAGTGGCAGGCCCAGGACTGGGGCGGCTCACCTCCGCTCGCGCAGAGAGCACTCCCCGGCGGCAGAGTCGGCGTCCGCCGTCTCCGGCTCACCTCCGCTCGCGCAGAGAGCACACCAGTTCGCCGCGCTGGAGGTGCGGGAGCATCGGCTCACCTCCGCTCGCGCAGAGAGCACGCAACCGAAGCGATTCCCCTACGGGGACGGCGCGGCTCACCTCCGCTCGCGCAGAGAGCACCCGTACAGCACGTTCTTCAGCGTCATCCGGTTCGGCTCACCTCCGCTCGCGCAGAGAGCACGTCCAGGCTCGCCGTAGGCGACCGCGGAGCGGCGGCTCACCTCCGCTCGCGCAGAGAGCACGTCAAGGTCGAGGCCGAGCGCCTCGCCGACGACGGCTCACCTCCGCTCGCGCAGAGAGCACGCCTCCTGCTCCTCCTCGGGACGGGTATCGATCGGCTCACCTCCGCTCGCGCAGAGAGCACGGCACCCACCTCATCGAAGTCGACACCGACCACGGCTCACCTCCGCTCGCGCAGAGAGCACAGCACGGCGAGCAGGAGCCCCGGGAGGTTGTACGGCTCACCTCCGCTCGCGCAGAGAGCACTCACCGCCGTGCACCCCGGCGCGCTCCCCTACCGGCTCACCTCCGCTCGCGCAGAGAGCACCCGTGCTCGTGCCACAGGCCGGCCGCGACCAGCGGCTCACCTCCGCTCGCGCAGAGAGCACCCGTGCTCGTGCCACAGGCCGGCCGCGACCAGCGGCTCACCTCCGCTCGCGCAGAGAGCACGCGGTGGCGTAGCCGATGATCGCGGCCGGGATCGGCTCACCTCCGCTCGCGCAGAGAGCACCAATCATCGGGATCTCCATCATCGCCTCGGCCCGGCTCACCTCCGCTCGCGCAGAGAGCACCCTTCGCGACCTGCACCCATTCGACCCCTTTGCGCTTTCTTTTCCAAGTCTCGTAGTGCATGTATCTCGATTCGCCGTAGTCGCGCAGCGAGTGTAAGGCTCGATCCTCATATCGCAAGCACATCGGGCTATTTGGGGCTGTTGTCAGTGCGGGGTGCTATCCCTGAGCACATGGTGAAGCATGAGGGCGTCGACTCCTCAGAGAACTGCTTTCTGGACACTCGCATGTGGGGAAAGGAGCACGGACTGTCGCGACCGTATCCCGTGGTGTGTCACCTTCTGGACACTGGGGCGGTGCTCCAGGAACTTTGGGACGTCGTTCTGAGCGACAAGACCCGGGCTGCCATAGCAGATGCACTCGGTCTGAGCATGACGGAGGCTCGGACGCTGGTCTCGTTCTGGGCCGGATTGCATGACGTCGGTAAGATCACGCCCCCGTTCCAGGCCCAGCTCCCCTACTGTTACGGCCCGGTTCGCAACGATCCCTTCTACGTCAGTGCACCAGGTGCCGAGGCCGAGAAGAGCTTCCGCCACGAGATCGCATCGCACTGGGCTCTTACCGAACTGTTCACGGCGGCAGGCTATCCCAGTGATGGGCGTCTGCTCCGAAAATCTGTAGGTCATCAGGTCGCACAGCTGTTGGGTGGCCATCACGGCCTTTTCGGAGCAGTACTGAAGGCGAAGGAAACGGCACAGGCTAGCAGGTACAACGCTGGTCTGGGGGCACAAGGTTGGGCTGATCAGCGACGAGCGCATTTCGAGGAGCTTCGGCGCGCCATGGGGGCGTTCGCAGTTCCTGTGGGTGGGCTGCCTGCCGGGCTGGCTGTAGTCGTGGCCGGTTTGGTCGTGGTGGCGGACTGGCTGGCGAGCCAAGCGTCCGTGATCGAGCCGCGTCTTCCTGCTTCTGGCTGGTCGGGTACGGCGGAGGAGGTCGATGCGCACTGGCAGGCAGCGGTGAAGGCCGCGCCGGGGCTGGTGCGGGCTGCACGGTTGGGTCGGGCTCGGTTCTCGGCTGAGGAGTTCAGCGCGATGTTCCCGTTTACGCCCAACAGTCTGCAGCGGGATCTGGCGGAGCATCTTCCCGGCCTGGTCGATGAGCACGGGGCTGGGCTGGTGCTGGTGACAGCTCCGACCGGTGACGGGAAGACGGAGGCGGCGTTGTTCGCGTCTTCGTTGCTGGGGCGGGCGTCGGGGGCCCGGGGTTTGTACTTCGCATTACCGACGATGGGTACGGCGGACGCGATGCGGCCGCGGGTGGAGGCGTTCGCTTCCCGGTCCCTGTCCGGTGAGCGTGCGTTGATGCTGTTGCATTCGATGGCATGGCTGAGCCCCCCGGGCGGTGAGGGTGAAGCGGCTTCTGAAGCGCTGGTCGGCGAGGGTGTGATGAGTACTGGCAGGGGGACAGTCGTCGAGGCGGATGGGTGGTTGCGGGGTTCGAAGCGTGGGCTGCTCGCGCCCTTGGGTGTGGGCACGATCGACCAGGCCCTGAGTGCCGTGCTGCCTCTGCGGTACAACGCGCTGCGGCTGTTCGGGTTATCGGGCAAGGTGTTCGTGGTTGATGAGGCGCATGCCTACGGTCCGTGGATGCATCAGCTCCTGGTGCGGCTTCTGGAGTGGCTGGGCGCGATGGGTGCCCCGGTGGTGCTGTTGTCGGCCACACTGACGGGCCGTTCGGCCGGTTCACTGGTTGACGCGTATCGGCGTGGTGCCGGGTTTCGTGAACCGTCTCGTGTGGTTCCGCGGTATCCGGGGTGGTTGTTCGCGAGCGGGGTCTCGGGGGAGGTGTCGGCTGCGCGGGGTACCGCGAGCAATCGTGCCCGGACTCTGAAGGTGTCACGGCGGCCGGTGGTGTGGGACACCGCGGAGTCGGCTGGTGCGACGGTTCGGGAAGGGGGTCGGCGTGCGGCGCTGCGGGAGGTGCTGGCTCCCGTGGTCGCGGAGGGCGGCACGGTGCTGGTGTGCTGCACGACTGTGGCCGAGGCCCAGCAGACGTACCGGGATGTGCGGGTGGCGTTCCCCGCTCTGGTGGCCCGGCCGGGTGGGTTGCGGTTGCTGCACTCCCGGTTTCCGGCGGATGTGCGGGCGTCCATCACGGCCTGCTGCGAAAGCACGTACGGCAAGCCCTGCTCCTCGGGGGGAGCGGTTACGGCACGTGCGGCGTCGGTGCTGGTGGCGACGCAGGTGGTGGAGCAGTCCCTGGACTTCGATTTCGATTTGGTGGTGAGTGATCTTGCCCCGCTGGCGCAGCTGTTGCAGCGTGCCGGACGTGGGCGGCGGCATGAACGCGGTCCTCTTGGTCGTCAGCGGTGGGCGGCGGCGGAGGACGAACCGGAGTTGGTCGTGCTCGATCCGCTGGCTGTACCCGACGGCTCCGTCCCGCGTTCGTGGGGGAAGGTCTATGACGCGGGGCTGCTCAGGCGCACTTCCCTGATTCTGGCGAAGTGTGCCGGGGAGGGTATCGCGGTTCCTGGTGGGGTGCAGCGGTTGGTGGACGAGGTGTACGAGGAGGACTTCGTCGACGGGCTGGAGGGTGCGGCCCGTGAGGAGCTGGCTCGGCTGGATGAGGAACGGGTGGCGGAGGAGGCTGCCGAGCGGCATCTCGCGGCGTGGACCGGTATCTGTGCGCCTGCGGATGTGCAGGGCGACCTCAGCAAGCTCTCCCGGCGGGAGGCGGGGGTGACCGAGGAGTTGCTGACGACCCGTCTCGGTGCTGACACCGGCCGGGTGCTCTGTCTTTATGAACAGGCGGACGGGGCGGTGACGCTCGACCCCGGGGGCAAGGAACCGGTTCCTGCCGGGGGCAGGCACGGGCTCAAAGCGGCGGAGCTGGCCAATGTTGCGCGGCGGGTGGCGCCGGTGCCGGGGCGATGGCTGCGGGGCGGCGAGCCTGCTGGGGCCGTTCCTCAGAAGTGGGGGACGCATCCTTCGCTTCGCGACCTCGTTCTGCTGAGCATGAGCCCCGTGGGGGACGGCACCTGGAGGTGCCGGCACGGGCGCTACACGATCTTTCTGTCCGAGGTCGGCCTCGAAGCCGAATGAATTATTCACATTCTCACCACTTGACCCACACGCTTCCGGTATGTTCCAAGTGCGGGCTCCTGCAGTCAAGTTGCCACCGTCCGCAGCAGCTCTGCGGTACGCAGGGCTGGGGCACCGGCAGCGTGCAGCGGGGGCATCGGTTTCCACCCCAGCGCCGCACTTTCTGCAATGACGACAGGACACAGCCATGCCAACCGGCACGTACAACCTGATCGACCAGCCGTGTGTCCCCGTGCGCTGGAAACCCGGCAGCGCCGCCTCTGCTGCAGGCGGGTTCCCGGACCGGGTGGGGCTGCGTGAACTCCTGCTGCGCAGCCACGACATCGAGTGCCTCGCCGTCGCCGACGCGCCCGCGCACGCGGCGTTGCTCCGGATCCTTTACGCACTCACGGCCGGGGTGGCCGGCCTGAGCGAGCAGGGCCCCGAGGGCGACTGGGACGAACGCCGGCTGGATATTCTCGACACGGGCCGACTTCCGGCCGGAGAGATCGATGCGTATTTCAGGAGGTTCGAGGACCGGTTCTTCCTGTTCGCCCCTGGCGGTCGCCCGTGGATGCAGGATCCCCGGCTGGCGGACCAGTGCGATGTCACAAGGACCGCCGGTGTCAACAAGCTCATCGTCACCCGGCCCTCGGGCAACAACCACTCCTGGTTCCGGCACGACTCGGACCTTGCAGCTGAGCCGCCCACCGCGTCCGACGCTTTCCTCAGTCTCCTGGTGTGGCACTACTACGGCCCGTCCGGTCGCTGTTCGGCCCGCGAAGTGAACGGGGTGAAGAGCGCGAGCGCCACCGCCGGCCCGCTGCGGACCGCTTTGTCCTACCACCCCGAAGGCACGTCTCTCTTCGAGACGCTGCTCGCCGGTCTGGTGCCGCCGGATACCGGTGTGCGAGGGGAGGAGGACCTGTGCCCGTGGGAACAGGACGAGCTGCCCGATCCGGACAGCCCGCCGAGGGAGTCCCGGGGGCCGCGTTCCCGGCATACCGGCCGCTCCCAGCACGCGCTGCTCCTGGTTCCGGACCAGGACAGCACTCATGTACAAGACGCATTCATCACCTGGGCGTACCGGGGGGAGCGGATGCCGCGGGAGGACGACTACCTGATCTGGCAGGTCAGTCAGCAGGGCAACCGGTATCCGCGTCCGGCCGACGCAGGCCGGGCACTGTGGCGGGACCTGGATGCCCTGCTGCTGCAGCATCCGCCCGCCGGCAGTGCACACCCGCAGCAGCCTCGGGTGTTCCACAGCGCGGTCGAGGTGTCCGAGGACCTGCGGGTGCGGGCGCTCGGCTTCGACCAGGAGGGTCAGGCCAAGGACACGCAGTTCATCGACGCCAGTACCCCGGCCGTCCTCGGATTCGCCGAGCACAACGACGCCCGCACTGTTCCCGCGGTGGGTCGCCTGCGGCAGTTCGGGGAACTGTACGGGCGGCGTCTGGACCGGGCGGTCAAACGCGCCTGGGTCTCCTACGTCAGGGATGCCAAGGCAGATGGCGCGGCCTGGGCCGCAGAGGGCGGCGCCCGGTACTGGCCTCGTGCCGAGGCCGAGTTCTGGGCACGTTTCCGTCTCCTGGACCGCACCGGGAACGTCGTCGACGGTGGTTTCGACCCGGCAGCCACCCGCCGGGCGTTCCTGCGCCTGGCCGAGGAGGCGTACGACACGGTGACCGCGCCTGTCACCCGCACGCTGCGCGGCGCGAAGGCCGTCTCGCAGGCCCGCATCGAGCTTTACGGCGGAACACCGAAGAACCGGCAGGCCGAACCCGGCCCCCGCGCGAAGACCAAGGAGATCACCGGATGACGACCACTCCCCCGCCAGCCACCGGCGGCATCGCCGGCCCGCCGGATACGGCGGCCGGGAAGATCCCGCAGCAGAGCAGCACACAGCAGACCGGCCGCTCGCGCGCGTACACCAACTGGATCGAGCGGATCTGCCGCGAAGACGCCGGAGCCCGCAGTGCCTTGCGCAGCGGACTGCGGAAGGATCTCGACTCGGTGCAGCGAATGCACCGCCTGGTCGCCCCGTGGCTGCCCGAGCCCCGCTCCGCGGACGTGGAACGGGCGTATTACACCGTCGCCGCGATGATCGCCGCCCAGCCCCGCAGCGCATCGGCGCCACCGGCCCCCACCGCCGCTGATCCGGTACGGCCCGATGAGCAGAAGCCATCTCCCAGCACCCGGTGGCGGCGCACCAGTCTCGGCACGGCATTTGCCACCGCCGTCACCGAAGGGCCAGGCAGGGAAAAGGAAATGCGGGCAAGCACCGCAGAAAGCCGCCTCAACCTCCTCACCCGTCAGAGCGTCAACGGCCTGCACCGGCACCTTCCGGCCTCCGTCGGATACCTGCGTTCGCTGGGCGTGGAGGTCGACTGGGCGCAGCTGCTCGACGACATCAGTCTCTGGCGCCGTCGCTCCGGGCGGATCTCGCGCACCTGGCTCCAGGACTTCTATCGGCTGCGGGACAAGGCTGCCGCGCAACGGGCCGATGACGCCGACGAGAAGGAACTCTCGGCAGATCCGGCTGTGGCTCCCGCCTCCTCCTGACCGCGCCCTCACCGGCCCCATGAACCACACAGCACACCCGTCACGCCCATCCGCACGAAGGAGTCACACCAGCATGCTCATGGCCGCCCGTTTCATCGACATCCACATCATCCAGAGTGTCCCGTTCGCCAACCTGAACCGGGATGACACGAACTCCGTCAAAACGGTCCAGTACGGCAATGTGCTGCGCACCCGGGTCAGCAGCCAGTCTTGGAAGCGGGCCGTCCGCGGCATGTTCGAGGACCGAATCGGCCAGGCTGCCCTGCGCACCCGCCGCATCGGCGAGCGCGTCACCCGCCTCCTCGCCGAGGAACGGCAGTGGCCGCTGGATCTCGCCGAGAAGGCAGGGGCGCACACGGCTGCGGCCAGCAGCATCAAGTTCGAACTCGCGAAGGACCCGGCAGACGCCAAGCAGAGCGTCCCCAACAAGGTCCTCACCAACGCGATGGTCTACGTCCCCCAGAGCGCTGTCGCCGAACTCGCTGATCTGGCCGAGGAGTACCGCGAGACGCTGCAAGGGGCCAAAGACATCAAGAAGCCCGCGGACAAGAGCGTCCTGCCCGTCGACCGGGTCGAGGCAGTCTTCCGCTCCCGCAACGGCGTCATCAACCTCTTCGGCCGCATGCTCGCCGAGGTCGACAATGCCGGTGTCGACGGCGCCGTCCAGGTCGCCCACGCCCTCACCACCCACGAGACCGATGTCGAACTCGACTATTTCTCCGCCGTGGACGACATCACCGCCGCCTGGGGCGACCAGACCGGCAGCGGCCACATGGGCCACAGCGAATTCAGCGCCGGTACCTTCTACCGGTACGCCACCATCGACCTCCGCGATCTCGCCGCCAACACCGGCGAAAACCCCGCCGAGCTCCGCGAACTCGCTGCCGCCTTCCTCAGCGCGTTCATCCTGTCCCTGCCCCAGGCGAAGAAGAACTCCACAGCCCCCCACACCATCCCTGACCTCGCCCACATCTCCGTGCGCACCGACCGGCCCCTCTCCTACGCCGCAGCCTTCGAAAGCCCGGTCGCCGCGTCCGGGCAGGGCGGCTTCGCCGACACCTCCCGCACCGCCCTCTCCGAGTACGCCGAGACCGCCAACCGGCTCCTGGGCACCAGCAGCATCCTCGGCTCCGGCTGGGCCGGAGTCGACACCAAGGACCTCGACGGACTCGGCACCCGCCACACCAGCTTCGACACCCTCATCGACGCCGCTCTCGACAACGCTCTGCCCGCGCACCCCGCCGGAGACGCCGCATGAGCACCCTTCTCCCCGCCCCCGAACCAGGACTCCTCCTGCGCCTGGCCGGTCCCCTCCAGTCCTGGGGCCTGCACAGCCACTTCAACGAACGCGACACCGCCGCCTTCCCCACCCGCTCCGGCGTCATCGGCCTCCTCGCCTCGGCCCTCGGACGACGCCGCGGCCAGCCCATCAACGACCTCACAGCACTGCACATGACCGTGCGGACCGACCGGCCCGGCGTGATGCTGCGCGACCTGCACACCGTCGGCGGCGGACTTCCCGCCAAAGCCACCGTGACCACAGCCGAAGGCAAAAAACGCACCGGCGACACCGGAACCCTGCTTACCCACCGCTACTACCTGGCTGACGCCGCCTTCACCCTCGCCCTCACCATCCCCCGGCCAGCCACCGAGGACCACGCACTCCTCGACCGCTGCGCCGACGCCCTGCGCAGCCCCCACTGGCCCCTGCACCTCGGGCGCCGCTCCTGCCCGCCCGAAGGCCCCGTCCTGCTCGGGAAGAGCGACGACGCACTGCACCACCTCATCCACCTGCCCCTCGCCGCCCGCCCGGCCACCGGCCCAGAACCGGGAGGCAGACCGGTGGAATTCCTGGCCGACCGCCCGTTGAACCACCTGCCCGCCCTGCCCTCCACAACCAGCGACACCGGCGAGGACGGCTCCCACCCCTCCGGCGAACTCAACGACCAGCCCCTCAGCTACCACCCCCGCCAACGCGCCTACCGCGCCCGGCCTCTGTACCGGCGCACCCTGCTCCTCCCCTCCTCCCAGTTCGCCGGACTGGGGAAAGCACAGCTCACTGCGCTGGGCCACTACCTCGACACCCGGCTGAACACCACCGAAGGGAGCCGACGATGACCCTCTGGCTCACCCGGATCGTCCCCGACACCCGCTGCCGGAACGCCCGCCGCGACCTCAGCGGCCCCATCGGCATGCACCGCCGCATCATGAGCCTCTTCCCGTCCGACGTCGGCCCCGACCCCCGCGCACGCTTCGGGGTCCTCTTCCGCACCGAAGACACCCCCACCGGGCCGCACCTGCTCATCCAATCCACCCACGAACCCGACACCAACCGCCTGCCCGACGGCTACGGAACCGCGCTCACCCGCCCCCTCGACACCCTCATCGATGCCATCCGCCCCGGCCTTCCCATCCGCTACCGCTGCGTCGCCAGCCCCGTCCGCAAACCCGGCGCCACCACCCGCGCCCTCTACAACCTCCCGCCCGTCGTCCCGCTCACCGGCCCGGCAGCCGACGAATGGTGGCTCCGCCAAGCCGACCTCAGCGGCCTCAAACCCCTCACCCTCCACTCCCACCCCCTGGACGCCATACAAGGAGAACGCCACTCCCCTGACGCCCCGACCCAGCGCATCCGCCACGCCCGCACCCAGTTCGACGGCACCGCAGCCATCATCGACACCGACCTGCTCCGGACAAAAATCCTCAACGGCATCGGACGCGGCAAGGCTTACGGCTGCGGCCTCCTCAGCATCGCTCCCACAAGGCAGCCCCAATGACCCCACGCCCCACAACCGCCCCCCTCACCACCAGCAACGCCCGGCGCAAACTCGCCGCACCCACCGTCGCCATGCTCCCCCGCATCGCCGACTCCCTCTCCTTCCTCTACCTCGACATCGTCCGCATCCACCAGGACGACACCGGAGTCTGCGCAGAAGTCACCAGCGAGCAACGAGGAACAGAGACCGTCTACCTCCCGACCGCAGCCCTCAGCTGCGTCCTCCTCGGCCCCGGCACCTCCATCACCGCCCGCGCCCTCACCACCTTCGCCAGAAACGGCACCACCGTCCTCACCACCGGATCCGGAGGCGTCCGCTGCTACTCAGCAGCCGTCCCCGAATCCCTCACCACCCTCTGGCTCGAACGCCAAACCCGCGCCTGGGCCAGCGACCCCCACCGCCTGGCCATCGCCCAGGCCATGTACGAACTCCACTTCGGAGACGGCACCGCAACCGGCGGAACCAACCTCGACAAACTCCGCGGCATGGAAGGCCAACGCGTCAGAGCCCACTACCAACTCCTCGCCCGCCAATACAAAATCGGCCGCTTCCGCCGCTCCTACGACCCCGCCTCCTGGGACAGCCAAGACCCCGTCAACCTCGCCCTGTCCTCGGCCAACACCTGCCTCTACGGCATCGTGCACGCCGCGATCACCGCACTCGGCTGCTCACCGGCCCTCGGCTTCGTCCACAGCGGCAACCAACAAGCCTTCGTGTACGACATCGCCGACCTCTACAAAGCCGAACTGACCATCCCCCTCGCCTTCTCCCTCCACGCATCGCCCAACCCCGAAAGCGAAGCACGCCGCTCCTTCCGCCACGAACTCCGCCTCTTCCAACTCCTTCCCCGCATCGTCACCGACATCCAGCAACTCCTCGACCCAAACCACACCTACGAACGCCCCGACCCCGAAGAACAAATGGTCGACCTGTGGGACCCGGTCACCGGCTCCGTACCCGCCGGCGTCAACCACGGGAAACCGCTGTGACCCACCCACTGGAAGAACGCGGTCCATGTCCTCAATGATCGTCATCTCAGCCACCGCCGTCCCCGACCATCTGCGCGGCGCTCTCACCCGCTGGCTCCTCGAAGTCACACCCGAGTTGTACGTCGGTACCGTCTCGGCCAAGGTCCGCGACGAACTCTGGTCAGCCGTCACTGCCTGCACCAACGACGGTATGGCAGTACTCGCCCACCCGGCCGACAACGAACAAGGCTTCCAACTACGGACAGCAGGCACCCGCCGCCGCGAGCCCCTCGACTTCGACGGCCTCACCCTGATCGCCTTCCAGCGAGAAAGTCAAGAAATGGCAAACCCCCTCTAGCATGCCAGGTCAGAAAGGGTGCTCTCCGCGCGAGCGGAGGTGAGCCGCTCGGTGGGTGTGCCGCTCAGTCGGTGAGCTGGTGCTCTCCGCGCGAGCGGAGGTGAGCCGTCTGTTAACCCTGGCTGTGATCGCGCTCTACTGTGCTCTCCGCGCGAGCGGAGGTGAGCCGCAGCTCACCGGGGAGTACAACGACCGCGGCATGTGCTCTCCGCGCGAGCGGAGGTGAGCCGTCCCCGTTCGTGTCCGCGATCGCGCTCGCCGAGTGCTCTCCGCGCGAGCGGAGGTGAGCCGGCCACCCCTGTCCCGGAGACGTTCCGGGGCCCGTGCTCTCCGCGCGAGCGGAGGTGAGCCGGTCGTGGAGACGCCCGGATGGGCCACGCACAAGTGCTCTCCGCGCGAGCGGAGGTGAGCCGGGCCTTGTCGCACGCTGGCGGGACGTCACCCAGTGCTCTCCGCGCGAGCGGAGGTGAGCCGACGACCACCACGGTCAACCTGGCAGCAGTCACGTGCTCTCCGCGCGAGCGGAGGTGAGCCGACCACCGGCCACCCCGTCTCGGTCTCCACTATGTGCTCTCCGCGCGAGCGGAGGTGAGCCGTCCAAGACGGAGCCGCGGGCCTGCGGTGCCTGGTGCTCTCCGCGCGAGCGGAGGTGAGCCGCCCGGCCCGAACCCGCCTTCTCCAACAGCACCGTGCTCTCCGCGCGAGCGGAGGTGAGCCGCGTTCACCGAACTGCTCACCCTGTCCGGCCTGGTGCTCTCCGCGCGAGCGGAGGTGAGCCGTCCTTCTTGTGCACCCCCTCACGTCCCCCCTTGTGCTCTCCGCGCGAGCGGAGGTGAGCCGGCCGAGCAGGACCAGGCCGCGGCCGAGCGGCGGTGCTCTCCGCGCGAGCGGAGGTGAGCCGGTGGTCGTGGCGGCCCCGGTGATCCTCGTCCCGTGCTCTCCGCGCGAGCGGAGGCGAGTCGTCAGCCGCCATGGTCCGGGCCTCCTCCAACTGGTGCTCTCCGCGCGAGCGGAGGTGAGCCCTCTGAGTACTGCAACGGTCTTTTGTATGGCGGTGGGTCGGTTTCTGGTGGTGTGTGGCCGCATTGTTTGTAGTGGATGGTGCGGGCTTGGTGTTGTCGTCTTCGGCGCCAGGTCGACCAGTGCAGGATGTGCTCGACCGGTGCGGGCCGCCGGTTGGTGAGGCGGTGGATCAGGCGTCTGATCTCGGCGAGGCTGAGGTGGATGATCTGGGAGGATCCGTTTCTGCTTTCCCGGTGTCTAGTTCGCGGGCCCGCAGGACGGTGAGGCAGGCATGGGCGGCCATGGCCAGGGTGATATGGCGGTGCCAGCCGGGGTAGCGGCAAACTTGGTAGTCGTCCAGGCCGCACTCCTGCTTCGCGGTCTGGAAGCATTCCTCGATCGCCCAGCGGCTGCCGGCGATGCGGATCAGCTCGTCCAGGGTGGTGTGGTCGGGGCAGTAAGCGATGTAGTAGGAGAGTTCTTCGGGGCGGGCGACGCTGCGGCGGGCGATCACCCAGTGCCGGCGGTCGGGCCGGTGCCAGGGGCGCACCTCGACACGCGCTCAGTCGTAGACGCGGGGCCCGTGGGCGCCCGCACCGCACGAGCGGCGTTTCCACTTCTGCCGGGGCAGGCCGGGGAAGAGATCGCTCACCGGGTGGTCGATCGCCCAGCGGGTGACAACCGTGTCGTGGCGGGTGGTGGCCATGACGTGGAAGACGTCCGCCTGTTCCAGCTCGGAGCGCCAGCCCTTGCTGTAGCCGTAGCCGGCATCCGCGGTCACCCAGCGGAACGGGATCTTGTCGGCAATCGCCCCGCGGACCATCGCCACCTTGGTCGTGAAACCGACCGCATCGTCGATGCCGGCCCGGCGGCAACGCTCACGGTCGTCCGTCCAGGAGGCGGGCAGATACAGCCGACGGTCGATCAGCGTCCGCCCGAGCGGGGCCGCATAGGCGAGAAAGACACCGACCTGGCAGTTCTCCGTGCGGCCGGCGGTGCAGGAGTACTGCCGCTGCACCCCGGCCGAGCCGGTGCCCTTCTTCAGAAAGCCGGTGTCGTCCACGATCAGGACCGCACCCGGGTCGCCGAGATGCTCGGCCACGTACGCACGCACATCGTCCAGAACCTCGTCGGCGTCCCACTCGATCCGGTTCAGAAGCCGGTGGATGCGGTCCGGGCCTGCATGGCCCGCTTCCTCAGCCAACGTCCAGCCGTTCTTCCGCTCCAGCGGCGCTATCAACCCCCGCATATAGGCAAGAGCAGACTCACGCGGCTCCGACCTGCTGAACCGGTGCAGAAAGCGCCCCTGCACCGCACTCAACTCACCGGCCCACGAACCGACCTCAGCAAGATGCCCACCCATGACAACACCAACGATTGACCTGCCCACCCGTCACAGCAAGCACCGTTGCAGTATTAGGGCGGGGGCAGGGCCCTGGCGACCAAATCTACCGGTTGTATGATGGCTCGCCGAGTGCATGAATGAGACGATTGACCACTTCACCGACAGTGAAGTCCCATCCGGTCAGGCGCTGTCCGCTCCAGTTAATCCCTACCCGGAAGTCATCCTTGGCCAGATCCGGCAAAGCCGCGCTTCGCCAATGATCCAGCGGCATCGAAACAGCTCGAAATTGAGGGCCCCATAGCTGAGCAGCACGCTGCGCACGGGCCTCCGATGACCAATAGGGAAAAGCTGGTTGCCCCGAACTTGAGACTGGGGTCGGACTGCCGTCGTCGTCTCGAACCCACCAAACGGTACGAGTCCGAGCGATCTCGCGGAAGAATGCCGCTGCCTGAGCCCCGCTTACGCTCACCCGAATCCTCCTAGATCATCCCGACTTCAGAATCACGCTTGAGCGCGGCAGCAGGAGGCCCAGCTGCCGCGCCCCGCTCGCAACGCTAGTAACCGGGCGGGAGCCTGCGGTGTCCGCCTGGATCCATAAGAACATGATCCTCTGGCCACCGTGGCGTTATCAACATACCACCATCCCGTTCGGGAATAGGTTCATGGCTCAGCTCCATTGATTCCCACGATCCGTCCGGGCGCTGTCGCCGTGGGGCCATTCCGCGCTTCATACGACTCATATTCGCGGCACCATATTGGTCTGCGGCATCCGGCTCCGCCGCTTCGTTCTTCCAAAACCGCTTACGCATGGTGGACATGGATGGCGCGACGCCATTCTTATTGGGCTTAGAATAATCTTCGCCCAATTTCCAACGCCCACCGCAGCTGTTGTGAACGAGTACCGGCGTCTCTCCTGCGAATACGTAGTACGTGTGGAGTTCGGCTACGGTGAAGTTGTAGGTGTGCGTCTTCTTAGTGAAGGACTTGTTGGACTTGACCGTGACGGCGCCGCCGCGGTCGGTGCGCAGGGTCATTCCGGGAGTGAGGCTGCCTGCTTCCACCCATGCGTTCTCGGAGGGTGACCAGAAGGGGTGCTCGCGCGTGGCTGTGAGCTTTTCCGGACCGGCCGGCGTGAGGATGGTGAGGGTATTGAGTTGCTTCTCACCCTCGCTTCGGATGAGGCGCGTCACCTTTCTTGGGCCGTGCTTCCCCGTCTCTGGGTCGGTGGCCATGACCATGTCGCCGACTTCGATGTCTTCGATGTCTTTGGTATCGCCATCGGCCATGAGGACGTCGGTGCCAGCCAGGAAGCACTTCGGCGCGTACTTGAATTTCCCTACGGGCAGGGCCGTTATCAGCGCCTGGAAGCCGATGTTCGCGCATATGGGACACGTGTTGATGAGGGGGATGTCGTCGATGTGGGCCCAGTAATTGGGGAGCCCGTGGGAGTCCTCACCCTTGGTGTAGAAGTCACGGATGGCGAAGCATGATTCGTCGAATGAGGAGCTGCAGCGTTCCCTGAAGTAGAGTTCTACGTTGAGTTCGTAGCTGAGTTCCGGCATGTAGGTGCCGAGGTTGCTCATCTGTGCGACGCCGGGGAGCTTCGACTGGTAGTCCCGATAGACGTCCGGCGGTGGCAGCGCGGGGGCACCGTGCCCCAAATTCGTTATGACCTTTCCTGCTCCGGGGCTGTTGCTGTAGCCAGCGGGCGCGGGACGTGTGCTGGGAAAGCCGGGTGTGCCGCGGACGCTGCCGTCGGGGTTTTTACCCCCATTCTCATCACCCCTGGTTCCACCGTCGGGGCGTGTCCAGCCCATGCCGCCATTGCAGCTGTCGCACCAGAGTCCGGAGGGGTCGGAGGCGGTGACGGGGGTGTTGTTGGCGTAGCTGTATCCGTTGAGGGATTGAGGCTGGGCCGGGTCGAGGATGGGGTCGATGCTGATGAACTGACCGAGGACAGAGTCGTATTCGCGGGCGCCGATGTGGGTGAGGCCGGTGGTTTCGTCGGTTGTCTTGCCGAGGAAGCCCTTGTCGTCGGGCCATGCGGTGCCGGTGGGCTTGCCGCGCTCGGCGCCGAAGGGGGTCATGTAGCGCTTGCTGACTGTTTGGGTGCTGTCGGCGCTGATGGCGAGGCTCGAAGTGCCGTGGTGGTCGCCGGCGAGGTAGGTGAGCTTGTTGGTGCCGGACTCGTTGGAGCGTATGGCTACCGTTTGACCACCGGCGGCGTAGTAGCGCTGGGCCCACATGGTGCCGTCGGTGCGCAGGTGGAGTTCGGTGGCTCCGGTGTACAGGACCCGCTCGCCACCCGCGGTGTTACGGATCAGCAGCTCACCTGTGGCGTCGTAGAGGTAGTCGGTTGCCTTGCCGTTCTCGGTGAGCTTGGCGAGCTTGCCGTCCTCGGACCAGGCCAGGTCCTGGGTGGCTGAAGCGCCGGGCCGTTTGGTCGTGTTGCCGGTCGTGTCGGATGTGTAGGTGCGTTCCCGGGCGGCGCAGTCGCCCTTGGTCGTGGTGCCGGTCAGGAAGTGCGGTTGATCGGTCTTGGTGTAGCAGTAGGTGGTCTTGGTGTCGCCGGCAGTCTTGTGAGCGGTTTCTGTCGTGCGCTGGCCGGCGGTGTTGTAGGTGTAGCTGGTCCAGTACGGGGCCGGTCCGGACAGGCTGCTCGCGCTGCGAGGGTCGGAGCACTTTTGTTGGCTGGGGGTCCAGGCTTCGATGAGGCGGCGTTGGCCGTCGTAGGCGAAGCACTGGGTTTCGGCGCTGCTGGTGCCGCCGAGCGTGCTGGGGTCGGTGATGGAGGTGACGTTCCCGGCCTGGTCGAAGCTGTAGTTGAGGTCCTGCAGCATGTAGGGCTGACTGTCTGCCTTGACATTGCTGCGAGTGAGGCGACCGGTGCCGTCTTCGAAGGTGTTCCTGATGGAGACCTTCTTGTGATCGGCCGTGTTGGCTGTTCCCAGAAGTTGTTCCCAGGGCTGGCCGAGCGGTGAGTAGGTGGTGTTGAGGAGGTAGCCGGTGGAGCCGCCGACCGAAGTGATCTGTCCGACGTTGTTGTATCCGTAGTCGATGATCTCTGAGGGCAAGCCCCCGAGAGCCGGCTCCTCGGCAGTCTCGACTGTGCCGTCGAGGTTGTACGAAATCCTGAACGACAACGTGCTCGGTGCGCCGGCTTTCACGAACGGATCGTCAGCGGGCAGTTCGAGGGTGTTGACCACCGGGCGGGACAGGCTGTCGTACTCGGTGATCGTGTCGGTGTACGCCTGCCCGGCCTTGCCGCCGACGTAGCGGGTGGACTTGTCGGGCTGGCCTTTGAGCAGCGTGTCGTAGGTGTATCCGGTGCGCTGGTTGGCGTCTGTCTTGGATCCGGCCCAGGTGCCGACGATCCGGCCGAGTTCGTCGTATCCGGTCAGGATCGACTTGCCGCGCGAGTCGGTTGACTTGATGGCGCGGTCGAGGACGTCGTACTCGGTGGTGCTGGTGCCCTTGTCGGGGTCCTTGGCCTCGGCCTGCCGACCGAACAGGTCGTAGGTGTAGGACCACTTGGCGTCGTCCGGGCCGGTGATCTGCGTCTGCAGGCCATCCGAGGTGTAGGTGGTCTTGGTCGACGCATAGCTGGCGCCGAGGCCGTCGCCGTACTGGGTGTCGGCTGGGGACTTGCCGGCGTACTCGCGGCTTTCCACAGTGCGGCCGCGGATGTCGATGATGGCGCGGGTGGCGGTGCCGCCGTCGAGGGCGGTACTTGCGGTGGAGTCACCGGTGTAGCTCGTGGTGGTCGACCACTTCTCGACACCAAAGACGTACAGCGTGCTCTTGGTGGCCCGGCCGGCTCCGTCGAAGACGGTGGCGTTCTGGTTGGGTGATTCACCGTACTCGGCGCGGGTGTATGTGCCATTAGGGGTGCTGGTGGTGTCGAAGATGTTCGCGTAGGTCTCGTACGCGAGGCCGCGGGTGTCGTAGCGGGTGTCGGTCAGCAGTCGCCCGCCGTTCGACGTCTGGGTCTGGCTCTGCAAGGGGCGCAACAATGAGTCATAGATGGCGTAGCTGGTGGTGTAGGTCTTACCGTCCTTCTTCAGCGCCGCGGTCGACACCCAGGACGGAGCATTGTTGTCGATCGTGTATTCGAACTTGGTGTTGGGGCCGAAGGTGGCGCTCTCACTGCCGCGGTCCCGGTTCGGCAGCCACACCTGCGTGACGCGGCCCAGGGCGTCGTAGACGAGTTCGGTCTTCTTCAGGTTCGCGTCATAAGTGCGCAGCGTTTGCCCAGTGCGCGGATCCAGGAAGCTGGTGGTCTTGAAGGTCTTGGGATCCGTGCTGATGATCTTGGATACTGGCCCTGCCGTGGCGGGGGTGTATGCGGTGGTAGTCGGCTGTCCGTCCGCGTTGGTGACCTTGAGAGGCCGGCCGAGGACGTCGAAGTCCGCGGTCGCTGCGCTGGTGACCGTCTGCCAGTTGGGCGTACCGGAGGCGTAACCCTTCGCTCGGCCGGTCCAGGTGACCAGGCCCTTGGTCGGCTTCATCGAGTCCGACCACGTGGCACCGTCATAGGCAGTCGCGGTGTCCGAGAGTACGTCGCCGCGGCGCTTGTCGTCGGTCGGCAGGTCGAGCGTGGTGTCGGCGACGGAGCATTCCTTGCCGACGGTGCGGGTCCGGGAGACGAGGCTGTTGATGCCTGCGCCCGTGTTGCGGGCATACCAGGTGCGGGTGCAGGTTTCGTCGCCGCTCAGGTCCTTCTGGCCGTAGTCGTCGTGCGAGGTGACCATGCCCAGGTCGTCGTAGCGGCTGGTGGTCACCTGGGTGCGCCAGGTCTTGGAGGCCGTGAGGTAGGTGCTGGTGTAGGCCGAGTTGGGCCGTACCCAGCGGGCCGTGTGATCTGTCGCATCCGGCACCGACTGGCTGGCGGTGTTCTTGTACGTGTAGTTCGTGTACGAGGTGGAAATCGGCTGACTGCCGTTGTACGTGACCTTCTGCAGCAGCTGACCCGAGTACTGGTCACTGTCCGTCAGGGCCGTGAAGTCCACATCGGTGTCCAACAGCGGCTCGATGCTGACAGTCTTGGTGGTGCCGTCCTTGTTCTTGTCCCCGTGCATACCCAGCAGGTAGCGGGAGACGTTCTTGGATCGGGCGGTGTCCAACGCCCCGGTGTAGCTGGTGACGTCGCGGTATCCGCGCCACTCCGACCACGTCCGCTCGTCCTTCGGCGTGAACGGGTCATCGCTGTGGTGCCAGGCGGCACCGGCGTAGTCGTAGGCGTGCTCGATCGACTCGTTCTGGCCGGTGGGGTCGTCGATGACGACGGCCAGGACGCGGTACTTGTGGAACCAGTCGACCGCCGCCTCCGAGGCGCCGTTGATGTTCCAGAACTGCGGGTAGCAGGAACGAGTATTGGTGTCCTGTGCGGCACCGAGGACCTCGCTGCGCTTGCACTCCGGCTGCGACAGCGTGACCGTCGTGATCGCCCCGGTCTCCGACGTGATGGTCTCGATGCGGTGCCGTTTGAGCGGCAGGATGTCGTCCGTGCCGTCAACCCGGTTCGGGCGCAACTGGTAGGTGAAGGTGATCGGGTTGACGTCAATCGCTGTGGTGCCAGCCTTGGCTGTCCGCTTGATCGACTTCAGGACCAGGACGTGGTCGGTGGTGTCTCCGATGTCACCTGCGTCGTAGTAGTCCTGGGTGAGCGTCCAGGTGTCCACCGGGTCGTACGCCTTGGTGGTGGCATTCCAGGAGAAGGTGCTGACGCCGGTGAGACGCTTGCGGGAGAAGAAGGACGGGCCGGCTGCGTTGCACTCGGTGTCGCCGTCGCTGCAGATGGCGTCGAAGGGGACGTCGGGCCAGTTCTTGGCGGTGCCGTCGGTCAGCTCGGCGCAGTCGCCGACGGTGCAGCGTTCGGCGTGCGCGAAGGTTACCTTCGCATCGGCGTCATCGGTGAACAGGGCGCCCTTGCGCAGCCCGTACTTGATCTCCTTGAGGTAGCCACCGCGGGTGTACGAGGCATTGGCGGTGGTGGCCTTGTTCTTGGGGTAGTGGTTGGCTTCCTTGGTGTACCAATAGGTGGAAGCGTTGCCGCTGGTGTCCTCGATGTAGTCGAGATTCCATCGCCACGCCTGCGTCAGGGACCGGTCGGCGAAGGCACTGCCCTTGTCGTAACCGGGCTCACCCGAGTCGTCGCCGAATACTGGAACGGTCCAGGTGGAGTTGGTGCGCTGGTCGGCGGCGCCGTCGAGCTTGTTCAGGCCGAACACGTACTTCGTGCCGTCGCCTGTGATGACGGTCCAGTACTCGCCGTCGTCGTCGCCGTTGTCCGCGCCCGTGGAGCGGGTCACGGTGGAGGCATCGTCGTCCTCCAGACGCCAGTCTCCAGAGGTGTTGACCTTGACCAGGCGGCTGGATTTGCCATTGAGGACGATGCGTGCGTTGTCGTACTTCCAGCAGTGGTCGAAGACGTCCGTGTGGTCGTCCTTGTCGCAGCTGCCGTAGGTGCGCTCGATGTAGGACTCGGTCAGGGAGAAGCCCTCACCGACCGCTGAGCCCTGGTTGTTGGTGGTGGCGGTGCGGCCGTCAATGCTGCCCGAGTCATAGGAGAGCGACAGGGGTGGTGTGGGGCCGGCCGCGGCAGGCGGCACGCTGAATCCGTAATTCCAGGTGAACGCCCCGGAGCTGCCGCCAGCCTCCCAGGAGGATGAGGGAGAGAGTTCCGTCGCCGAGTAGTTGCCCGTTCCCTTGGGTGACTCGCCGGATGCGGCTGCAGCAGCGGTCACCGCCAACACGGTGGCGCTCGGCGCCTCGGCGGTCGAGGCCAGTTGAGTGGACGGCCCATCCGACTTCGCCTCGGCCAGGGCGACCTGGGCAGTGACCGATTGCGCGGACACGTTGTTGTCTGTCTTCAGCGGGGTCTGCTTGCGGCACTCGACCTTCTGCGGCGTGGTCAGCACGCAGGCGGGCAGCTGCACCAGACGCAGCCGCTGGGCCCAGTCACCACCGAGGGCAGAGGCGAAGTCGCTGTAATCGACGCTGATCTCCGCTGTGCCGGCCGTGTCCGCGGCCGCGCTCAGCAGCACGCCGACGATGCCCGCCTTGTCCGCGGCCTTTTGATCGAGGACCGTGACGTGGGCGGTCCCGGAGGCAGCCGCACGCCTGCCCTTCTCAGGCATCACAGAGACGGACGTGCCGCCGAGCTCTGCCCTGGCCTGCTTGTCCGCTGTGAGCTTGATGCTTGCGGCATCGCGTGTGGGCCAGGCGGAGGTCTGTTCCTTGCGAGCCCGCTCAGCCTGCGCGGCACCCGCCTTCTTGCCCGCGGCGACCCTGTCGCGGGCCTTCTTCGCTCCCAGGCCCTTGACCTCTTCGACCTTACTCACCCGGGGCTTGGGCACATCCGGTCGGCCCGGAGCATCCTGGACCACCCTCGTGTCCGCGGCGCCGGCGACCTGGACTTCGCTGAGGGGAGCGAGCAGGGCCAGCGCCACCGCAGGAGTCACCAGTCGGCGTCCCCAACGCCGTGCACCACCGGGAGCCCGCCTTGAGGTGCCTATGCCAAACGCCATCAGAGTTCCGTCCCCACCCAGTCCACAAGGAATCGAAAGGTCAGCAAGTTGCCATGGCGGCCTCAGCGTTCGACCGCGGGCGGGCGGCGGCGGTAATGCCGCCGCCCGCTGCCAGGGTCAGTCGCCCACGTGCACGTCAATCTGTTGTGGGCTGGCCATCGCGCCGGCCCACAGGCGTACTTCCTCGATGCATGCCGGCAGGTAGTGCTTCCAAGTGCCGTTGGTGAAGCCCTTGCCGATGGCGAAGTCTCCAGCTCCGAGCTGCACTGTGAAGTCCTGGGCGTCGCCGTCTTGGTTGTAGCCGAGATGCAGGCTGATGGTGCCGGTTATGGAGTCGTAGATACCGGTTAGCCGGACCGGGGCATCCAGGACAGCCGCTTCTTCCGAGGCGACTGAGCTCCAGGTTCCGTCCGCGTTCAGGCGGCCGAAGTGCCACACACCGAGCGCCACCTGCTTCTCCTCGAGGGTTTCCTCATCGAGTTCGGTGCCCTTGCCGGTCAGTTCATACCAGAAGCCCCAAGCGGATCCGTCGGCGGTGCGCTGACCGAGCACCTGCCCGGTATAGCCCACGTCCTTGCCAACCAACTGCCCACCGTCGAGCTGCACTCGCGTGGTCACGGTGAACGACGCGTGGTCATAGACCAACGGGCCCGGCGTGGTGGCGGCATCGTCGACACCGTCGAGCACGATGGCCCCGCCCTCCAGCGTGGCGCCACCAGTCAGGGTGAGGTTTCGCCCGTAGCCGGAGGTGGTGTCCGCGATGGTTGTTCCGCTGCCGCGGTCGGCACTCCAGGCCGCCATCAGCTCAACACCGGCGAACTGCTGGGAGGTCAGCACCCGGACCTCGTCGCTGATTTCCCTGCCCGTCAGCGCCCGCTGCCATATCGCGACTTCGTCGATTGAACCCGGGAAGTACTGAAAACTGTTGGCGCCGGAGAGCCCTCGGCCGATCTGCAGCGGCCCGGTCGACTCCCAAGATCCGTCGACTGTGACAGTCCCGTTCTGTTTGCGGCCGTCGACGTAAAAGTTGAGTTCCTTCTTGGCCGGGTCGTAGGTACCGGCCAGATGAGTCCATACGCCGGTCTGCGCAGGATAGACAGAGTTCATCCCCCAGAAGCCGCTGCCATCGGTCCGGTTGACACCGAAATACCAGGTCTTCGCGGAAGGCGAGTAGGTAAAGGAGAACGGGAGACGCCCACTCTGGTCCTGCTGTGAGAGCACAGTGGCGACGGCATCCGTCTTGTCCAGACGCACCCAGGCGGAAACGGTATAGGCGGAGCGCGTCTCGATGACGGGCCTGCTGGTCTGGGCATAGGCACTGGTGCCGTTCAATGACAGGCCCTTGTCGATGATGGGCTCGGCCAGCGGCTGTCCTTGAGCATCATGGGTGATCACGCCGCGGCGACCACGGTCGTCGCGGACGGCGCTGCCGCCCAGGACGGCATCGTCCCTGCCGTCGGAGATCGCGGAGTCGACCGCGCTGCCGTCGGCTTCGTCGAAGTGGTAGCGGGCAACCGGCTCCGCCCCGGCTGCAACCAGGAAGTCCACGTCGTTCCAGGCGCCATAGCGGCCCACATTGTCCTTGGCTCTGACCCACAGCGTGAAGCTCCCTGCCCGCTCAGGTGTCAATGGGACACTCGCGGAGGAGCCATTGACGGTCGGCCAGGTCGTCATGTCCGACAGGTTGTACTGGTAGGACACGATGCCGGTGTCACCCGTGGCGGGCGCGAAGCTGAAAGTGGCCTTCTGCCCTGGACCACCCTTGCCTTCACAGGCGTTGGGCAGGCACTCGGTGTACGGCGCACCGATGGTGATCTTCGGGGCCTTCGGGGCGGTCGGGTCCACCTTGAAGTAACAGAACCCAGTGGTAGAGCCATTGGAAGGACCGGAGAGGTGGCTCGCGCCGTTGTTGTAAAACGACTGCGTCCACGCGCGGTAGCGGTGTACGGGCCCTTCGTTCAGGTTGGACCAACTGATGACCTGCTTCTTCCCGTCCCCTGCGTATCCCGTCGAGGGCCGAGCGTCATTCGTCCCGACGTTGGTGTCCGCCCACGTGCCGTCAGTGTTCTTCCGGTCGACGTCGAAGAAGATCCGCAGCTGCGCGTCCTCCTCGCCACCGGCCTTGGTCTGCGTCGTCGCAGTCAACGTCGGCGTCGGGTCGGACACGATCGTCGGATTCGACTCGGTCGTCGAGCACACCGTGCCTGTGCCGGTCACCAGCCCGATGCCGGTCGGCTTGTCCGGGATACCTACGAAGGAGACCTCGAGGACGGCGTCATTCCTGAACCTCTTCCATGCCGAGGCGTCCGACTCATCGTGCGCCCGGATCTCCAGCGTGAGCCGGGAGAACTTGCCGACCGCGAAATCCTTCACGGTCGGCGTGAGGTTCTCGTTGGTCTCTTCCGAATTGTCGTTGAACTCGATCGCCGCATTGGGCAATCCGGGACTGCAGAGATCTCCCCGGCCCGCCGACACATGACGGTCGCCCATCAAGTCCAGCTCCTTCGGCCGCGAGGACCATGTGGTGGAGGACGAGATGTTGTTCGTACGCACCAGGTCCACCCAGCGCGGATCGCACTGGAAGGCCCACGGCTCCGTCACCCGAAACGTGGCATCCAGCACATGCTTGCCCTTCAAACTGGCGGGCGAAAACTCGTAGTACAGGCGCTGCACGTACCCGGGCCCGCAGTAATAGCCGTTCCAGGTGCCGCACTTGCCGGCGCCCTTGCCCTGGTCGTCGTCACCGTTGCCCCAGGCATAGTCCTCGTAGCCATCCGAGCGCAACAACGTCCGCTCGGATTCACCCCAGGTTACCGATGGGTCGATGTACAGCGGGTAGACCGCCGAATCCTTGACCGCGAGCAGATCTGCATCCGGCACGATCGACAGCGTTCCCTTCCCGACCTCGACATCCACCTTGGCAACCTGATCGCCCTGCCTCGGCTCGGTCCCGGCACCCGATGAGGCACTCTCGGCCCGATCGGAGGGAGCGGTCTCATCCACCGCGGCACGCTCCGAGGCGACCGCCGGTGAGGATGGCTGGTCCTTGCCTGCGGAGTTCCACATCCGGGCCGGCGGCGCCTTGAACACCGTCCTGCCGTCCGCATCGATCGCGGCGAGGTTGCCCGACGCGCCTTCCATGACATTCAGGCCGGTGGTTGCCAGGCCGAAGGTGAGCTTCTTCAGCTTCTCGTTCGCGGCAGCCTCAGGGGACTTGACCACCAGAACATGCTGGAAGCTCTCCACCGTGGCAGTGACCCTCAAGTCCACATCGGGCAGCACATTCGAGTACACGGCACTGGCGCCCTCGAGCTTCGGCTCGGGCAGCACGCCCGGCCACGTCAGCTCAATTGAACGCCCCTGGCGTGAAATCCGCGCCAGGGGCTCGTTGTCGCCGCCGCCGGAGAACACGATCTGCGGCGCCGCAGCCCTCGGAGCAACCGAACCGTCCGCGCGCTTCTCCAGGGTGGCATCCGGGTTCTGCCAGCCACCGCCCGCCTTCGACACCCGCACGGGAACAGCCGACTCCTGCAGCGTGAAGGTGTAGCCATCCGGATTCGCAAAGACCGTTGTCTGCTCCGAACGCTGCCCCACAACCTCGACCCGCTCGCCGGACTCCTTCGCCGCAGCCAGCGCCTTCTGTCCCTCGGACAGCTCCGGTGATTCTGTCTCCGCGGTGGCTGCGGCAGCGATCGGCGCCTGTACGACCATCGTCGACAGCAGCGCCGTCACTGCCACGCCGATTACGCACGAGGTGCCTCGACTCAGCAGGTCTCTTCGACGCTTGCAGGCATGGCGATGCCCCCACTCGAACTCCACAGTCCCCACCCCAGAGTCACAAAAGATCTACAAGGCACCGGAGTTAACGCCTGATCCTCCTCGGCAGTCAAGGGGGGATGAGCCGCATGAGTCAGAGCGATGGAAGACAGAAGGTCCCATAAGGGCAATGTGCACTATCTGTTCAGCTCGGACCACGCCAGTGACGGCACGCTCCGTGACGAGCTTCAACGCCCAGAAACCAGCCATAACCGGGTACGTCGCGATGAAACTGATGTCCGGCCTTGCCGGTCCATGACCTGCCCACTATCGATTGGACGAGTCGCGCGCTATGGGCAAGATCTCGCCAACGGCTTGGCTGCGGCGCAGAGATTACGCTTAGCTCCTCTCCCTGAGCGACCTCAGGGCGCTACAGAAAGCGCAAGACCTCAAGCGTTTGGAAATTCCTTCCAGAGAGGCTCTTCCAACCTGTCGGTGAGGTCCGATAGTTGGCCGGTCCTGCAATATGAAGAAGCTCCTGGTAGACAGTGTCTCGACCAAGATCCACCGTGTCCCACCAGGAGCTTCGCTTGCTTGCCCATCCGTCGGCGATCGATCTGTCCACCCGCACCCTGCGGTATCTGGCCGGGCAACTCGCCTCCCCGTAGGCGGGAGATGGGGCGGAGGCCCCGTAGGGCGTTGACCCCGGATGTTGGACACCAGAGACACTTGGATCTTGATGGTCCGGGTGGATACGGAGTCCCGCACAGATGGCTATGAAGCACTATCCCGCCGAGTTCAAGGCGGACGCGGTCGCGTTGTACCGATCGAGGCCGGGAGCGACGATCAAGTCGGTCGCCGAGGACCTCGGGGTGAACACCGAGACGCTGCGCAACTGGATCCGGGCCGATGACGGACGACGCTCCGGCGCTCGCTCCACGACGCGGACGACCGCGTCTGCCCAGGCCGCCAGCCTGGTGGAAGCGGAGCTCGCCGCCGCACGGAAGAGGATCCGCGAGCTGGAGGAGGAGCGCGACATTCTCCGCAAGGCGGCCCGGTATTTCGCGACGGAGACGCGCTGGTGAACCGCTTCGAGTTCGTCTCCGACCACCAGCGCCGTTACGGCGTGAAGCGGTTGTGCACCATCCTCGGGATTGCCCGGTCCAGCTTCTACTACTGGCTGCGGACCGCTCCCGCGCGGGCCGCCCGGCAGGCCGCCGACGACCAGCTCGCGCGGCGGATACGGGCCGTCCACCACGACTCGGACGGCACCTACGGCGTCCCCAGGATCACCGCCGAGCTCCGCGAGGACGGCGAGCGCGTGAACCACAAGCGCGTCGCCCGGGTCATGCGGACCATCGGACTCGCGGGCCTGCGGCTGCGCAGGAAACACCGCACCAAGATCGCGGACCCGGCCGCCGTGAAGGCTACCGACCTGATCGGACGCGACTTCACCGCGTCAGAGCCCAACACCAAGTACGTCGGCGACATCACGTACTTGCCCGTGTCCGGCGCGAAGCCGCTCTATCTGGCGACGGTCATCGACCTGTGCTCCCGCCGGCTGGCGGGCTGGGCGATCGCCGACCACATGCGGGCCGAACTCGTCGTCGACGCCCTGGCCGCGGCCGAGCGGACCCGCGGCAGCCTGAAGGGCGCCATCATGCACACCGATCACGGCTCCCAGTACACAAGCGCCGCCTTCGCCGCCGCCTGCGAGCGGGCCGGGGTGAGAAGGAGCATGAGCGCCGTGGGCAGTTCGGCGGACAACGCCGCCGCGGAGAGCTGGAACGCGTCCATGAAGAGGGAGACACTCAAGGGCGCGAAGGCGTGGCCCACCGCTCGTCACGCCCGGCTCGCGGCCTTCCGCTGGGCCAGCCGCTACAACACCCGACGACGGCACTCCCGCCTCGGACAACGCTCCCCGATCATCTACGAGAACACCTTCTTCGAACCCGCAACTACACTTCCCCAAGCTGCATAACCCCGTGTCCAACATCCGGGGTCAGGGCCCGAACGGGCTGTGCCCGCGCTGCCATCCAGCCTGCTCGAACCGTTGTGGGCTCAGTTCGCCGCCCTTCTGCCCGCACGGGAAGAGTTCGCGGCAGGCCATCCACTGGGCTGCCACAGGCGCAGGGTGCCTGACCGTACGGTCTTCGAGCATGTGGTCCTCGCTCTGGTCCACGGCTCGGGCTACGAGCGCATCTCCACCCCCGGATGCTCCGACCGCACCATCCGCCGACGCGTCAAAGAGTGCGCCGAGCAAGGGATCTCGCAGGCCGTGCATGCTCTCGCCCTGGAAGCCTACGACCACATGATCGGCCTCGGGCTCGGCGAGATCTCGGCAGACGGGTGCATCACCAAGGCCCCGTCCAGCGGCAGGAAGACCGGTCGCTCGCCGGTTGACCAGGGTAAGCAAGGACTGAAACGCTCCGTCGCCACCGACGCCTGCGGCGTCCCCCTCGCAGTTGTCGCCGCTGGGGCCAACCGGCACGACTCACTGCTGCTCGGCTCCACCCTGGACACGGCCAGGGCACAGGTCGGCGCGATGCCAGAGACCGTCAACATCAACCTCGACCGCGGCTACGACAGCAACAAATCCCGTCTGCTTATAGCCGAGTTGGGCTTCACGGCCGAGATCGCCCGCAAGGGCGTGCCCGCCCCGATCCAGGCCGCCAAACGCTGGTGGTCGAGCGCACCCACTCGTGGATGAACGACTACGGCAAGCTGCGGCGCTGCACCGAGAGAAGCGGCGCGGTCGTGGACTTCTACCTCTACCTCGCCGCCGCTCTCGTCACGCTCCGCATGCTCATCCGACGCTCCACAAGCCACTACCGCTGGCAGGGCCGCCCCACCACCCGACGCCTCAAGTGATCCATTTGCCGGTCGGTCTTACTCCCAACGTCACGGTGCAGGAGTAGTGGTAGCCCGTGCCCTGCATCCGCCTGCTCCCCCAGCGACTTTCAGGGCACGGGGTCGGCTCAGGGCTCGATGAAGGTCAAAGTCTGCGCATCGAGGTTGAGCTCAAGGCTGCCGCCGCCGTGTTTGCGCAACTGCCGCCAGGCGTCGTATCCGGTCATGATGGCTTTCTCCCAGTCCGCGGCGCGCAGCACGTTGACTTCCAGGTGGGCTGTCATGTGGTCAATGGTTGTGAGCAGTTCGTGGTCGACATGCCGGACGTCTTCGAAGTAGCGGTGGCGGCTGGCGTAGGAGAACACCAGGGCGCTGATTCCTTCCTCGATGGCGATGGCGCGACCGCCGTCTTCGGCTTCGTCGATGCCGGGGCAGCTGCGGCGCTTGCAATCGAGGAGGAAGCGGGTGACGGGTGACCAGCCGAGGACTGCTGCGTGGCCGAGGTGAAGGGCGTCGTGGAAACGGTAGTCGTCCTCGATGTGGCTGGCGCTAGTGAGAGGGTCGCCAGCGGTATTGCCGTCCTCACGGGTGACGACGATGACGTTTCGCCCGCCGGGCTGGGGGGTGGAGGTGAAGGTGACGGTGGTCTTGCGGGGAAGCTGTTCGTGGGCCGGGTAGTCCGCGTCGAATCGCATGCGTTCGTGTGCGGGGGTGGCGCGCCAGCGGTCCTTGGCCTTCTCCAGGCTGGCAGCTGCGATGTCTTCCAGGTTGAGGTCGAGCCGGTGGGCGAGGGCAGCGATGTACCACAGGGCGTCGCCGAGCTCTTCGCGCAGTTGCTGTTTGGACGGTGTTGCTTCGGCGCCGTCGCGTAGGCGTTTCTTGTAGGCGGTAATGACGGAGCCGGCTTCTCCGATCAGCCCGAGCAGTGGCACGAGGATGGGATCAGTGCCAGCGGCGGGGAGTTGCAGAGTCTTGAGCGCGGCTTCCTGGTAGCGAGCGAGATGCACACACACTCCCTTGATGGATCTTCAGGCAGGTCTGTCGGATTTCCCGACAGACCTCTACAGTAGGTCACGCCGGACTTCCTGTCCGGGAGTTGCGCGAAAGGGCTGAAATCAGAGCAATGCCACCGCACACCGTCCAGGAGATCGTCGACATCACGATTACCTTCCTGGCGCAGTACCAGGATCGGCCTGTTAGGGATGTCTATGAGGAACTCGCATCTCGGGGCCAGGAGTTGCCGATCGACTCCGTTCTGGTGATGGAGATTCTGACGCAGGTCGAGCAACGTTTCGATGTGTCCATTCCGGCCGATGCCGAAGCTGGACGCTCACTACGATCGGTCTGGGCATTCGCGGAGACCGTGTACGACACCATGCAGGCAAAGGAGGAGGAACAGTGAGCGACAGGGCACAGGTCAGCGGGGACGAGTCGGAGCAGCGCGCCCTGCTCGGCCGGCGACTGAAGGACACGCGCGAGTACCTGGGCCTGTCCCAGCAACAGGTCGCCGAGCGGACCGGCATCGTCCGGTCGGCCATCAGTGACATCGAGCGCGGCATGCGTCGGGTCGAGGTGATGGAGCTGCAGAAACTCGCGCGCCTGTACCGGCTGTCGGTCTCCTACTTCCTCGACGAGGACGAGGCAGCCGACGCCGGGGAGCACGCGCTTGCGGGCCTGCCCCGTACCAGGCAGCCGCTGAGCGAGGGCGACCGCATCGAAGTCGCGAGGTTTATTCAGTACCTGCACGCCAAGCGGGAAGCCGAGGAGCAGGACGGTGAGGCTCCGCGGCGGCGGCCCGGCCGGGCACGGTGAGCTGGAACAACGCCCACGGCACCGCGATGATCGCTGCTGCCCAGGCACACGAGGACCTTGCGGTCGCGTATGACGATGGATACGTCGATGTCTTCGGCGCCCTGCGCACCGAAGGGGTCGAGGTCATGGGGCAGTTGCTCGGTGGTCTGCTGGGCCTGTACGTGGGCCCGGAAGATGACGGGCCAGCATGTCTACTCAACGTCGGCCTAGAAGAAGTGAGCATGCGGCACACCACCGCTCACGAGCTCGGGCATCACCGGCTGGGTCACAAGACCAGTTACGACCATCAGCATGCGCCCGGCCGGTGGGGGGAGGGGTGGCCGCAGCACGAGCGGGACGCCGAGGCGTTCGCGTCCTGGTTCTTAATGCCCAGGCCCGCCGCGCGGGCTGCACTGGCCCGCTGCGGGCTGGTACGGCCCGGCTCCCCGCGTGACGTCTACCGGATGGCCCGCTGGACGGGAACGCCCTACGCCACCACCGTCAGGCACCTGGTGCGGCTGAAAATGATCGACCGGCCGACGGAGTCCCTCTGGCTCCAGCACTCCCCCGGTGTTCTGAAAGCTGAGCTCGCTGGCGGGGTGCCGGTCGGGCCCAGAAATCACGTGCATGTGCTGACAGGCGCCGCGCACCGGGCCACGGTGCACGCGGAGGCTGGCGACTGTCTCCTCCTGCAGATCCCCTGCGGCCGCTTCGAGCATGTGCCAACAGGCCTCAGCTCCACGGCCCCCGAGTTCGCCGGACAGATGTCTCTGCTGGACAGCCCGCACGAATTGGCGCACGCGCAGGCCGTCTGGGTGAGCGAGGACCTGGCCGATGACTGCACTCTGACCGCAGAGGTGCCCGGCAGTACAGGCCTGTTCCGGGTCACGGTCCGGCGCACCCCGAACCGCCGAGGCGCCGACCACTACCGCGACTGAAACGCCGCATTTCTTTGATGGACCTTCCTCCCCCACGCCCGCGTCCGCGCATCTGGCCGAACAAGGAGTGATCCGTTGCAGACGTTCACCGTCGACGCCCCCGACATCTCGCGTGCCTGGCTCGCAGCCTGCGAGCAGCTCACAAAGCTCCCCGGAACCAGGGCCTTCCACACCGTAGTCCGCATCGCGCAGCCACTGCGAGAGGATCCGCAGCTGCGCAGCGAACTCGACCGCCTACGCTCGGCCCGCACCATGCCGCTCTACCCCATCGACACCGTCGTCAACACCCTCTTCCCTGTGGGGCTCGCGCAGACCTGCCAGAACCACGAAGAACTTGCCGAGCGCTACCGGGCCCTGTACCCGAGCCTTCGCAAAGTCAGGCGCAACGCGCATGGAACCTACTTCGGCCGTCTCATCGCTTACCCCGATGCCAGAAACAAGTCCGAGCCTGTCGACCAGATCGCCCGGGTCATCAGCCGCATGGACAAGTTGCGTACCACCGCCAAGTGGAGCGCGGTGTACGAAGCAGGCACCGCGCACGTCTTGGATTCCGAGGCAGTCACCGAAGAAGAGCCTGACACAGCCAAGGACGCCGAGGCCGTGGTTCGTGCAGCCGCGCTGGACACTCAGCCGCGGGACTTTCCCTGTCTGAGTCACTGCTCGTTCCAGTTCGACACCGCCACGGGCTCCGTTCACCTTGTGGCCTACTACCGCAGCCACTACATGTTCGACCGCGCCTATGGCAACTATCTGGCGCTGGGGCACCTGTGCGCATGGGTAGCCCAGCAGACGGGCCTGAAACCTGGCACCCTGACCGTCATTGCCGGCAGCGCACGGCTGGACTGTACAAAGACCGAACTCCGGCGCATCCAGGATGCTGTGGCCCACCCTCCTCTGTTCGGCCTCGGTGAGTAACGCTCCTGTCGCCTCCTCCCGAGGTGCAACGTGAGCATTCCGGTGGAGCGCCGTGTTCACAGTGAATCCGCGGACACTGCGCTCGCCTCCAGTATGGAGATCGCGTCGCTTCAAGGTCACGAAGCGTCACGAGACGCAGGCCGCTGCATGACACCCCCACGGGTTTGTCCAGCGGCGTGGTCCACAGAGAGTCCGTCAGTCATAGAGGTGTCGAAGCCGCTGCTCTCGTCGTGAGAGAGGGCAGCCACACGCGAGTGTCAGTCGTTCAGGCCCCACTTGGGCGGGAACCAGGCACTGACCGGCTTGACATCGAAGCGATAGGACTGCTTGATGCGGCTGCGGCCACTAATGCCAGCGATCTCGGGGTGCGCGACCCTGGCGTACTTGTCGACTTCGCAGAACAGATTCTGACAGTCGATCAGTTGGAGGGGGCGTCCCTTGAGCCCGTGAAAGGGGAGTTCGAGGCGCGTGAAGTGCTCCTCCTGCGTGTCGGCCATGTAGCGGATGACATCGGCTTCGATGCCGTCGGCTCTGCGGCCGAAGCACTTACGAATGCCGTCACGGGCACCGGGACCGGGCATGACGAAGTCCATCTCGGAGAACGGCATTTGCGAGGCGTAGTTCAGGTCGATGGTGAACTGGTAGGCGAGAAACGGCCCGAGTGCCGGGTAGTTGATCAGCACTTCGTATGCATCGCGCATCGTGGCGGCGTCCATGACACGGGCTGGCGCCCCTGTGGTCATCATCATCTCCAGCAGCCGCAGGTGGTTGCGGTGCTTACGTCCCTCCCCCAGCTGCGGCGGAGGGACAATGTAGGCAGCCGAGTACAGCCTCTCGCCCTTAGCGAACGCCGCGGACAGGACTTCGTCGTAGGCGCGGTAGTCGTAGGTGTCCCAGCGGACCTCTCCGAGTTCCCTGTTCAGCAACTGCCAGGTCGAGTTCTTGTTGAAAATCTTGAACAACAAGGTCCGGAAGAACACCTCGCTCCACTCCTGGGAACCTTGGTAGATCACTCCGGAGATCAGGCTCTGGCTTACGCGGTCGGCCGCGCGGTAGCAGTTGGTGAAGCGGTACTGCGCCAGAATCGGGTCTTGTGTCCACGGCTGGGGTCGACCGGTCAGTCGGGCTTCGTAAACCGCTTGCCGGGCTGAAGCAAAACGCCAGTAGCTGTCGAACACTGGTGTCGGCTGCAGTGTCCGGCCCGATACCCGCACCACCCCGGGAGCAGTGCCATTAGGGCCAGGCGCATGACGGTCTTGCAGCAGCATCACCATAGGGCGCAATATATATTCGATATGTGTTAGCTGTCACCAAGGGGGACCGGTGGACTTGCTGTGTCAGCAGCAGCGCCATGTGACGTCGGTGAGCTGGCCCGTGGACGTCGACACCAGAGTCAACGTCCTGGTCCGCGCGGCCGCTGCGGCTGGTGAACGCACCTCCCGAGCAGAGCTGTTGGCCGCCCTGGTGTCGGCAGTCGAGGTTGATCCCCAGCATCTTGCCGATCTCCTGCACAGATACCGCCGCCTGCCTTCGGACGCATTCGCAGCTGACGAAGACCGAGACGACCTTCCTCTGGTACGCCCACCTGGTCCGCGCCGGATGGCCCGCCCTTTCTAACGAGCAGCTTCAGCCGAGGTCACATCGTTCAGCCAAGAGCTGGCACCTGGACGGGCCTGGTGCGGGGCCTTGACCCAAGGCCGGGTAGTTAACGTTTTCGCAGGTCATGTGCGCCAGTTGAAAGATTTCCGACGCAAGAGCAACGGAGCTCGTTGGTACAGGCAGTCGTCCAAGACAGCTTGTACTCGAGGAGCTCCGTTGCCGTTTCATCATGTCCTGCCGGCCTCGGTGATGGCCATCACCCGTACGGTCACAGTGGCCGCGGGCCGGTTCGCACCCGGGCATCTGGGCGAGCTGACGCCCGTCGTGCCGTTCGAACTCATCGACGCGGTCCTGACGGAGACCCGCTCGGTGCAGAGACGACTGCGCGATCTTCCTTCGCGGATCGGGATCTACTTCCTGCTCGCGATGTGTCTGTTCCCTGAAGTCGGCTACCGGCTGGTCTGGGACAAGCTGACGGCCGGGCTGGCCGAAGTGCCGGTGGCCTCCCCGACGCCGAAGGCCCTGCGTGATCTGCGCCGACGACTGGGCAGTGCGCCGGTGCGGGCGTTATTCGAGGTTCTCGCGGGGCCTCTGGCACGGCCGACGACACCCGGTGTGCGGTTCGGGCCGTACCGGACTGTGTCATTCGACGGCTGCAGTTCGCAGAAGGTCCCCGACTCCGGGCGAAACAGGGCCTGGCTGGGGCGAACCTCCCATCACGGCTATCCCACACTGGAGTTGATGACGCTGGTCGAGACCGGGACACGGGCCCTGATCGGCGCAGTGTTCGGACCCACCGCCAAGGGCGAGACCAGCTATGCCTCGCGCCTACTGCATCTGCTGCGGCCGGACATGCTCGTCCTGTGGGACAAGGGCTTCGACGGCAACGACTTCCTCGCTTCCGTCACCGCGACCCGCGCCCAGTTCCTGGGCCGACTCCGCAGCAACCGGCGTACCCCCGTCCTGACACGTCTCGCCGACGGCTCATACCTGTCGGTGATCGCCGCCGTGAAGGTACGTGTGATCGACGCGAACATCACGGTGACCTGCACGGACGGCACCGTTTTCACCGGCTCCTACAGGCTGGTCACCACTCTGACCGACGCCCGCCGATACCCGGCGGCCGCGCTGGTGAGCCTCTACCACCAGCGATGGGAACACGAATCTGCGTACTACGCGCTCCGCCACACGATCACGAACGGGCGCGTCCTGCGCTCGGGCGACCCGGCCGGCGTCGAACAGGAGATGTGGGCCCTTCTCACCCTCTACCAGGCCCTGCGCACCATGATGGTCGAGGCCGCCGAGTCGCTGCCCGGCACCGATCCGGACCGCTGCTGCTTCACCATCGCGCTCCAGACCGCCCGCGACCAGGTCGTCCAGGCCGCCGCCGTCATCACCGACCCCGCCGATGTCGGCCGCGTCGGGCTGATCGGGCACCGGATCCCGGCCCGTCTCCTGCCGCCCCGACGGCAGCGCGTCAGCACCCGCAAGGTCAAGTCACCGATGTCCCGTTACAGCACCCGCCATGACGACGGCAGGCCCGACACCAGCCGCACGATCCCCGGTCTCGACATCAGCGTCCTCGAACCTCGCGAACCGCACCCTCAACTCCCCGCCATCTCCCGCGACGACCGGCACACAGCCCTCGCCGAGCGCCGACGTCACCGGATCCTGGGCCTGCTCGAGGAAGACCCCACCCGCCTCTGGCGCCCCCGTGACATCGCTTCCCACTTCGGCGACATCACCATGGAGACCATGTATCGGCAGCTCTCCAGATGGGCCGAGACCGGCCTCATCCACAAACTTGGCCCCGGCCTCTACGCCGCCACTGCATGGACCCCAACACCCCTTGCGCGACCTGCGAAAACGTTAACTACCCGGCCTTGGGGCAAGCCCCATGCGAAACTTCACCGTCAAGCTCCACACACTTCTCACGGGTACGGTCGAGTAGCTGAAGCGCGGGAGTCTTGTTTTTCGTGTAAGCCCTGGCGGCCTTCTCTCTCGTGGCGCGTTGGATCAAGGCATGCTCGGTGGCGGCCCGTCGGCCCGCCCCGCGTTTGTGTGCCAACTCGCCGCCGCCACGGGCCATCGGTCAGGGACCCACTCCGTGCCGACCAAGATCCGGGCCATACGCGGACCAACCGCCTACAGCCAGGCCGAATCATGGCCGTTTCCGCTGGTCAGCAGCCACACGGGGCGTGTACCACCAGCACTCGAAGAACCTCCTCGTGTCGTACTCGCCGAAGAAGCTGGGCTTCTTCTAGACGCACGGAAAAAGGCGCCTGACCTGGGTTTTCACCCGTCGGGCGCCTTTCACCGAGTCCGCTCTCGACCGAGCCGCTTGCACGCCGACTCCCAGTTCATCCCACAGCCACCCCCTCCTGACCAGTACTCCCGGACCAGCCACGGACCAAATCCCCTCTTCAGCCCTCAAGTGCTTCACCTTGACCGACGCGCTGTCACTCGTTCATGCAGCCTTTTCCCACCTCACGCTGATGCGTGGTGGAGGACGAGTACTGTCCGGACGATCGCGGTGATGCGGTTGGTACTGCAGCGGAGTTTCTGTAGGAGTCGCCGGCTCTTCAGGACCGCCATGGTCTGCTCGACCAGGCAGCGGATCTTGACGTGACTGCTGTTGCGCCGGCGCTTCCACCACTGAAGCCGACGGCCTCGGAACGGGACGCGGATGGAGTGGCCGGCTCCCTGGTACGCGTTGTCCGCCCAGCACTTCAACTCGGCCGCGGCGAGCGCTTCGATGATCCCGTGGGTCCGTGCGGCGGTCAGGTCGGGGGCGGACCCGGGCAGGGCGGGGGACGCCCACACCAGTCGGCCGAACAGATCGGTGAGGGCCTGGAACCTTCATGCCGTGGCGATTGTGTTTCCCGGAGTAGTACTGGGTGTCGGCGGCGCTCCGGTCGATCGGCAGGAGGGTGCCGTCCAGGATCACGAACGCCTTGGTCCGGAGGGTCTTCATCGCCTCGGCCAGCAGGGGCGAGGGCGGCCAGGACGTCGATGACCTCGCGTCTGTAGCGGTGGACCGTCGCGATGCCGATGCGGAACCCGGCGGCGAACCGGTCCTGCTGGGCCGGCACCGCACTGCTCGACCAGGTCGCTGCCGGCCATCCGGCCATCCGCAAGGTGTGGGCCGACGGCGGAGACCGCCGGCACCTCGTCGAGCATGCCGCCACCCTCGGCACCGACACGGAGATCACCGCCCGCAAGCCCGGGAGCAGGGGCTTCACCCCGGTCCCGAAGCGGTGGGCGGTCGAGCGGACCTGCGGTCGGCCCGTGACCACGAAACCTTGCCCACCCGCTCCGAAGCCGTGATCCACATTGCCGTGACCGACCTCATGGTCCGCCGCCTCACCAGCGAGAACACCATCTCCTGGCACGACCCGGAGAAAGCCACAGAATATCCCATACACGGATAAAGTATCGAACGAAAACGACCTCTCAGAGCGTCGGACGGCGGCCCGGGGCCGGTTCCCACGAGAAGGGACCGTCCGGCCCTCCCCGCCGCCATGCCCGGGACGAGAATGGGAAGTGCGGGAGAGGAGGTCCCCGATGTCTTGCCCGCCTGGCTCCCCTCGCACCGTCAGCGACGTCATGAGCCATACCGCCGTCGCGGTCGGCCATGACGCGTCCTACAAAGAAATCGTCACCCTCATGGCCGAATGGAAGGTGAGCGCCCTGCCCGTCCTCGAAGGGGAAGGACGTGTGGTCGGAGTCGTGTCCGAGGCCGATCTCCTGCCCAAGGAGGAGTTCCGGCACGACGATCCCCGATCCGGCCGATTCGCGCAGGCGGCCAAGGCGCGGGCCCTGCGGGCCGGCGAACTCATGTCGAGTCCGGCCGTGACCGTCCATCCGGACGCCACACTCGCCGAGGCGGCACGGATCATGGCCACGCGGAAGGTGAAGCGCCTGCCCGTGGTGAACGGTCTCGGCATGTTGGAGGGGGTCGTCAGCCGCGGCGACCTTCTCAAGGTGTTCCTTCGCACGGACGACGAGATCGAGAAGGAGATCCGCCGCTGCGTACTCGGCGGACCCGCTGCTGCGGAGGGGCTGGACGTCTCGGTGCTGGACGGGGTCGCCGTCCTTCGGGGGACGCTCGCCGACCGCTCGCTGGTACCGCTCCTGGCCCGCGCCGTGCGGGCCGTGGAGGGTGTCGTGGACGTCCGGATGGAACTCGGCGCCCACGAGGAGGCCCCATGACGGACAATCCTTGTGGGGGCGGTTACGTGCCCATCGACCGCAGGGATCACCATGACCGATCTGACGGCAACCGGTACTCCCACCCGGGTATTTCTCGTGGACGACCACGAAGTGGTGCGGCGAGGTCTCCGTGACCTGATCGACGACGAGCCCGACATGCGGGTGGTGGGCGAGGCGTCCACTGCGGCCCAGGCTCTGGCCAGGGGGCCTGCCCTGCGGCCGGACGTGGCCGTCCTCGACGTTCGGCTGCCCGACGGCGACGGGGTCACCGTGTGCCGGGAACTGCGCTCCGGGATGCCCGGGCTGGCATGCCTGATGCTGACCTCGTTCGACGACGAGGACGCGCTCCTGGACGCGATCATGGCGGGGGCGGCGGGGTACGTCCTCAAGCAGATCAAGGGCTCCGATCTCGTCTCGGCGGTGCGCACCGTGGCGACCGGGCAGTCGATGCTCGATCCGGCCACCACCTCCCGGCTCATGCGCTCCCTTCGGGAGCCCGAGGCTGCGAAGCCCCCGGAGGACGAACGCCTCGCCGCATTGTCCGGGCGCGAGCGTTCGGTCCTGGAACTCATCGGCGAGGGGCTCACCAACCGGCAGATCGCCAAACGGCTCTATCTGTCGGAAAAGACGGTCAAGAACCACATCTCGCGGCTGCTCGGGAAGCTGGGAGTGGAACGGCGGGTGCAAGCGGCCGTGATCGCCGCACAGGCCCACGAACACGATGCCCCTGAGCACGACGCCGAGGAGGGCTAGGGTCCTTCCTTCCCGTCCGGCACCAGGGGGACGCGCCATTCGAGCATGGTGCCGCCGCGAGGTCCGGCCCGGGGGAGAACGGACAGCGAACCGCCCAGTCGCCCGGCCCGCTCGGAGAGGTTGCGCAGGCCCCGGTCGGTCCGGCTCCGCGGGATACCCACTCCGTCGTCACTCACCGTCACGACCAGGTTCCCCTTCCCTGCGAGGACGGCGACCTCAGCCGCACCCGCACCGGCGTGCCGAGCCACATTGGTGAGCGCCTCACCGATCACCGCGACGACGGCGTCGGCCACCTCGACCGGCACGTCCGTGTCCAGCAGCCCCTCCATGCGCAGGGCAGGGGTGAACCCGAGAGCCGGCACGGCCGAGTCCACCGCCGAGACGATGCGGCTCCTGAGCTTCGGCGCGGTGCTGGGATCGTCGTGTTCCCGGAGGCCGAAGATGGTCGACCGAATGATCTTGATCGTGGCGTCCAGGTCGTCGATCGCCCGGGTCAGCCGGTCCATCGCCTCCGGATGCTCGACGAAACGCCGAGCACTCTGCAGTGTCATGCCGGTTGCGAAGAGCCGCTGGATCGCCAGGTCGTGCAGGTCGCGGGCGATTCGGTCGTGGTCCTCCAGGAGGGCCGCCTGTTCGGCGTCGCGGCGGCGGGCGGCCAGTTCGAGGGCCAGGGCCGCCTGTCCGGCGAATCCGGGAAGGGCGGCAGTCTCGGCGTCCGTGAAGGGCGTCCGTCCGCCGCGCCGGGCGAGGAGCAGCACGCCGCTCAGCCGCTCCTTGGTGGCCACCGTGACCGCCACCGCCGGGCCGAAGCCCTTCCAGCATTCCGGCCGTGCCGTCACCCGCTCGTCGCTCCCGACGTCCGCCACCGCGACCAGTCCCTCCCCCTGTGCCAGGACGACAGCCGCCAGGGTGCCCTCGCCGCCCGGCAGGGCGAGGTCCCGGTGGAGGTCGGCATCCTCGCCCCGGGCCAGCGCGCCCCGCAGCTCACCGACCGTGCCCACCGGGTAAAAGATCCCCGTGTCGGCGCCGACGATGTCCACCGCCTGCTCCAGCATCCCGCCCAGGGCCTCGGTCTCCTCCGTACCGGAGAGCAGGGCGCTGGTGAAGTCGGAGCTCGCGGCGAGCCATCGCTGCCGGCGCCGGCCCTCCTCGTACAGCCGTGCGTTCTCGATCGCGATGCCGGCGGCGCCGGCCAGGGTGGCCACGACGGCCTCGTCCTCGGCGTCGAAGTCGGCTCCTCCGCGCTTCTCCGTGAGGTAGAGGTTGCCGAAGACCTCGTCGCGAACCCTGATGGGAACACCGAGGAACGAGTGCATCGGCGGATGGTGCACCGGGAAACCGTACGAGGCGGGATGTTCGGACAGCTCGGGCAGGCGCAGCGGCTCCGGGTTGCGGATCAGTTCGCCGAGAATGCCGTGTCCCGACGGCAGGTCCCCGATCTGCCGTCGCAGATCGTCGTCGATGCCCACGGGGAGGAATGCGGAGAGCTTCCGGTCCTCGCCGATGACGCCCAACGCCCCGTACTCGGCATCGACCAGGGTCACCGCGGCCCGGACGATGCCGTGCAGTACCTGAGGCAGGTCGAGTTCACGGCCTACGGACATGACGGCCGCGAGCAGCCCGTTGAGACGGTCCCTGGTGCCCCGCGCCTCGTCGATGCGGACCTGGAGCTCGTCGAGCAGCTCGTCGAGCCGGAATCGTGGCAGCCGTGTGTCCGCGGATCCAGCTCTTTCCCGAACCATCGGAGCCTCCGGTCTCGTCCGGCACGCACGGCATCTGCCCCACCCGGTTTCACGGTAGTCCGGATGCCCCGGCCGTTCCTGCCGGGCCCGTTCACCGGAACGCTGTCCGGACGAGTCGCGCCGCGAGGAATCCGACCGGTGCGCAGGCGGCGGCAATGCCAGTGGCCGCCCAGCCGAGTGGTTCGGTCTCCAGGACCAAGCTCAGGAACGGGACGTACAGGGCTGCGGCGGCCAGGAGTGCGGAGGCCAGGACCGCGAGGGGGAGAAACGGGTTCCTGCCGGTCAGCAGTCTGGCGCGCAGTCCCAGGACGACGCCGAGCTGCGCGGCAAGCAGGGCGAGAAACAGGACGCTCTGCCAAGGGAGGTCCAGCGTCCGGGCGGCGAGGGCCGCGCCGAGCGTGGCGGTCGTGACGACGGCGGCGAGGAGAAGCAGGCGCTGCCAGGCCCCGCCGCCGAGAATGTGCTGGTCCGGCGGTCGTGGTGGTCGTCGCATCGTGCCCGGGGACGCCGGCTCGGCCCCCATGGCGACGCCGGTGAGGCCGTGCGTCAGCAGGTTGATCCACAGGATCTGGCCGGCCCGGAGGGGAAGCGGCAGTCCGAGCAGTGGTCCGATCAGCATGACCAGGATCTCGGCGGCGCCACCGGCCGCCCCGTAGACCAGGAAGCGGCGGATGTTGTCGTAGACGCGCCGCCCCTCCTCCACGGCCGTCACGACCGTCGAGAGTTCGTCGTCCGTGAGAACGAGATCCGCCGCCTGCCGCGCCACCTCGGTGCCTCGTTCCCCCATGGCGACGCCGATGTCGGCCCGGTGGAGGGCGGGGCCGTCGTTCACGCCGTCGCCGGTCATGGCGGTCACCGCGCCGCGTGCGCGCCACGCCTCCACGATGTCCAGCTTCTGCTGGGGGTCGGTGCGGGCGAAGACCCGGACGGTGGTGAGGTCGGCCACGCGCCCTGCGGCCACGTCCGCGCCGGTGACGACCCGGCCGTCGGCCTCGGCACCCTCGCCCAGAAGTGCGACCCGGTCCGCCACCGCCCGTGCCGTCGCCGGATGGTCACCCGTGATGAGGACGGGGGTGATGCCGGCCGCGCGGCAGGAGGCGAGCGTCCGGGCGGCGTGCGGCTTCGGGGGGTCGCTCAGCGCCACCAGGCCGAGGAGTTCGAGCCCCGACTCCGCAGCGGTGCACGGTTCCGGCAGGTCGTCCCGTACGCCCGACGCCACGGCGAGCACGCGATGGCCCCGCGCGGCGAGCCTCGCCGCCCTGCTGCGGGCTCGTGCGACGGTGTCGGGAGGCGCATCGAGTACGCCCGGGACCAGTACGGCTTCGGGGGCCCCTTTCAGGCAGACGAGCACCCGGCCCTGTTCGGCCGCGTGCAGGGTGGTCATGCGTTTGCGCAGGCTGTCGAAGGGGGCTTCGCCGGTCCGGGGGAAGGTCGCCGCCAGTTCCGCCGGCTGGGGGCAGCCCGCCCTGGCCGCCGCCGTGAGCAGGGCGGCTTCCATGGGGTCGCCCAGTGCTGTCCAGCGGCCGTCGGGAGTCGTGGCGTCCGGTGGGCGCAGGGTGGCGTCGTTGCACAGGGCCGCCGCCGTCAGCAGTTTCCGCACGGGGGCGAGTTCCTCCTCGCCCGCCGGTCTCCCCGCGACCAGTACCTCCCCCGTGGGCTCGTGGCCGACGCCCGTGAATTCGGCGCTCGTCCACGGTGTCCATACGTACTCGACGGCCATGCGCCCCTCCGTGAGGGTGCCGGTCTTGTCGGTGGCCAGGACAGACACCGAGCCGAGCGTCTCCACCGCCGGCAGCCGCCTCACCAGGGCGTGCCGGGCGGCCATGCGCCGGGCCCCCAGGGCGAGGGCGAGGGTGACGACGGCGGGAAGGGATTCGGGAACGGCGGCCACGGCCAGACTGATGGCGGTGACCGCCATCGTGCCGGGGGGCAGGCCGCGCACCAGGCCGAGAGCGAGGACCAGCGCGCACAGGGCGAGTGTCACGGCGGCCAGGACGCGCCCGAGGGAGGCGAGCCGGCGTTGCAGTGGGGTCGGCTCGTGACGGTCGTCGAGGAGGGCTGCGATGCGGCCGAGCGCGCTGGCGGCACCCGTCGCCGTGACGGTGGCCACGCCCCGACCCCGTACGACGACCGTGCCCGCGCCCAGTGCGGCTCCGGCGGCCTTGTCCACGGGGGCCGATTCCCCGGTGAGCACGGACTCGTCCAGCAGGAGGGCCGACGCCTCCGCGAGTTCGGCGTCGGCCGCGACGATGTCTCCCTCGCCCAGGACGAGTACGTCGCCCGGAACGATCCCGGAGGCCGGAAGGTCGCGGACGACTCCGCCGCGCCGCACGCGCGCGTGCGGCGCGCTCAGGGCCGAGAGGGCGGCGACGGCGTTGTCCGCGCGGATCTCCTGCGCGACGCCGACGGTCGTGTTCACGACGACGACCAGGGCGATGACGATCGCGTCGGGATGGTCGCCGATCGCCAGGGTCAGCACGACGGCCCCGATCAGCACCATGATCAGCGGATCGCGCAGTTGGGCGAGCACCCGGCTGTGGAGCCGCACCGGTTTTCCGGCGGCCACCTCGTTGGGCCCGGTGTCGGCGAGCCGTCGGGCGGCTTCCGCCTCGGTGAGACCCGCTGCCGAGGTGCCGGACGGAAGTGCCCGAGCGGCTGCCGGCTTCGGCATCGCTCTCTCACCCGGCAGGAGCGGGAACGGTGATCACGGGACATCGGGCGCGGTGCAGCAGCCCGTGGACGACGGAACCGACCCGCATCCCGGTGTAGCCGCCCCGGCCCCGACGCCCGACGACGACGGCCAGGGCGTGCTCGGCGGCTTCCGCGAGCGTCTCGACGGGCGAGCCGACGAGCACTTCGTGGGTGATCCGGACGTCGGGGTACTTCCCCGCCCAGCCCGCGGTGGTCTCCGCGAGCAGACGGCGCTCGGTGTGGAACAGCGTGTCGTTCCTGTGCAGGGAGAACACGGGCGGCTGCCAGACCGCGACGGCACGCAACGCGCAGTGTCTGAGGTCCGCCTCCTCGAAGGCCAGGGCCAGGGCCGCCCGGGAGGACTCGCTGCCGTCGACACCGACGACGAGGTAGGACGGATCCTGTGTGCTGTGTTCCGCGTCGCCCACGACGACGACGGGGCACCGTGCCTGCGCGGTGACGGGGACGACCAGGGAGCCGGCGCTCAGGAACTCCTCGGTGCGGCTGAGGTGGCGGGAGCCGAGGACGACCATGGCGGCCTCCTGTGACAGTCCGGCCATCACCGCGGCCGGGGACCCGCCGAGGAGCACGGAGCCGATGTCCACCTCCGGTTGCCGGGCCCGTGCCCAGTCGGCCGCGGCTCGCAACGTGTCCTTCCCCGCCTGGGTCCGTGCCCGGTGCCCGGGAGTTTCGCCGTCGCGCCGTGTGTCGTGCGGCGGCGGTATGGCGACGACGAGCCGGAGCGCCAGTCGGCGCCGATGGGCCTCATCGGCTGCCCAGGCCAGGGGAAGGTGCCCGTCGCGCACGGGGTCGATACCGACGACGATGCCTCGGCGCTCCGCTCCGGAGGTCATGATGTGCTCCCTTCTCCGGGCCCGCGCCCGGGAACGGGCTCCACTGGGCGGTGGGCGTGCCGCAGCCGGGCGGGAGCCGGTCCCAGGTGTCCGGGGCCGACCACGGTTCCTCGTCGGTCCACCGGATTGTTCCCACCCTCGCACCCGGCCTGCGGGGTCCAGAGGGCCGCTGGGGGCACAGGTGGGGCCAAAGGTCCCATGGGGGCGGCGGGGAACGGGCCGAGGACCGGTCGGGCCGGTGGAAGGACCGTTCGGCCCCTCGCGGACGCCCGGCGGACGGTGGACGGTGGGGAACACGGGGCGGTCCACCGCGACGACGCGAACAGGAGGCCCGCGATGAAGCACGTGAAGGTCGGCGACCTGATGACCGACAACGTGGTCTCCGTCCTCCCGGAGACGACGTTCCGGGAGATGGCGAAGCTGCTCGCCGAGCACGGCATCAGCGGGCTGCCCGTCGTGGACGAGGACGATCATGTCGTCGGGGTGGTCTCCGGGAGCGATCTCCTGGCCCGGCGGGCGCTCACCGCCCGGGAGCTGATGACCGCGCCGGCCGTCACGGTGCACGCCGAGGAGGCCGGGGCGGACGCCGCCCGGCTGATGGTGCGCCGCGGGGTGGAGCGCCTGCCCGTGGTCGACGAGGAGGAACGGCTGGTGGGCATCGTGACCCGCCGCGATCTGCTCTGCGTCTTCCTCCGCCCGGACACGGAGATCCGGCGACGCATACGGGAGGAGGTCCTCGCGGATGCCGCCGATCCGCCCGAGGACGCGGTGGACGTGCACGTACTGGACGGGGTGGTGACCCTCGTCGGGCAGGTCCGGCGACGGAGCCGGGCCGTACTGCTCCTGCGGCTCGCCGAGCGCGTGGAGGGAGTCGTCGCCGTCGTGGACCGGCTGTCCGCCCGCGAGGACGACACCCGCCTCACCCCGTCCACGCGCCCGGTGCACGACTTCTCCGGGTGAGCGACCGCGCCCGGAGAGGACGAATCGTGTCCGGTAGCTCTCCGCCCCGTCCGCTCGTGACCTCGTTGGTCGAGGACGCCGTCACGGCGCCGTCGATCCGGGGGCGAACGGTCACAGCCGGAACCACCGCTCCTCCCCCGATGCGACGGTGGCCCGTCGTCCTCCCGGCAGCACGACGGCGAGCGCCCCCCTGGGCGAGGCGGGGACCCGTATCCCCAGACGGCCGGGCAGCATCCGCAGCCGTACACCGCGGTGACCGCCGCAGCAGAGGGTGAAGGCGAACCTGGGAAGCTCCCGCAACGCCACCGGTGCCACCCGCAACCCGTCCGGTCCCGCCTCCAGGCCGGTGATCCCTCGCTCGACCAGGTCGACCGTGCCTGCCATGGCCCCGAGGTGGATGCCCTCCCCCGTCGTGCCGCCCTGGACGTCCGCCACGTCGGCGACCAGCGCTTCCTCGCAGTACGGCCAGGCGTCGGGGCCCTTCTGACGGGTCAGCACCCAGCCGTGGACGAGGCTGCTGAGGGTCGAACCGTGGCTGGTGCGCCGCAGGTGGTGGGAGACGGTGGCCCGCCAGATCCCGTCGTCCAGCCGGTACCCGAGCCGGGTGAACAGTTCGGACAGCTCCTCGGGCCGGAAGAGGTGGCCGAGCATGAGGGTGTCGGCCTGCTTCGACGCCTGGTAGCGGTTGACGGTGTCGCCCTCGGCCTCCAGGATGCGGTCGAGCCGACGGATGTCCCCGTAACGTGCCCGGTACGCCTCCCAGTCGAGCTCCGCCAGTTCCCCATAGCCCTCGAACTGGCTCACGACGCCCTGGTGGAACGGCACATGGAGGCGGCGGGACACATCGTCCCAGTGGTCGAGTTCCCCGTCGTCGAGCAGGAGTCGCTCGCGCAGCTCCGCCCGCCGTGCGGCGGGCAGTCCGTCCAGCAGGTCGAGGCCACGGGCGAGCACCCAGGCGGCGGTCACGTTCGTGTAGGCGTTGTCGTCGATGCCCGGAGCCGTCGCGCCCGGATAGGCGTCGTGGTACTCGTCGGGCCCGACCACCCCACGGATGCGGTAGCGGCCCGAGGCCGGGTCGAGGGTGGCGGAACCGGCCCAGTACCGGGCGACCTCCAGCAGGATCTCGGCGCCCTCGGCATGCAGGAAGCCGTGGTCCCCGGTGGCCTGCGCGTACTTCCAGACGTTGTACGCGACGGCCGATCCGACATGCCTCTGGAGCCGGGAGCGGTCGGGCAGCCAGCGTCCGGACCTCGGGTTGAGGTGGATCTCCGGCGTCTCCTCCCTCCCCGAGCTTCCGCTCTGCCAGGGGTACATGGCGCCCTGCTGCCCGGCGTGGCGGGCCGCCGCGCGGGCGGCCGGCAACCTGCGATGGCGGTACATGAGCAGGGCCCTGGCCACCTCGGGAAAGTGGAGGTCGAGGTAGGGCAGGACGAAGAGTTCGTCCCAGAAGACGTGTCCCCGGTACGCCTCCCCGTGCAGGCCGCGGGCCGGAACGCCCACATCGAGCTCCGCCGTGTGCGGGGAGAGCGTCTGCAGCAGATGGAACAGATGCAGCCGCAGGATGTGGCCCGCTTCTCCCGGTACGTGCAGTTCGCCCTCCTCCCAGAGCCGCTGCCAGGCGGCCCGGTGCGTGGCGAGCAACGCAGGGAACGCCGGTGCGCGGGTGACGGTCCCGACGGCCTCGGTGAGGGGGTCGCCCGGGGGGCGGTCCAGCGACGTGCGCAGGGCCATGGTCTTCTCCACGCTCGCCGAACGGCCCCTGCCCAGGGGCAGACGGTACGTCTGGACGGTGCCGGTCGGTGTGGTGATCGCCCGGACCGGGCACTCGGGGCGGGTTTCGGTACGTACGGCCAGGGCGATCAGGTGGCCCGGGTCGCTCGTGCGGCAGGACAGGAAGGCCGTCCCGTCGGACTCGAAACCACTGCGGTGGCCGAGGAGGTGGCGGCTCTCCAGGTGGCGGTAGCGCTCGACGCCGGCGTTGGTGACGGCGCCGTCCAGGGCTGCCTCGACCTCGACGGCACCGGTCCACCCGTACGCGTGGAAGGTGGTGAGCTGGGCCGCGAGCCCGGGGTCTCCCATGTGCACGATCCGCAGGTGGCCGACCCGCAGACCACCCCCCTGGGCGTCCTGGAAGAAGAGGCGCCGGGTGAGGACGCCCCGGCCCGGGTCGAGCTGTACGCCGTAATGGCGCAGTTGCGCGGAGTCCGGGGTGAGCCAGTCTCCCGGGGGGCTGTCGTCCGGGAGGCAGCGATAGCGCAGCAGCGTCCAGTTCGGCAGGTTGACGAGGTCCTCGTTCTCGACCTGCTCGCCGGCGACGAGGGAGGTGCGCCGGTCGTAGCAGCCGGCGAGGTAGGTGCCCGGGTAGTGGAATGCGTCGGCGGTGCACTCCGGCGCGGAACCGCGGGTGGCGAACCTGCCGTTGCCGAGTGTGCAGAGCGCTTCCACCAGCCGTTCCCGAGCCGGGTCGTATTCGTCGTACCGCCAGATCCGTGCCGTGGTCATGGACGCACCCCCCACACCGCCTCCAGCAGTTCCGCGAGGTCGGCGACGACCATGTCGGCGCCCTGTTCCCGCAGCGCTGCGGTGTGGTGCCGGTCGAGGGTGCGATCGAGGCCGACGACGAGCCCGAAGCGTCCGGCGCGGGCCGCCGAGACTCCGGCGAGCGCGTCCTCGACGGCCGCGCAGTCCTTGGGGCGGGTGGCGAGGAGACCGGCGGCGTGCAGGAAGAGCGCGGGGTCCGGTTTTCCGGCGAGGCCGAGCCGGGCGATGTCCTCGCCGTCGACGACGACGGTGAGGAGCCGGTCGAGTCCGGCGGTGGTGAGCAGTGCCCGGGCGTGCCGGGACGCCGACACCGCCGCGCACGGCACGCCGAGGGAGCGCAGGGCGGTGAGTGCCCGCCCGGCGTCCTCGAAGGGGATGACCGGTTTCCTGCGCAGGGTGTCCTGGAACGCCTGTTCCTTGAGGGCTGCCACGGCCCGGACCGTGTCGCAGCCGGGAGGGTCGTCGGGTTCGCCGGAGGGAAGGCTGATGCCCCGGGCCGTCAGGAACGCCCGGGCCCCGTCGTACCGGGACTTGCCGTCGACGAACCGGCGGTACTCGACGTCGGCGTCGAACGGCTTCCCGCTCCGCTCCCCGGGGGTCCACTCCATGAGGCAGGCGTCGAACGCGGCCTTCCACGCCGCCGCGTGGACGGCGGCGGAGGCGAGCAGCACGCCGTCGGTGTCGAGGACGACGCCCCGCGGCCGCGGGAAGCCGGCACGGCCGTTCATCCGGCGCCCGCGAAGCGCGCGGTCTCGACGGCCGTGTGCTGCGGACCGCCGAGCACGACCTTGATCGCCCCGGTCCCCGCGGCGCGGCCGAAGACGTCGTACGCCTCCTCCATCTGCCCGAGTTCGAACCGGTGGGTGATCAGTTCCCCGGCGGGAAGCCGGCCGGCCGCCATCATGCGCAGCAGCATGGGCGTCGATGTCGTGTCGACGAGTCCGGTGGTGATGGTGACGTCCTTGATCCACAGGTCTTCGAGGTGGAGGGCCGCCGGTCCGCCGTGGACACCGATGTTGGCGACCCGGCCCCCCGGCCGGACCATCCGCGTGCACATCTCGAAGGTCTCCGGGACTCCCACGGCCTCCATCACGACATCGGCGCCCAGGCCGTCGGTCAGGTCGGCCACGAGCTGCTCCGGTCCTTCCCCCGCCGTCGCGGTGGCGTCGGCACCCAGGCTGCGGGCGGCGGCGAGGCGGGACTCCGACAGGTCCACGGCCACGATCCGTCCCGGGCTGTAGAGGCGCGCCGTGACGATCGCGGCGAGACCGATGGGCCCCGCGCCGACCACGACGACCGTGTCCCCCGGCCGCACGCCGCCGTTGAGGACACCGACCTCGTAGGCGGTGGGAAAGATGTCGGCCAGGAGCACGGCGTCGAAGCTGTCGACCGCGTCGGGAAGGGGGTGGACGGACAGGTCGGCGAAGGGCACTCGGACGTACTCCGCCTGTGTCCCGTCGACGGTGTGTCCGAGGACCCAGCCTCCCCCGCCCCGGCACTGCCCGTAGCGGCGCTCGCGGCAGAACGGGCAACGCCCGCAGGGGGAGACGCAGGAGATCAGGACACGGTCGCCCGGTCGTACCGTGCGGACGTCGCCGCCCGCCTCGACCACCGTGCCCACCGCCTCGTGGCCGAGGACGCGACCGGGCTCGACCGCCGGCACGTCCCCCTTGACGATGTGCAGGTCGGTGCCGCAGATGGTGACCGCGTCGACACGGACGATCGCGTCGGACGCGGCCTCGATGCCGGGGTCCGGCACGTCCTGCCGCGCGATGCCGCCGGCCCCCTGGAACACCAGAGCCTTCATGACAGCCGCCTTCCCTTGGCGTCCGTGGGGTTCGTCCCACCGAGCCCACCCTCAGGCTGCCGCCGTGCCCGGACGGTGTGCATGGGCCGGTCGGCCCCCAGGAGGACCCTCTCGGGCCCATGCCGCGCCGTCCCGGAGGGGGTGAGGGTGGATGCGGACCGGTACGACCGGCCCGGGTGACGAAGGAGGGCCCGCCATGTCCGAGGCAGTCCCGAGCCCGGTGGCCGCCGTGCCGCGTCCTGCCCTGCTCAGCTTCCTGGGCGGGGTGGGAACGGTCACCGGCAGCAAGTTCCTGGTCGAGAGCGACCACGCGCGGCGCCTTCTCGACTGCGGTCTCTTCCAGGGTTTCGCAAACCTTCGCCGACGCAACTGGGAGCCCCTGGGCCGTGCCGCCGCCGATGTCCGCGCCGTGGTCGTCACCCACGCCCACCTGGACCACTGCGGTCATCTTCCACGCCTGGTCCGGCAGGGCTTCCGCGGGCCGATCCTTGCCAGCGCCCACACCGCCCGGCTCGCCGGGATCGTGCTGCGCGACAGCGCCGGGCTCCAGCTGGAGGCCGCCCGGCACGCCGACGAACACGGCTGGTCGAAACACCGCCCCGCGAAGCCGCTGTACGACGAAACCGACGTCGACAAGACCTTGTCGTTCTTCGATCCGGTCCCGTTGGACGAGGACGTCGGGATCATGGCGGGCATCCGGCTGATGCTGCACCGCGGCGGGCACATCCTCGGCTCGTCCTGGGTCGGCCTCACCCTGGAGGACGGACACACGCTGGCCGTCTCCGGCGATCTCGGGCGCCCCGGTCACCCGCTGCTGCTGCCCCCGGAACCGTTCTCGGGAGCCGACGTGCTGCTTCTGGAGTCGACGTACGGGGACCGTCGGCACGACCCGGAATCGGGGCGGTCGGCCTTCGCCTCCGTGATCGCGCGTGCCCTCGCCCGCGGCGGGACCGTCGTGATCCCCGCCTTCGCGATCGACCGCACCGAGGTCGTCCTGCACGAACTGACCGGACTGCGCGAGAGCGGCATGCTGCCCCGGTCGGTGCCCGTGTACGTGGACAGCCCCATGGCCCTGGCCGCGCTCGACGTGTACCGCGATGCCGTGCGCGAGCGGTCCCCGGAGCTGCGGCCCGAGATCCTGACCCGGGGAGAGGCCGCGTTGAGTCCGGCACCCTTCCTCGCCGCCCGGACGGTTCAGGAGTCCATCGACATCAACAGCGGGCCAGGCCCCGCCGTCATCGTCTCCTCCGCCGGCATGGCCACTGGCGGCCGGGTCCTGCACCACCTGCGCCGGTTGCTCCCGGACCCGCGCAATGCCGTGGTCGTGGTGGGATTCGCCGCGGCGGGCACCCGGGCGCGGGATCTGGTCGACGGTGCTCGCGTGCTGAAGATGTTCGGCGAGTACGTGCCCGTACGGGCCGAGGTCACCGACGTACCGCACTTCTCCGCCCACGCCGACGCGGGGCAGGTCATCGACTGGCTCCGAGGTGCCCCCGCCCCTCGCACCACGTACCTGGTGCACGGCGAACCGGCCGCGTCCGAGGCCCTGCGCGACCGCATCGATCACGAACTGGGCTGGACGGCCGTCGTGCCCCGCTCGGGTGAGGCCGTTCTGGTCCGCTGACCCGGGCCCTTCGGCCCCTCGGTGTGACCTGCGCGGCCCTCCCGGCCTCCGTGCCTCCCACGAGAGGCTGTGGGAGAAGGGCCGGCCGGTCGTCGGTCCGGAACCCGGCTCGTGCCCGACGAAGGAGACAGCCATGGCCCCCCGGCCGTTCACCGTCGCCGACGTGATGACCAAGAAGGTCGTCGCCGTCCGGCCCGGCGCGGAATTCAAGGAGATCGCCGCCACCATGGAACGGTGGAAGGTGACCGCGCTCCCCGTGGTCGAGGGGGAGGGCCGTGTCGTCGGAGTCGTGTCCGAGGCGGACCTGATTCTCAAGGAGGAGTTCCACGACCATCGCCTCGGCCTCATCGAGCAGCTGCGGAGGCCCGACGCCACCGCGAAGGCCGGTTCCGACCGGGCCGAGGACCTGATGACCTCGCCCGCGGTCACCGTCGGTCCCGGAGCCCCGCTGCCGCAGGCCGCCCGGCTGATGGCCACCCGACGCGTCAAACGGCTGCCGGTCGTCGACGCCCACGGCACTCTCCAGGGCATCGTGAGCCGTGCCGACCTGCTCAAGGTCTTCCTCCGTCCGGACGAGGAACTCGCCACCGAGGTCCGTCGCGATGTCATCGCGCAGGTGTTCCCCCTGTCCCGCAACCGGGTCGACGTCCGCGCCGAGGCCGGTGTCGTCACCCTGACCGGCAACGTGCGCGACAGCACGCTCGTCCCGGTCGCGACTCGGCTGGCGCGGGCTGTCGAAGGGGTGGTGGACGTACGATGCGAGCTCACCGCGGACGCCGACGCGTAGCCGGGGCGCGCCGTCCCCGGGGCGTCCCCGAAGTGACGTCCACCGACCTGTACGAGGTCACCATGGCGCTCTCGTACCTGCGGGAGGGCATGCGGGCACCGGCCACGTTCAGCCTTTTCGTGCGCGCCCTGCCCCCGAGGCGCGGGTTCCTGGTCGCCGCGGGGCTGGAACCGGCACTCGACTGCCTCTCCCGCTTCAGAGTGGGCCGTTCGGACGCGGAGCAGTTCGCGGAAGCGATGCGGCGCCCCGCGGCGGACCTCGAACCGTTGTGCGACCTCTCTTTCGGCGGTCAAGTCCGGGCCGTGCCGGAGGGCCGGATCGTCCTCCCCGGTGAACCGCTGCTCGAGGTCACCGCCCCGCTGCCGCAGGCCCAGTTGGTGGAGACGTACCTGCTGTCCCTGCTGTGCCACCAGACGGCGGTCGCCTCCAAGGCGGCCCGGTGTGTGCTGGCCGCCGCCGGGCGGCCCCTGGTGGACTTCTCGCTGCGCCGGACCCACGGGCCCGAGGCGGGCATGCAGGCGGCACGGCTGTGCGCCCTGGTCGGGTTCGCGGGCACCAGCAACGTCGCCGCCGCATGCCGGTACGGCATTCCCGCCGTCGGCACGATGGCCCACTCGTACATCGAGAGCTTCCCTTCGGAGGAGGAGGCGTTTTGTGCCTTCTCCCGCACCCATCCGGGGCCGGTGACCTTCCTGGTCGACACGTACGACACCGATCGCGGAGTGGCCACGGCCGCGCGCGTGTTCACGGCCCTCGGGCTCGGGAGGGGGTGCGCGATCCGGCTCGACAGCGGCGATCTGGGCGATCTGGCCCGCCGGGCCCGTACCGCACTCGACGCGGCCGGGCTGGCCGATGTCCGCATCATCGCGAGCGGCGGCCTGGACGAGTACGGCGTCGACCGGTTCGTGAGGGAGGGTGCGCCGATCGACGCCTACGCCGTCGGCACGAAGGTCGGCACGGCCGCCGACGCCCCCTACCTGGACGCGGCGTACAAACTCGTCGAGTACGACGGCCGGCCCGTCATGAAGCTCTCGTCCGCCAAGGTCACCGCGCCGGGTCCGAAGCAGGTCTTCCGCGGCCCGGGGCTCCGGGACGTGATCGGCCTGGCCGACGAGACACCGCCCGAGGGGACGGAGCCGCTGCTGCGGACCGTGATGCGCGGCGGACTCCGGACGGAGCCCCCCGACACCCCGGCGGCCGCCCGTGCCCGCTTCGAGGCCGACCTCTCGGCCCTGCCGGAGAAAGCGCGGCGCATCGCGGCCCCGATGGCGCCCGCACCCGCGGTGTCGGCCCGGCTGACCGCCCTGACGGCCACCGTCCGGCACCGGATCGCCGAAAGGACCGGAGCCGCACCACAGAACGGCAACGGGCGTCCCCGGGGACCGGTCGGCCCTCCTCCCGCCTCCGGGGGCCGATCATGAGAGGTGGCAGCCATGGGACCGAGGCACGGGAAAGGGGACCGGGGATGAGGCACCGAAGTGTCGCCGAGCTGATGACGCCCACGGCCGTCAGTGTCGTGCCGGGCACGCCC